>JAAURK010000140.1 GCA_012032275.1 Tabrizicola sp.
CCGGTGTCCTGTTGCTGCCCGGCGCGGTGATCTGGGCCTTTGCGCCCGAAAAGGTGCTCGCCACGCGGGCAGGCTGGGCCGAGGCAGAGCCCGAAATGGCCGGCCGGCTGATCCGGTCGGTCTGGCGCGCGGGCCGCTGGCTGGGGGAGGAGACGAACCGCAGCACCGCCTCCGAGATTCTGGCGGCGCCGGGGCGGCTTGCCGTCACGCCCGACATCGTCGAACGCGCCTTGACCGGGCGTCTGGTCATTTCCAGCCGGGGCGAAGAGCGCGTGGTCCCCGGCTTCCTGGAGTTTCACGCCGGATCGGCCACGTTCCCGTGGCGGTCGCAGGCGGCGTGGATCGGGATGCGCCTGGCACAGCGCCATGGGCTTGATCCGGTGGCGTCGCCCGGGCCGGTGCGGCCGTGTTCCGCAGTGACCTCCATCGGCTGCACCTGTCGCAGACCAATGCCGATCTTCCGGGCGCTTCGGCAAAGCTTGAAGGCGCGCTGGCACGCCCGACGCCGGTCGCCTCGCAGCGCGGCAGACTTGTCCTGCAACCCGACCGCTTTTTTGATGCCGCGATTTTCGACCCGATCGCGATGTTGCGCTGAAAATTTCAGCGCTGCGATGCGGCATGCCGTTTTCCCGGTCGTCGCGCGCGGTTTTCGGTTGACGCTGCAGCGCAGCGGGGGATTTCTGGGCGCAAGGGTTCGGACAATGCCGTCCGAGCCGCCTCTCTTCCGAAGCCGGAACAGCCAGAGCATCGCCGCTCGATCCCCTGCCCTGTCATGGCAATGGATCCAGCGGCTTTTTCCATTTCAACGCCCATCGGGGACCAGATCATGACACGTTTCGCAGCCTTGCTCGTCACCACAGCACTTGCCCTTCCCGCCGCCGCCGAAACCCCCGGCATCGAAAAGGACGAACTGACCCTCGGCTTCATCAAGCTGACGGACATGGCACCGCTTGCCATCGCCAAAGAGAAGCATTTCTTCGAGGATGAGGGGCTTTACGTCACGCTGGAGGCGCAGTCGAACTGGAAAGTCCTGCTTGACCGGGTGATCGCCGGAGAGCTTGACGGCGCGCATATGCTGGCCGGCCAGCCGATTGCGGCGACCATCGGCTATGGAACGGAAGGCGCGGTTGTGACGCCCTTCTCGATGGACCTGAACGGCAATGCGATCACCGTGTCGAATGCCGTCTGGGAAGAGATGAAGCCGCATGTCGAGATGGCGGATGGCAAGCCCGTGCATCCGATTTCCGCGGCAGCACTGAAGCCGGTGGTCGACAGCTATGCCGACCGGGGCACGCCCTTCAACCTCGGCATGGTGTTCCCGGTCTCTACCCACAATTACGAACTGCGCTACTGGCTCGCGGCGGGTGGCATCAACCCGGGCTTTTACAGTGCCGACGATACCTCGGGCCAGATCGACGGCGATGTCCTGATCTCGGTCACCCCGCCGCCGCAGATGCCCGCGACGATGGAGGCAGGCACCATTCTTGGATATGCGGTCGGCGAGCCCTGGAATCAGGCTGCCGTCGCCAAGGGGATCGGCGTGCCGGTGATCACCGACTACGATATCTGGAAGAACAATCCGGAGAAGGTTTTCGGCCTGACCGCGGCTTTCGTCGAGGAAAACCCCCAGACGACGCTGGCGCTGACCAAGGCGCTGATCCGCGCGGCGATCTGGCTGGACGAAAACGACAATGCAAACCGCGCCGAGGCGGTGGAGATCCTGTCCCGCCCCGAATATGTCGGCGCGGATGCGGCGGTGATCGCCAATTCGATGACCGGCACGTTCGAGTTCGAACCCGGCGACAAGCGTCCGGCGCCGGATTTCAACGTCTTCTTCCGCTACAATGCGACCTTCCCTTATTATTCCGATGCCGTCTGGTACCTGACCCAGATGCGCCGCTGGGGCCAGATCGGCGAAGCCAAGCCCGACAGCTGGTATGATGAAACCGCGAAATCGGTCTACAAGCCGGGCATCTACCAGCAGGCCGCCGAGGCGCTGATCGCCGAGGGCAAAGCCACCGCCGACATGTTCGATTTCGACGCTGACGGCTACCGCGAGCCCACTGCCCAATTCCTCGACGGGATGCTCTACGACGGCAAACAGCCCAACGCCTATATCGACAGCCTCACCATCGGCCTGAAAGCCAGCCAGACCGTCTCGGGCGGCGAAGTCGTCAACTGACCCCAAGGTTCAAGGATCTCCGACATGGCCGCAATCGACCCAGCAACGCTTTCGGATCCGTCAAAGGACGGACGAAAATCCAGAACCTTCGCCAGGATCACCCGGCTTGATGGCTGGTTCAAGGTTCTGGGCCTGCCTTGGGTGACGCCGATCCTGCGGCTGATCGCGGGGGATGCGCCGAAACCGCAGCTTGGCGCGCTCTGGCGGCTTCTGGCGGTGCCGGTGCTTGCCATTGCGGGGTTTCTCGCCCTCTGGGCCAGCCTGGCGCCCATGGTGCAAACCTCGCTCGGCGCGATCCCGGGCCCGGCGCAGGTCTGGGAACAGGCCAAGGTTCTGCACGCCGATGCCGCGGCCGAGCGGGCGAAAGAGGCGGCATTCTACGATCGTCAGGCCGCGAAGAACGCCGAACTGGTCGCCGCAGGCAAGGCAGACGAGGTCAAGGCGCGGGCCTATACCGGCAGGCCGACCTATTACCAGCAGATCTGGACCAGCATCCAGACTGTGTTCTTCGGCTTTCTGATCGCGACAATCGTTGCGGTGCCGCTTGGCATCATCTCGGGCCTCTCGCCCACGGCCAATGCAGCGATCAACCCGCTGGTGCAGGTGTTCAAACCGGTCTCCCCCCTCGCCTGGCTGCCAATCGTCACGATGATCGTCTCGGCAGCCGTGGTCGGCGGCGAGGGCGGGGTTTCGAAATCCTTCCTGATCTCGGCGATCACGGTCACGCTTTGCTCGCTGTGGCCCACGCTGATCAACACAGCGCTTGGCGTCGCCTCCATCGACAAGGATCTCGTCAATGTCGGGCGGGTGCTGAAGCTTTCGCCCTGGGCCAAGATCACCCGTCTTGTCCTGCCGTCGGCGCTGCCGCTGATCTTCACGGGCCTCAGGCTGAGCCTCGGGGTGGGCTGGATGGTGCTGATCGCGGCCGAGATGCTGGCGCAGAACCCGGGGCTTGGGAAATTCGTCTGGGACGAGTTCCAGAACGGCTCTTCCGAAAGCCTGGCGCGGATCATGGTCGCGGTGCTGACGATCGGGCTGATCGGCTTCGTTCTGGACCGGATCATGTTCGCGCTGCAGCAGGCATTCACCTTCTCGGGAACACGGTGACAGGATGGGCATTCTTGAATTTCGCAACGTCTCGAAGGGATATGGCGACCAGCCGGTGCTGCGGCGCCTGACGCTCAGCGTTGAAGAGGGCGAGTTTCTTGCCATCCTCGGTTTCTCCGGTTCCGGCAAGACCACGCTGATGAACCTGATGGCGGGGCTTGAGCTTCCGGACCGGGGCGAGGTCGTCTTCCGGGGCGAGCCCATCACCGGGCCGGGGCCGGAGCGCGGGCTGGTGTTCCAGTCCTATGCGCTGATGCCCTGGCTGACGGTTGCGGGCAACATCGGCCTTGCGGTCGATGCTGTCCACAAGGGCACGAGGGCCGAACGCGCGGCGCTGGTCGGCAAATATGTCGCGATGGTGGGACTTTCCCACGCCGCAGACCGCCGCCCGGCAGAGCTTTCGGGCGGCATGCGGCAACGTGTGGCGGTTGCCCGCGCCCTTGCCATGCAGCCCGAAGTCATGCTGATGGATGAGCCGCTTTCCGCCCTTGACGCCTTGACGCGGGCGAATGTCGCCTCCGAGATCGAGGCGATCTGGGAGGCGGACCGCCGCACTGTCGTGCTTGTCACCAATGACGTGGACGAGGCGCTGGTGCTGGCAGACCGCATCGTCTGCCTGAACCCCGACGGCACCCTGGGCCAGGCCTTCCCGGTGACGCTGTCCCGCCCGCGCGACCGTGCCGCGATGAACGAGGATGCGCTGTTCAAATCGCTTCGTGCCGATGTGACGGCCTATCTGATGGATGTCGGCATCAGCGCCAAGGTGGCCGAAACGCGGCACCTGCCTGCCGTCACGCCGCGCCATGCCATGCCGAAAGCCTATGCCGAGGCCGCGAAAAGCTTCACCGACGAGCGCTATCTGCATTTCTCGCAACTGCACAAGATCTACCCCACGCCGAAGGGGCCGCTGACCGTGGTGGACGATTTCAACCTGACTCTGAAGAAGGGCGAGTTCGTCAGCCTCATTGGCCATTCCGGCTGCGGCAAATCCACCGTGCTGACAATGGCGGCCGGATTGAACGCCATTTCCAAGGGTGCGATCAAGCTGGACGGAATGCACGTGGAAGGGGCCGATCCCGAACGCGCCGTGGTGTTTCAGTCGCCGTCGCTGTTCCCCTGGCTGACAGCGCGCGAGAATGTGGCGATCGGGGTCGACCGGGTTTACCCCAAGGCGACGCAGGCAGAACGGCAGGAGGTGGTGGAATACTACCTTGAACGTGTCGGCCTTGCCGATGCGATGAACAAGCCCGCAGCCGACATGTCGAACGGGATGCGCCAGAGGGTCGGCATCGCCCGGGCCTTCGCGCTTTCGCCGAAACTTCTGCTGCTCGACGAGCCGTTCGGGATGCTCGACAGCCTGACACGGTGGGAATTGCAAGAGGTGCTGATGGAGGTGTGGAGCCGCACCAAGGTGACCGCGATCTGTGTCACCCATGATGTGGACGAGGCGATCCTGCTTGCCGACCGCGTGGTGATGATGACCAACGGCCCGGAAGCCACGATCGGCAGGATCACCGAGGTCAAGCTGCCCCGCCCGCGCACCCGCCGCGCCCTGCTCGACCATCCCGACTATTACCATTACCGCGCCGAAGTCCTGTCGTTCCTCGAGGAATACGAACACGGCGCGAAAACCAAGGATGCAGCGTGATGGCCGAGAAACTAGTCGTCATCGGCGCGGGCATGGCGTCCGGCCGTGTGCTGGAACAGCTGGCGGAAACCGCCCCCGACGCCTTCGAGATCACGCTTGTGAACGCCGAACCCCGGGGCAATTACAACCGCATCATGCTGTCGCCGGTTCTGTCGGGCGAGAAGAGCTATGCCGAAATCGTCACCCATGATGCCGCCTGGTATGCGGCGAACCGGATCACCTGCCGCTTCGGCGCGGCGGTCACACGGATCGACCGGCAGCGCAAGGAGGTGATCGCAGAGGGCGAAGCGCTGCCCTATGACAGGCTGATCATCGCCACCGGCTCGGCGCCCTTCATCCTGCCGGTGCCGGGCAAGGAACTGCCCGGTGTCTGCACCTACCGCGATCTTGAAGACACCAATGCCATGATTGCGGCCGCGCGGCCCGGCGCGAGAGCGGTGGTCATCGGCGGCGGGCTCCTTGGTCTCGAGGCTGCCGCGGGCATGGCGCTGCGGGGGGCCGAGGTCACGGTCATTCACCTGATGGGCCATCTGATGGAACGCCAGCTTGATCCGGCGGCGGGGTATCTGCTGCAAAGGGATCTCGAGGCGAAGGGCATCAAGGTTCACTGCAAGGGCGCGACCAAGGCGATCCTCGGGCAGGACAGGGTCGATGCCGTTCTTCTGGAAGACGGAACCGTCTATCCCGCCGATCTTGTCTGCATGCGGTGGGCATCCGGCCCGAGGTGCGGCTGGCGACGGATGCCCATCTCGATATCGGGCGCGGCATCACCGTGAACGACCGGATGCAGACCTCCGATCCGGCAATCTATGCGGTTGGCGAATGCGTGGAGCATGACAGGCAGCTCTTCGGCCTCGTCGCGCCGCTTTACGATCAGGCCAAGGTGCTGGCCCAGGCCCTTCTGGGGCAGGAGGCCGCGTTCAGGCCGGTGCAGACGGCGACCAAGCTCAAGGTCACCGGCGTCGATCTTTTCAGCGCGGGCGATTTCGCCGAGGGGCCGGGGCGCGAGGATATCGTCTTCCGCGATCCGGGACGCGGCATCTACAAGCGTCTGGTGATCGAGGGGGACCGGCTGATCGGCGCGGTCCTTTACGGCGATACCGCCGATGGCGGCTGGTTCTTCGGCCTGATCAAGGACGGAACCGACATCGGCCCGATGCGGGAGACGCTGATCTTCGGCCCGGCATACCAGGGGGGGGCCCAGGCGGACCCTCTGGCGGCCGTTGCAGCCTTGCCGCCTGAGGCGGAAATCTGTGGCTGCAACGGCATTTGCAAGGGAAAGATCGAGGCAGCGATCCGGGCGGGTGCCACCACGCTTGATCAGGTGAGGGCCAGCACCAAGGCCTCCTCCTCCTGCGGCACCTGCACGGGGCTCGTGGAGCAGGTCATGGCGGTGACGCTTGGTGACGATTTCGTCCTGCCCACGAGCCAGCCGATGTGCAGATGCACCGATCACACGCATGAAGACGTCCGTCGGCTGATCAAGTCGCAGAAGCTGCAGTCGATCCCGGCGGTGATGCAGGAATTGTGCTGGAAAACCCCGGGCGGCTGCGCCTCCTGCCGTCCGGCGCTGAACTACTATCTGCTGTCTGACTGGCCGCTCGACTATCAGGATGACAGGCAGAGCCGGTTCGTGAACGAACGCAATCACGCCAATATCCAGAAGGATGGCACCTATTCGGTGGTTCCCCGCATGTGGGGCGGTGTCACCACGCCGGCCGAGCTGCGCGCCATCGCCGACGCGGCCGACCGCTACAACGTTTCGATGGTCAAGGTGACGGGCGGGCAGCGGATCGACCTTCTGGGCGTGCGAAAGGAAGACCTGCCCGCGATCTGGTCTGATCTGAACGCTGCGGGCATGGTGTCGGGCCACGCGTATTCCAAGGGCCTGCGCACAGTGAAAACCTGCGTCGGCACGGAATTCTGCCGCTTTGGCACCCAGGATTCCACCGGGCTCGGGATCCGTCTGGAAAAACTGCTCTGGGGCTCCTGGACCCCGGCGAAGGTCAAGCTTGCCGTCTCCGGCTGCCCGCGGAACT
This sequence comes from Tabrizicola sp., assembly GCA_012032275.1. GTDB lineage: Bacteria > Pseudomonadota > Alphaproteobacteria > Rhodobacterales > Rhodobacteraceae > JAAURK01. The sequence continues at coordinate 6,977 of JAAURK010000140.1, forward strand.
GCGCCGAGGCGACATGCAAGGACGTGGGCGTGGTCTGCGTCGACAGCGGCTACGAGATCTCGGTCGCGGGGCAGGCCGGGATGGATGTGAAGGAAACCGAGTTTCTCTGCAAGGCCACGACGGAGGAGGAAGTGCTGGAGGTGGTGGCCGCCTTCGTGCAGCTTTACCGCGAGAACAGCCGCTATCTGCATCGCGTCTACAAATGGGTGGCCAAGGTCGGGCTCGACTGGTGCCGCCTGCAGATCGAAGACCCGCAGGTGCGGCGCGCCCTTCACGACCGCTTTCTGCTCAGCCAGTCCGTCTACCAGACCGATCCCTGGGCCGGGCATGTGGCGGCAGAGGACCGCAAGGAATGGTCGGGGCTGGCCGATCTCAGACTGGAGGCGGCAGAATGACCATGCTCGACATCGGAGCACTCGAGGATATTCCCCGGCAGGGCGCCCGGCTGGTCAAGACGCCGCACGGCTGCGTCGCGGTGTTTCGCACGGCGACCGATCAGGTCTTCGCGCTGGACGACCGTTGTCCGCACAAGGGGGGGCCGCTTTCCGAAGGCATCGTGCATGGCACCGAGGTGACCTGCCCCCTGCACAACTGGGTTTTCGACATGGCAACCGGCCAGGCCCAGGGGGCTGACGAAGGCCGCGTCACGACCTATCCGGTGATCGTGAAGCGGGGCAGGATCCTGCTGGACAGCAGCCGCCTTTCCCGCGCGGCGGCGGCATGATCCGAACCAGCTGCCCCTATTGCGGCGTCGGCTGCGGCGTTCTGGCGCGGCCTGATGGCATGGGGGGCGCCACGGTCCGGGGCGATCCGGATCACCCGGCCAATCGCGGGCGGCTCTGTTCCAAAGGCTCGGCGCTGGCCGAAACCCTTGGGCTGGAGGGGCGGCTTCTGACCCCGCGCATCCAGGGGCGGCCTGCCGGGTGGGATGCCGCGCTGACCCTGATCGCCAGGCGTTTTTCGCAGGTCATCGCCGATCACGGGCCGGATGCGGTGGCCCTCTACGTCTCGGGCCAGCTGCTGACCGAAGACTACTATGTCGCCAACAAGCTGATGAAGGGCTTCATCGGCTCGGCCAATATCGACACGAACTCCCGGCTTTGCATGTCGTCCTCGGTGGCCGGTCACCGCCGCGCCTTCGGGACGGATACCGTGCCCGGCCTTTACGAGGATCTGGAGCTTGCCGATCTTGTCGTCCTGACCGGGTCGAACCTCGCCTGGTGTCATCCGGTGCTTTACCAGCGCCTCGCCGCCGCAAAGGCCGCGCGACCGGCGATGCGCGTCGTGGTGATCGACCCACGCCGCACCGCCACCTGCGACATTGCCGATCTGCACCTGCCGGTGGCACCTGGGTCAGACGCCGCCTTGTTCAATGCGCTGCTCTCGGCCATCGACGCGGCGGGTGCGACGACGGACTTTCTCGCCCATGTCACCGGCCACCGCGAAGCCCTTGCCGCTGCCCAAGCCTCGGACCCGCGGATCACCGGCCTTCCAGATGAGATGCTGCGCCGCTTTTGCGATCTCTGGATCGCCTCCGAAAAGGTCGTCACCGTCTATTCGCAAGGCATCAACCAATCCGCCAGCGGCACCGACAAGGTGAACGCGATCCTGAACTGCCACCTTGCCACCGGCCGCATCGGCCGCCCGGGCATGGGGCCGTTCAGCGTTACCGGCCAGCCAAACGCCATGGGCGGGCGCGAGGTTGGCGGGCTGGCCAACATGCTTGCCTGCCATCTGGAAATCGAAGATCCGGCTCACCGCACTGCCGTGCAGGGCTTCTGGGCCAGCCCCACGATTGCCAGGGCACCCGGGCTGAAGGCCGTGGACATGTTCCGGGCCGTGGCCGACGGACGGATCAGGGCGATCTGGATCCTCCATACCAATCCCGTCGTCTCGATGCCCGAGGCGGATCTGGTGGCCGGCGCCTTGCGCGCCTGCCCCTTCGTCGTCGTCTCGGACGTGACCGCCGGGACGGATACGGCGCGGCTTGCCCATGTCCTGCTGCCCGCGACGGCCTGGGGCGAGAAGGACGGCACCGTCACCAATTCGGATCGCACCATCAGCCGCCAGCGGGCATTCCTGACGGCACCGGGCGAGGCGCGCCCCGACTGGCAGCATCTTGCCGGGATGGCGCAGCGCATGGGCTGGGCCGGGGCTTTCGGCTGGCCCGACACGGCGTCGATCTTCCGCGAACACGCCGCACTTTCCGGCGTCGCGGGCGCGCTCGGCAGTGATTTCGACATCTCCGACCATGCGGCGATCACCGCGGAAGCTTATGCCACGCTGGCTCCCTTCACCTGGCCCGCCAATCCCCGCAAGCGCGGCGGGCGCTTCTTCGGCACCGGCCTGTTCCATCGGCCGGACGGCAAAGCGCGGATGATCCCGATCTCTCCTCGGCTGCCGCAGGCCTTGTCTGCGGACTTGCCGTTCCGTCTCAACACCGGCCGCATCCGCGACCAATGGCACACGATGACGCGCACGGCCCGGTCTGCCCGGCTCAATCGTCATCTGGGGGAGCCTTATCTGGAGATCAGCCTCGCTGATGCCAGACGGCTCGGCCTCAAGGCTGCCGATCTGGCGGAGGTCTCCAACCCCCTTGGCCGGGCGATCCTGCGGGTTCTGATCAGTGACGTCATGCCGCCCGGGCAGGTCTTTGCCCCCATGCACTGGACGGGAGAGACCGCCTCTGCCGGGCGTGTCGACGTTCTGGTGCCAGGGATCGTCGATCCGATCTCCGGTCAGCCGGAAAGCAAGGCGGCGGCGGTGGCGGTTGCCCGCTTCGCCGCCGGCTGGCACGGCTTTGCGATCACGACCGGTGGACTGCATCCCGTTGCGGAATACTGGGCGCGGTCGCGGGTCGAGCGGGGATGGCGCATCGACCTTGCCGGGCGCGATGCGCCGGATGACTGGGTCGGCTATGCCCGACAGCTGTTCGCCCTGCCCGGAACGCCCGCCGCGACGGTGCTGGACAGGGCCAGGGGCACAGCGCGGATCGCCTTCCATGACGACGGTCGCCTTGTCGCGGCGCTCTTTGCCGGGCCGGAGCCGATTGCGCTGGCACGCGACCATCTTCGGGCCCTACTTCGTCGCGGCGCGATCTTCTCGGGCTTCGCGATGGTGCTGACGATGATGATCCCGGTGCGCCGGATCTTCGGGCTCGAGGAGTACATCACCGACTACCACTTCGAGAACATGTCGAAGTTCGTGCTGCTGACCTCGATCATCGTCGGCTACGC
>JAAURK010000006.1 GCA_012032275.1 Tabrizicola sp.
GCGCGAACGGGTGGCCGCGTTGCTGGACCCCGGCGCGCCCTTTCTGGAAATCGGTGCCACGGCGGCGCATGGCATGTACGGCGGCGATGCGCCCGCGGCCGGCCTGATCGCCGGTGTGGGCCGCATCCATGGGCAGGATGTCATGGTCGTCGCCAATGATGCGACGGTAAAGGGCGGCACCTATTATCCGATGACGGTGAAAAAACATCTGCGCGCGCAAGAGATCGCCGAGCAATGCGCGCTGCCCTGCATCTATCTTGTCGACAGCGGCGGTGCGAACCTGCCCCGTCAGGACGAGGTCTTTCCGGACCGCGATCATTTCGGGCGCATCTTCTACAATCAGGCGCGGATGTCGGCCAGGGGCATTGCGCAGATCGCCGTTGTCATGGGCTCCTGCACCGCCGGTGGCGCCTATGTGCCCGCGATGTCGGATGTCTCGATCATCGTGCAGGGTCATGGGACGATCTTTCTGGCGGGGCCGCCACTCGTCAAGGCCGCGACGGGCGAGATTGTCAGTGCCGAGGATCTGGGCGGCGGCGACGTGCATACCCGGCTGTCCGGTGTCGCCGATTATCTGGCCGAGGACGATGCCCATGCGCTGGCCCTCGCCCGCCGCGCGGTGGCCTCGCTGAACCGCCGGTCGCCGGAAACCGTGCTGCGTCAGGCATCCGAAGACCCGGCCTATGACGCGGAAGACATCCCCGGCATCATCCCCGCGGATCCGCGGACACCCTATGACATCCGCGAGGTCATCGCGCGCATCGTCGATGGCTCGCGCCTGGACGAATTCAAGGCCCGCTATGGCGAGACGCTGGTGACGGGGTTTGCCCATGTGACGGGGATTCCGGTGGGGATTGTCGCGAACAACGGGGTTCTCTTCAGCGAAAGCGCCCAGAAGGGGGCCCATTTCGTCGAACTCTGCAGCCAGCGCGGCATTCCGCTTGTCTTCCTGCAGAACATCACCGGCTTCATGGTCGGCCGCAAATACGAGAATGAAGGGATCGCGCGCCACGGCGCAAAGATGGTGACGGCCGTCGCGACGACTTCGGTGCCGAAGATCACGATGATCGTCGGCGGCTCGTTCGGGGCAGGGAATTACGGCATGGCGGGCCGGGCCTACGCGCCCCGGTTCCTGTGGACCTGGCCGAATTCCCGGATTTCGGTGATGGGCGGCGATCAGGCGGCTGGCGTGCTGGCCAGCGTCCGGCGCGATGGCATCGAACGCGCGGGGGGCAGCTGGTCGATGGAAGAAGAGCAGGCGTTCAAGCAACCGACGATCCGGATGTTCGACGAACAGTCCCATCCGCTTTATGCCTCGGCGCGGCTTTGGGATGACGGCATCATCGACGCGCGGCGATCGCGCGAGGTTCTGGCGCTTTCCCTGTCGGCCAGCCTCAATGCGCCCATCGAACCCACGCGGTTCGGCGTTTTCCGGATGTGACGCGGCATGCAGCAACCCATGAGCCCGACCGACCTTTCCGCCGCAGGATCGCCGCCGATGTTTCGCAAGATACTCATCGCCAACCGGGGCGAAATCGCCTGCCGCATCATCAGGACCGCACGGCGGCTGGGGGTGGCGACCGTCGCCGTCTACTCGGATGCCGATGCGGGGGCGCTGCATGTGGGCATGGCGGATGAGGCGGTGCATATCGGCGGGGCCGCGCCCCGGCAGAGTTATCTGAACGGCGACCGGATCATCGCAGCGGCGCGGTCCACCGGCGCAGAGGCGATCCATCCGGGCTATGGCTTTCTGAGCGAGAACCCCGATTTCGTCACAGCGGTCGAGAAGGGCGGGCTTGTCTTCATCGGACCGTCGGCGCGTGCCATCCGCGCGATGGGCCTGAAGGATGCCGCGAAACGGCTGATGGTCGAGGCGGGCGTTCCGGTGGTGCCAGGCTATCACGGCGCCGATCAGGATCCCGCCACCCTTCTGGACGAGGCAGGGCGGATCGGCTATCCCGTCCTCATCAAGGCCGTGGCGGGCGGCGGCGGCAAGGGGATGCGGCTGGTCGAGCGGGCAGGTGATTTCGCCGATGCCTTGCAAAGCGCGCAGGGCGAGGCGCAGACAGCGTTCGGCAACCCCGCCGTCCTGATCGAGAAATATGTCGTCAGACCGCGCCACATCGAGGTGCAGATCTTTGGTGACGGAAGCCGGGTCGTGCATCTTCATGAACGCGACTGTTCGCTGCAACGCCGACACCAGAAGGTGATTGAAGAGGCGCCGGCCCCGGGCATGACCCCCGAGATGCGCGATGCCATGGCGGCAGCAGCGGTGCGGGCGGGCACCGCCATCGGCTATTCGGGGGCGGGAACGGTGGAGTTCATTGTCGACACCGCCGAGGGTCTTCGCCCCGACCGGTTCTGGTTCATGGAGATGAACACCCGCCTGCAGGTCGAACATCCGGTGACCGAGGCGATCACCGGCATCGACCTTGTGGAATGGCAGCTTCGGGGCGCCGCGGGGGCGCCGCTGCCGCTTTTGCAGGCCGAGATCACGTGTTCGGGCCATGCCGTCGAAGCCCGTCTTTACGCCGAGGATGTGGCGGCGGGCTTCCTGCCCGCAACCGGCCGCATCGCCCATCTGGCCTTCCCGGAGGGGGTGCGGGCCGATACCGGCGTGGGGTCGGGCGATGCGATCAGCCCCTGGTACGACCCGATGATCGCCAAGATCATCGCGCATGGGCCGACGCGCGGCATCGCGCTTTCCCGTCTTGCCCGGGCGCTGGACGAGACGCGCGTGGCGGGGACGGTCAGCAATCTTGGCTTTCTCGGGCGGCTTGTCCGCCATCCGGGCGTTGCGCGGGGGGAGGTCGACACCGGCCTCATCGCCCGCGATCTTGACACCCTGCTTGCCCCGCCAGACGATCCTGACCGGGACCGGATCATGGCGGCAGCCGCGCTTCTTCACGCCGCCGCCCTGCCCGTTGGGCCGCTCGCGGGCTTTGCCCTCTGGTCCCCGCTCCGGCACCGGATCGCGCTGGATCAGGCCGGGGCCACGATCGCCGCGACCCTGTCGCTGGACGGGCCGGATACCGCGCGGATCGAGATCGATGGACGGGCCCTGACCGCAATCCGGCATCCGCAGGGCTGGTCGATCGACGGCCACCCGCCCCTGCCGCTGATCGAGGCGGATGGCATCCATGTCTTCGCCCCGGGACATGTCGCGAGCTTTGCCCGGCATGATCCCCTTCACCACCGGGAAGGCGCAGTGACGGGCAGCGATCTGACCCTGTCGCCCATGCCGGGGCTGGTGAAATCGGTTCAGGTCGCGGCCGGGCAGAGTGTTGGTACCGGCGATCCGCTCTGCACGCTTGAGGCGATGAAGATGGAGCACACGCTGCGGGCCTTGCGCGACGGGGTGATCGCCGAAGTCCTCGTTGCGCCCGGCACCCAGATCGAGGCCGGTGCCGCCCTGATCCGGCTGGAGCCGCTGTCATGATGCGTCTGCATCACGTTCCGGGATCGCGCAGCTTTCGGGTGCTTTGGCTGCTGGAAGAACTGGGCCTGCGGGCCGAGATCTTGCGGTATTCACTGACCGACGGCAGCCTGCGCAGTGCGGCGTTTCGCGCCACATCGCCTGCGGGCCGGGTTCCCGCGCTGGATATCGACGGGCAGGTGATCTTCGAATCCGCTGCGATCGTGCAATATCTGACCGAACGCGAAGGGCGCCTTGCGCCGCTTCCGGGCACCTCTGAACGCGGGGCCTTCCTGTCGTGGATCGGCTTTGCCGAGACGCAGGCGAACATCGTGCAGTCGCTGAACCTTCAACATATCTTCCTTCGTCCGGCCGAAGCGCGGTCGGTTCCCCTGATGCGGCTGGAAACAAGGCGGCTGGAGATGACGATGAAGGGGCTGGAGGCGCATCTTCAGGGCCGCGAGACTCTCTTGTCCGATTTCTCTGCCGCCGATTGCATGCTGGGCTTCAATCTTGACGCGGTGTTTCGCTTTGTCCGCCCGGATGCCTATCCCTCGCTGCTGGCCTATCGCAACCGGATGGCGGCGCGCCCGGCATGGCGCCGCGCGGCAAGCCTGGATGGTGAAAGCGGTATCTACAGCCGCGAATTCTACGAGCTTCCCGATGGCTGACCGGGTCGAGATTTTCGAGGTCGGTCCGCGCGACGGGTTGCAGAACGAACCGCGCCCGATTCCGTCAGAGGCCAAGATCCGGCTTGTGGAGATGCTGGCCGATTGCGGATTTGCCCGGATCGAGGCGACAAGCTTTGTCAGCCCGGCATGGGTGCCCCAACTTTCGGATGCTGCCGAAGTGATGGCCCGGATCCCCCGCCGGAACGGGCTGCGATACACCGTGCTGACGCCCAACCTGAAAGGCTATGCCGCGGCCCGTGCCGCCGGGGCAGACGAGGTCGCGGTCTTTGCGGCGGCCTCGGAAGGGTTCAGCCGCGCCAATCTGAATTGCTCGATTGCCGAAAGCCTTGACCGCTTTCGCCCGGTGGCCGCTGCGGCGCGGGCCGATGGCCTCGCGCTGCGCGGCTATGTCTCGACCGTGACCGATTGCCCCTATGACGGGGCGGTATCCCCGGCGGCCGTCGCTGCGGTGGTGGCCGCGCTCAGGGATATCGGCTGCCACGAGATCAGCCTCGGCGATACGCTTGGCCGCGCGACGCCCGAACGCGTGACCGCCTTGCTGGACGCGGTGTTGCAAGAGCTTCCGGCCTCCCGGCTCGCCGGTCATTTCCACGATACCGACGGCCGCGCGCTGGACAATATCGAGGCGAGCCTTGCCCTTGGCCTGCGGGTCTTCGACGCATCGGTGGGCGGTCTTGGCGGCTGCCCTATGCCCCCGGTGCGGCGGGCAATGTCGCGACCGAACGCGTGGCGCGCCGACTTTCCGCGCTGGGTTACGAGACCGGAGTGTCGCTGGAGCGGATCGATGCTGCCGCTGCTTTGCCAAAAGCCTGAAAGGTTCTGCATGACCGGATACACGACGCTGGATCAAAGGATCGACGACCGGGGCATCGTTCAGCTTCGCCTGAACCGGCCCGAAAAGCGCAACGCGCTGTCGGCGGTCATGATCGCGGAACTTGCCGATTTTGCGGCCCGGATGGCGGCGCGGCGCGACCTGCGGGCGATCGTGCTGTCGGGGACGGGTGATCTTTTCTGCGCCGGGGGCGATCTGGACTGGATGCGCGCGCAGATGGTGGCCGACAGGGACACCCGCATCGCCGAAGCCCGAAAACTCGCGCTGATGTTCAAGGCGCTGAACGAGCTTCCCCAGCCGCTGATCGGCGCCGTGCACGGGGCGGCCTTCGGCGGCGGCGTCGGCCTCGCCGCGGTCTGTGACGTGGTCATTGCCGCCGAGGGCGCGAAATTCGGGCTGACCGAAACCCGGCTTGGACTGATCCCGGCGACCATCGGGCCCTATGTCCTGGCACGGATGGGCGAGGGCAATGCCCGGCGCGTCTTCATGTCGTCGCGCATCTTTGGCGCGGAAGAGGCTCGCGATCTGGGGCTGGTCGCGCGTATCGTCGCCCCCCGGAGCGCTGGACGAGGCCGCGATGGACGAGGCGCTGCCCTATCTCTCTGCCGCGCCCGGCGCGGTTGCGGCCGCGAAGGCGCTGGTGCGGCAGTTGTCGGGCCGGGTGACCGAAGCGGCGATCACGGCTTCTGTCACCGCCCTTGCCGATACCTGGGAAAGCGCCGAGGCCACAGAGGGCATTGCCGCGTTCTTTGACCGCCGACCACCGGGCTGGACGCAGCGCCGGTGACGGGATGCCCGCCGCCAGCGGCGCTCAGCCCCGCTCGCGATCTGCCGGATAGACGCCAAGAATGTTCACCTGGCTGGTGAAGTAGCGCAACTCCTCCAGCGCCAGCGCGACATTGGCATCCTCGGGATGGCCTTCGATATCGGCGTAGAATTCGGTGGCGGTGAAGGATCCGCCCACCATGTAGCTTTCCAGCTTGGTCATGTTGACGCCATTGGTCGCGAAACCGCCCATCGCCTTGTAAAGCGCGGCGGGAATGTTGCGCACCCGGAAGGTGAAGGTGGTGATCATCCGGTCCGACCGGCGGGAATGATCGGGGCTGCGCGACATCACCAGAAACCGGGTGGTGTTGTTCTTCTGATCCTCGATATGGCGCGCGATCACATCCAGCCCGTAGATCCTGGCTGCAAGCTCGCTCGCCAGTGCGGCGCGGGTCGGATCGCCCGCCTCTGCCACTTCGCGCGCGGCGCGGGCGTTGTCAGAGCTGACCTTGCCCCGGATGCCGTGGCTTTTCAGAAAACCGGCGCATTGCGGCAGGATCACCACGTGACCATGGGCTTCGCGGATTCCGTCAAGCCGGGCGCCGGGCACCCCCAGCAGGTTGACATGCACGCGCACGAACGCCTCGTCCACGATATGCAGCCCCGCGCTTGGCAACAGGCGGTGAACATCGGCCACCCGGCCATAGGTGGAATTCTCTACTGCGAGCATGCCGAGATCAACCTCACCCGACCGCGTCAGATCGACGACATCCTCGAAAGTGGTGCAGGCGACAGCCTCGAAATCCGGGCGGGCTTGCTGGCAGGCCTGGTGCGAATAGGCGCCAGGCTCTCCCTGAAACGCGATGCGTCCGGTCATCGGCACAGATCTCCGTTCAAAATTCCCGCGGACAGGGGCGAATGGTCGCGCGTCTACACCTTGAAACTTTGCGTGGGAAGCGGATAGATACCGCGCGGAAGAAGACCTTGGGAAGGTGCACCATGTTCGACACGATGACGATGACCAAAGCGGTGGGCGCAATCTGCGGCTCGCTCCTCGTGTTCATGCTGGCAGGCTGGGCCGGAACCAGCCTTTATCATGTTGGCGGCGGCCATGGTGAGCATGGGGAAGAAATGGCGCAGGCCTATGTGATCGAGACCGGCGCCGAAGAGGCTACGGGCGAGGCAGAGGAGGCAGGCCCCGATTTCGCGACGCTTCTGGCCTCGGCCGATCCTGCAGCGGGCGAAAAGGTCTTCGCGAAATGCAAGAGCTGCCACAAGATCGATGGCGGCGACGCGACCGGCCCGCATCTGAACGGCGTCGTCGGCCGCGCGAAGGCCGCAGTCGACGGATTTGCCTATTCCGAAGCGATCGTCGCGGTGAAGGACCAGGCCTGGACGCCGGAAAACCTGAACGGTTTCCTGGAAAGCCCGAAAGGCTACATGCCCGGCACCAAGATGGCCTTCGCGGGCCTGCCCAAGGCCGAAGACCGGGCGAATGTGATCGCCTATCTGCAGACGCTTCCCTGAAAGTGCGCGAATTGTGCGAACTGCCGTCCTTCGGGGCGGCTTTTTGCCTTTCATGTCGGGGTTCGCTCACCTCCTCCTCACGCAATCGCGCCTTGTTCTCGACAGAGGCTGCATTAGCATGAATGAATGGGGATGGTCGTAGTTGGCGGAGGGGTCGGAATGCGGGGATTGCACCAGGTGAATGTGGCGGTGAACACAATGGACGCGTTCGGCAGACGCGTTGCGCAGGGTCTTGGTGCGGGTTTTCTGGTCCTTGCGCTGGCCGGTTTCGGGGCGGCAGCCCGGGCCGAAACCGTCATAACCTCGCACGGCATCTCGACCTTCGGCGACCTTGCGCTGCCCGCCGATTTCACGCATCTGCCCTACGTCAACCCCGATGCCCCGAAAGGCGGCGAGATCAGCGAGTGGGCGCCGGGCAGTTTCGACAGTTTCAATCCCTATGCCATCGCAGGCAATGCAGGCGCGCTGTCCTCGATCTTCTACGAATCCATCCTGTCCGGGACGCTGGACGATATCAGCGCTGCCTACTGCCTGCTTTGCGAGACGATGGAATATCCCGAGGACCGGTCCTGGGTGATCTTCAACCTAAGGAAAGATGTGACCTTTTCGGACGGAAGCCCGTTCACGGCCGAAGACGTGCTGTTCAGCCATAACCTTTTCCTCGAAAAGGGTATCCCGGAATATCGCAGCGTGGCGGGCGGCAAGTTCCAGTCGGTCGAAATCCTCGACCCTCATCGCATCAAATTCACGTTCACGCCCGGAACGCCTTTTCGGGACATGCCCGCGCAAGCCGGTGGCACGATCGTCTTTTCCAAGGCGCATTACGAGGCGAACAACCGCGATCTGGAGAAGTCGAGCCTGGAGCCTTTCCTTGGCACAGGGGCCTATGTGCTTGAAAGCTTCAAGCCCGGTCAGCAGATCATCTACAAGCGGGATGAGGATTACTGGGGCGAAGATCACCCGCTGAACGTCGGGCAGAACAATTTCGACCGCATCCGTATCGAATATTTCGGCGACGACAACGCCGCGATGGAGGGCTTCAAGGCGGGCGTCTACACCTTCCGCAATGAAAGCCTGCCAAGACGCTGGGCCAATGATTATGAGTTTCCGGCCGTGAAAGCGGGGGATATCGTCAAGGACGTGATCCCGTCGGGTAACATTGCCGGGGGACAATCCTTCATCTTCAACCTCCGGCGCGCGCAGTTCCAGGATCCGCGGGTGCGTGAGGCAATTGGCCTGATGTTCAACTTCGAATGGTCGAACAAGTCGCTCTTCTACGGTTTGTTCACACGGGTCAACTCGATCTGGGAGAATTCGGACATGGCGGCCTCCGGGGTGCCGACACCGGCGGAAGTCGCGCTGTTGCAGCCGCTGGTCGATGAGGGCCTGCTTCCCGCCAGCATCCTGACGGACGAGGTCGCCATGGCGCCGGTGTCGTCCGAGGACAGGGCACTGGACCGGCGCAACCTGCGCACGGCCTCTGCCCTGCTGGATGAGGCGGGCTGGACCGTCGGCGACGACGGCATGCGCCGCAACGACAAGGGCCAGATGCTTCGGTTCGCAATGGTGCATTCCCGCGCCGATCTGTTGCCGGTGACCAATGCCTATGTCGAAAACCTGCGTGCCCTCGGGGTGGATGCCAGCTTCGACATCATCGACGATGCACAGCTTCAGGAACGCGCAAGCCCGCCCAATTTCGATTTCGATGCGCTTCCGACAGTGGTTGTGAACGGCGGGCCGGAGGGACTTGTCGGTCTTGAGCAGGCATGGTCATCGGTAACCAAGGACAATTCCAGCCGCAACCGCATGGGCTATGCCGATCCCGCGGTGGACAAGCTTCTGAAGCTGACGGATGCCGCCAGCAGCCGGGAAGAGCTTGATGCCGTGATCCGTGCAATGGATCGCGTCCTGCGGTCGCAGATGATCTGGGTGCCGCGCTACTACAAGAAGGACAACTGGGTCGCCTATTACAACATGTACGAACATCCCGAAACCTTGCCGCCCTATGCTCTGGGCGAGCTGTCGATCTGGTGGTACAACGCGGAAAAGGCAGACGCGCTGAAAGCCAAGGGCGCGCTGAAATAACACGGAACGGGCAGGGACTTTGGGCGCCTATATCCTCCGCCGCTTGTTGTTGGTGATCCCCACGCTGCTTGGCGTGATGATCATCAACTTTGCGCTGACCCAGTTTGTCCCCGGGGGCCCGATCGACCAGATCCGCGCCCGGCTGGAGGGAGAGGCGGATTCGCTTCAGAACCTTGCGGGCACCGATGGGGGCGGCGTTCAGGAGACTGACAGCGCCTATGTGGGCGCGCGCGGCCTGCCGCCGGAATTTCTGGCGAGGCTTGAGGTTCAGTTCGGCTTCGCCCGCATCATCTGCGAGGAGGGCTTCACCGGCACGCCCTCGCTCAAGTCCGAGGAGTGCCGCAAGGAGGCGATCCCCGCTGTCGAGCGGTTCTTCATCATGATGGGGAAATACATCCGGTTCGATTTCGGCAACAGCTATTTCAAATCGAAACCCGTGGTCGATCTGGTGCTGGAGAAGATGCCCGTGTCGATCACGCTTGGCCTTTGGTCGACGCTGATCGCCTATCTGATCTCGATCCCGCTGGGCATCCGCAAGGCGGTGCGCGACGGATCGCGCTTCGATACCTGGACCAGCGGCTTCATCATCGCGGCCTATGCGATCCCAGGATTCCTGTTCGCCATCCTTCTGATGGTGGTCTTTGCCGGTGGATCCTATTTCCAGTGGTTTCCGCTGCGTGGCCTCACCTCGTCGAACTGGAGCGATCTCTCCCTGATCGGCAAGATCACCGATTACCTGTGGCACATCGTGCTGCCGGTCACCGCGCAGCTGATCGGATCCTTCGCGACGCTGACGCTTCTGACGAAGAACAGCTTCCTTGACGAGATCAAGAAGCAATATGTGATGACCGCCCGCGCCAAGGGCCTGTCAGAGCGGCGGGTGCTTTACGGCCATGTCTTCCGCAATGCCATGCTGATCGTCATCGCGGGATTTCCAGGGCTGTTCCTGTCGGTCTTTTTCGGGTCGTCGCTGATCATCGAGCTGATCTTCTCGCTCGACGGTCTGGGAATGCTTGGCTACAGCGCGGCGCTGGATCGCGACTATCCGATCATCTTCGGCACGCTCTTCGCCTTCGGCCTGATCGGCCTGATCGTCGGCATCCTGTCGGACCTCATGTATGTCTTCGTCGATCCGCGGATCGATTTCGAAAGCCGGGGCTAGGCGATGCGGCTCTCGCCTCTCAACCAGCGCCGCTGGCGGAATTTCAAGGCAAACCGCCGTGCCTACTGGTCGCTGTGGATTTTCCTGCTGCTCTACGGGATCACGCTTTGCGCTGAACTGATCGCCAATGACCGGCCCCTGCTGGTCAAGTACAATGGCGAATACTACACGCCCTTCCTGAAATTCTATTCCGAGCAGACCTTCGGCGGCGATCTGCGAACCGAAGCGAAGTACAGCGCGGTCGAGGTGCAATGTCTGATCGCATCGGCCGGGTCGCTTGATTGCTGGGACGACCCCGAGGGGATCCTGGCCGAAGTCACCGAGAAAGACACCGCGCTTGGAGAGCCGGTGAATGCGGGATGGATCATCGCTCCGATCATCCCCTACCGCTTTGACACCATTGTCGATACCGGCGGGGTCGCACCGGGCCCGCCAAGCCGCCAGAACTGGCTGGGCACCGACGATACCTCGCGCGACATTCTTGCCCGGGTGATCTATGGCTTTCGCCTTTCGGTGAGCTTCGCGCTTGTCGTCACGCTGCTGACGTCGATCATCGGAATCATCGCGGGCGCGGTGCAAGGCTATTTCGGCGGCCTCACCGACCTGATCTTCCAGCGCGTGATCGAGCTTTGGGGTTCGATGCCGTCGCTTTACGTGATCATCATCGTGACGGCGTTCTGGGAAAAAAGCGTTCTGTTGCTGGTGATCCTGATGGTCATCTTCGGCTGGACGAGCCTTGTCGGCGTGGTGCGGGCCGAATTCCTCCGCGCGCGGAACTTCGAATATGTCCGCGCCGCGCGGGCGCTTGGGGTCGGCGATATCCAGATCATGTTCCGCCACATGCTGCCAAATGCGATGGTGGCGACGCTGACCATGCTGCCGTTCATCATCACGGGCACCATCGGCTCTCTCGCCATGCTGGATTACCTCGGGTTCGGGCTTCCCTCCAGCGCGCCTTCCCTTGGCCAGTTGTCGCGCCAGGCGCAGGGCAATCTTCAGGCCCCCTGGCTGGCCTGGACGGCGTTTTTCACCTTTGCCGTGATGCTCAGCTTGCTGGTCTTCATCTTCGAGGGGATCCGGGATGCCTTCGATCCGCGAAAGACCTTCCGATGACCGTGCTTGACGTGAAAGACCTTACCATCCGCTTCCGGCAGGACGGACGGGTGATCGAGGCGGTGAAGCGCGTGTCTTTCAGCGTCGCCAAGGGCGAGACGGTGGCGCTTGTCGGCGAAAGCGGGTCGGGGAAATCGGTGACCGCGCTTTCCACCGTCGGCCTTCTGCCCGACAGTGCCGAAATCACCGGTTCCGCCCGCTACAACGGCACGGAAATGATCGGTGCCGGCGAGGCCGATCTGCGGCACATCCGGGGCAATGACATCAGCTTTATCTTCCAGGAGCCGATGACAAGCCTCAACCCGCTGCACACGATTGAAAAGCAGATGGCCGAGAGCCTTGCCCTGCATCAGGGGCTGACGGGGAAGGCCGCCCGCAGCCGGGTTCTGGAATTGCTGGGCAAGGTCGGCATCCGCGACGCCGAAAGCCGCCTTGGCGCCTATCCGCACCAGCTTTCGGGTGGCCAGCGCCAGCGGGTGATGATTGCGATGGCGCTGGCCAACAATCCGGAGCTGTTGATCGCCGACGAGCCGACGACGGCGCTTGATGTCACCATTCAGGCCCAGATCCTCGATCTGCTGGCCGATCTGAAGCGGATCGAAGGGCTGAGCCTGCTGTTCATCACCCATGATCTCGGCATTGTCCGCCGCATTGCCGACCGGGTCTGCGTCATGCAGGGCGGCGAGATCGTGGAACAGGGGCCAACGGCGCGGATCTTCGACGCGCCCTCCCATCCCTACACCCGCAAACTGCTGGCCGCCGAGCAAAGCGGCACGCCCGACCCCGTTGCCGCCAATGCAGAGGAGGTCGTGCGCACCGAAAACCTTCGCGTCTGGTTCCCGATCTTCAAGGGTCTGCTGCGCAAGGTCAGCGGATATGTGAAGGCGGTCAACGATGCCACGCTCACCGTCCGCGCGGGAGAGACGCTGGGCATCGTCGGCGAAAGCGGCTCGGGCAAGACCACGCTTGCCCTTGCCATCATGCGGCTGATCGCCAGCGAGGGGCCGGTGGTGTTTCTGGGCCAGGATCTTCGCGGCAAGAAAGGTGCAGGCCTTCGCGCGCTCCGCCGCGAGATGCAGGTGGTCTTTCAAGACCCGTTCGGCAGCCTGTCGCCGCGGATGACCGCCGAGCAGATCATCGCCGAGGGGCTTGGCGTTCACGGGCTGGAGCCGGGGCGCGACCGGACAGAGATGGTGGCCGCGATCATGCGCGAGGTCGGTCTCGACCCTGCCGCGATGGCACGCTATCCGCACGAATTCTCGGGCGGTCAGCGCCAGAGGATCGCCATCGCCCGCGCCATGATCCTGCGGCCGAAGCTTGTCGTGCTTGATGAGCCGACCAGTGCGCTGGACATGACGGTGCAGGTCCAGATCGTGGAACTTCTGCGCGAATTGCAGAAGAAATGGGGGCTGGCATATATCTTCATCAGTCATGACCTGCGGGTGATCCGCGCCATGGCGCACAAGGTGATGGTGATGCGGGCGGGCGATGTCGTCGAGGCGGGCGATTGCGCAGCTGTGTTCACCCGGCCGGAATCCGATTATACCAGAGCGCTGATGACGGCGGCCTTCGGACCTTGATGTGAAGCTTCTCTTTCTCCACCAGAACTTCCCGGGCCAGTTCGTGCATCTGGCCGCAGAGATGCGTCACCGGGGGCACCAGTGCCGGGTGCTGACCGATGCAAAGAACGCCAACGAAATCACGCTGCCGGTGGTGCGCTACAACTTCACCCCGGAAAAGGTTGATCCGGCGCTGACCCGGCTTGGCCGCAATTACACGGTGATGAGCGATCGCGGCGTTCTCGTCGCCGGCGGCAAAGGCGCTTCGTGAACGCGAAGGATATGTGCCCGATGTGATCATCGGGCATTCCGGGTGGGGTGAGACGCTGTTCCTGAAAGAGGTCTGGCCAGAGGCGAAACTTCTGGTCTATGCCGAATTCTACTACCGCGGCCGTCAGGCGGACGTGGGTTTCGACCCGGAGTTCAGTCCGGCGACCTTTGATCAGGTGATGATCGCGCAGGGCCGTGCCGCCTATCTTGGCCAGGCGCTGCTGCATGCCGACCATGCCGTCACGCCGACCGAATGGCAGGCAAGCACGCATCCGCCGGTGCTGCGCAAGATGATCGACGTCATCTTCGACGGTGTGGATTGCGACCGGCTGAAGCCCGATCCCTCCGCGCGCTTCACCTTGCCGGATGGGACGGTGCTTGTGCCGGGTGACGAGGTGCTGACCTTCGTGAACCGCAATCTCGAACCCTACCGCGGCTATCATATCTTCATGCGGGCCCTGCCGGAGGTGATGGCCGCGCGGCCCGATGCCCGGGTGGTGATCGTCGGCGGCAACGAGGTCAGCTATGGCGCGGCCCCCAAGGATGGCCGCAGCTGGAAAGACATCTGCCTTGCCGAGGTTCAGGACCGGATCGATCCGTCACGCGTGCATTTCCTCGGCAAGGTGCCTTACCCCGACTTCGTCTCGCTGATGCAGGTCAGCAGGGCGCATGCCTACCTGACCTATCCCTTCGTTCTCAGCTGGTCGATGCTGGAGGCGATGGCGGCGGGTGCGCTGGTGATCGGGTCAAGGACCGCGCCGGTGGAAGAGGTGATCGAGGATGGCCGGAACGGCTGTCTGGTCGACTTCTTCGACGTGCCCGGCTGGTCCGCCACGCTCACGGCCGCGCTGGCAGAGCCGGAGCGCTTTCTGCCTCTTCGCCAGGCGGCGCGGGAAACCATCCGCAGCCGGTATGATCTGCGAACGATCTGCCTGCCGCAGATGGTGGCGCTGGTCGAAGGTCTTCGCCCCCCGGAGGAGGCGCAGTCCTGAGCGCCTGTCAGATGGCCGAGGAATGCTTTGCCTTCGTCTGATCATATCCGTCGAAGGCACGCGCGATCATGCGGGTCAGCGGGCGGGCGCGGGCCGGAATCGCCAGGGCCTCCGCAGTCACCCGGACCATGTCGCCGAAGGTCTCGGCGGCGACGGCGAACAGCGCATCGATCCGCGCCGGTGTCACATCGAACTCCTGCAGAAGCTCGGTTCGCTTCACCACGAAGTCGCACATCAGCGCCTCGATGATCCGGGCGCGAAGCCTGTCCTCGCCGCTGAACCGATGGCCGCGGTGGGTCGAGAACCGCCCGTCGCGAATGGCCCGCGTGTGATCCGCCGTTCCCGAGGCATTCTGTGCAAAACCTTGCGGAAAGCGCGATATCGACGACGCGCCAAGCCCGATCAGGACCGGAGCGGCATCATCGGTATAGCCCTGGAAGTTCCGCCGCAGCCTTCCGCTCAGTTGCGCCTTGGCCATGCTGTCGGCGGGCCGGGCGAAATGATCGATGCCGATCTCGGCATAATCGTCCCAGGTGAAAAGCTGCCGCGCCGTTTCAAAAAGCGCCAGCCGTTCCTGCGGAGTGGGAATCGCATCCGACGGGATCATCTGCTGACGGCGGCTCATCCACGGCACATGCGCATAGCCATAAAGCGCCACCCGATCCGGCGAGAGCGTCAGCAGCTTCTGCACGGAACTTGCGATCCGCGGGCCGGTTTGATGCGGCAGCCCGTAAAGGATATCGGCATTCAGGCTGCGAACGCCGCGGTCCCTGATCTTCGCGGCCACATCCCGGGTCAGCGCATAGCTTTGCTCGCGCCCGATGGTTTTCTGGATATCCGCGTCGAAATCCTGCACCCCGATCGAGGCACGGCTCATCCCGGCCTCGGCCAATGCGTCGAGACGGTCATCGTCGATCTCGTTCGGGTCGATCTCGACCGAGAACTCGCCCTCCTCGGCCATCGGAATGGCGGTGAAGATCGTCGCGGCCAGATCGCGGATCAGCGGTGCGGGGATCAGTGTCGGCGTGCCTCCGCCCCAATGCAGGCGGCTCAGGCTGACCCCGGCAGGCAGATGGCGTCGCAACAGCGCAATCTCGGATTTCAGCGTCTCGACATAGGCGATCACCGGATCGTCCGTTGATGTGCCCTGCGTGCGGCAGGCGCAGAACCAGCAAAGCCTGCGGCAGAACGGCACATGCAGGTAAAGCGAGATCGCCGATCCCTCGGGGATCTCCTCGATCCATTGCGTGAATTCCCCTGCCCCTACTGACGTGCCGAAGTGCGGCGCCGTGGGGTAAGAGGTGTATCGCGGCACGCGGGCGTCAAAAAGCCCGAGCCGGGTGAGTTGCGGGTCCAGTGTCATACCGCTAGGTTATCCAGAGCCCCGGTCTTGACCTTGACCCAGATCAAACGAAAGGGATCAGCATGCAGGATCTCTCGATGCATGTGCAGTGCGGAGATTGTCCGATCCGTCACCGCGCGGTCTGCGCGAGATGCGATGATGACGAACTCGTCCAGCTGGAGAAGATCAAGTATTATCGCAGCTATCAGTCCGGCCAGACGATCATCTGGTCCGGCGACCGGATGGATTTCGTGGCCTCTGTCGTTACCGGCATTGCAACGCTGACCCAGACGATGGAGGACGGGCGCCGGCAGATGGTCGGGCTATTGCTGCCATCCGATTTCGTCGGGCGCCCCGGAAGGGCGGTCGCCGCTTATGACGTCACCGCGACCACCGATGTGCTGATGTGCTGCTTTCGCAGCAAACCCTTCGAAGAGATGATGCTGAAGACGCCGCATGTGGCCCAGCGTCTGCTGGAAATGACGCTGGACGAACTTGACGCGGCGCGGGAATGGATGCTGCTGCTTGGCCGGAAAACCGCGCGGAGAAGATCGCCTCGCTGATCGCCATCATTGCGCGGCGCGACAGGGCCCTTCAGCTCCGGCACGATCAGACCCCGATCACCGTCGATCTGCCCCTGACGCGCGAGGAGATGGCGGATTATCTCGGCCTGACGCTGGAGACGGTGAGCCGCCAGGTTTCGGCACTGAAACGGGACGGGGTGATCACGCTGGAGGGGAAGCGCCACGTCGGCATTCCCGATATGGACCGGCTTCTGGAAGAGGCGGGCGACGATGCCGATGGCGGCATGCTGTCCTGACCGGGCGAGGATTGCGGCGACCAAGCGCGGATGTTCTCGCCGACGGCAGGCTTTCCCGAAGACCCGGGCAGCGCAGCTTCGGGCCGCTGGCGCGCTGATGAAGTCGCCGCACGGGGCGCGAAAAACGCGAAAGGCGAAGGCGGAGGAGAGCCCACTTTGACCAATGCTGCGCGATGCATGAAGGTCAGCATCTCAAAGATCGCCATTGACTTAGAGTTACTCTAACCCGCTACCCAAAGGTCAGAGGAACACTTGCAAAGATGAGAATAGCTGAAGCGTCGGAAGCCTCTGGGCTATCCGCACATACCATAAGATTTTATGAGAAGTCGGGAATGCTGCCGGAGATCGAGCGTGGCACCGATGGCCATCGTCGGTTCACACCTCGTTTGATCGACTGGCTGACTCTGCTCTACTGGCTGCGCGAAACCGGCATGTCACTCAAGCAAATGCGTCGGTTCACAACGCTTGCAAAAGCAGGCGATGCCGGTATCGAAGATCGTCGCCAAATCTTGTTGGATCACGCGGAAACGCTGAAGTCCAAACGAGCAACGCTCGAAAAATGCGAAAGTATCCTCACCATCAAGATCGCCAGCTATGGCCCGGACACCAAAGAGGATGACCCATGAAGTTTGCCTATCTAATCGAACCGCCGTTCAACTACCTCGATGCGACAGGCCGCGTCACGGGTTGCGATGTGGAGCTCGCCCGGCATGTATTTGTGGAAATTGGCTTTGCGGGCTTTGAGCCGGTTGAGACGGAATTTGCCGAACTTTTACACGGTCTTGGCGATGGCCGTTGGCGCATGACGACCGGTCTTTTTGGAACGGATGAACGCAGAAAGAATGCATTGTTCAGCCGCCCGATCTGGGCGCTGCCCGACGGGCTACTGGTGGCTAGCGGTAATCCGTTGGGTTTGAGCGGCTATCAATCCGTTGCCGAAAATTCTGACGTCCGACTAGCGGTTATCCGCGACCAGTTTCAGCATCGCTCGGCAGTTGAATTTGGCGTCAGTGCAGACCGCATCATGATTTTCGAAACATACACCGAAGCCGCACGAGCTGTTCGCGAAGGCATGGCCGACGCTTATGCCAGCGTTAGTCGAGCGCATGGCGGCTTTATCGAGCAGAACCCGGAATGGGGGCTGGAACTGATCCTTGTGCCAGATTCAGAAAAACCTCCTGCGTTCGGGTCATTCGCGTTTGGTTTGAACGACGCAGACCTGCTGAATGATGTTGATGCTGTTCTTTCGCAGTTTCTTGGGACCGATGCTCATCGGAACATGGTCGCTTCTTTCGGTTTCTCGACTCCCGAAGTCGATATGGTGGCAGCCCGTCACATCAAAAGCTTACTTTGGCCGTGGCACGCGCAAAGTCCGCTCCGTCCCGCGTGCCGACCGTTGCATGAGCCCTCCCGGTAGCGCGTGCCCGCTACCGGGATGGGCGCTTCAATGCGCCATCAGGACCGGCAGCCCTCCCTCGGCCAGAAGGTCGCGGGTGGCGCCGCCGAGAATCGCCTCGCGGAACCGCGAATGGCCGTAAGCTCCCATCACCAGAAGATCGGCATCGCTGTCCATTCCGTGACGCAGCAGCATCTCGGACACGCGCGGCAAGGTCTTTGCCAGAACCGTGACATCGGCCTTCACCCCATGACGCACCAGCATCTGGCAGAGAAGCCCGCCGGGATCCGACCGCTCCGGCCCATGTGTCGGCGGGTCGATCACCGCGATGTCGACCAGTTCGGCCCGTTTGAGAAACGGCAGCGCGCGGCGCACGGCGGTCATCGCCTCGCGGCTCTGGTTCCAGGCCACCACGATGCGCCGCGGCTCGGCGGTCTTCAGCCCGCCGTCGGGCACGACGAGGACAGGCGCCATTCCGTCGAAAAGCGCCGCCTCCAGTATCGCCTCGTCATCATGGTGCGTCCCTCGCCATAGGGTTTTCGCAGCACCACCAGATCGGCATAGCGGGCGCGCGAGCCCACGATCTCGCTCAGCGCCCCGATCTGCGACACCGCCGTCTCCAGCGTGGAGCGCAGGGCCTGCGTTTGCGCCTGCAGCGCGGTCGTCGCCGCCTTGCCCACAAGATGCGCCTCTTCCTGCGCCCGCTCGGTCGCCGCGGCGATGATCACCGCACCGGAGCCGACATAGGAATATCCGATCTGGGTCCGGTCGACGCCCAGCGCAAGCACATCGAGATGCCCGTCCGCCTTGAGCGCGATCTGCGCTGCGGCGGGAATCGCGGTATTCGCGGCATCGGTGGACGCGGCGACCGTCAGAATCGTTTTGTATGCCATCCTCGTGCTCCTTCGATGAACATTGATGCACAGTACCGCCCGATTTGGCCGCTCACCTTGATGGAGGTCAAGGATGGAAGGCCGAAGTTGATGCAGATCAAGGCGTCTTGCAGTCGGACCGCTCAGAAGTCGCAGGACTGATCAGCCCGCCCGGGCACAATCGGGCTGCGGGCTGCGGTGGGGAGCGGCACTGACGAAGGGACGCAAGATGTGGGATTATGTGAAACTGGCCGTTCTTGGCCTGATCGCACTTTGTGCGGCGATCGCTGCGAATTACGCGCGTGACCTGGCCTATATGGTGAATGCGATCACGGTGATGCTGGCGGCGGGTCTGGCATTTCTGTGGGTTCTGCGGCGGGTGGGCGAACCAAACCCGCACAATCCGAACGAATACATGGACGGGGTGGTCAGGGCCGGGGCGATCGCAACCGCCTTCTGGGGGGTTGTCGGCTTTCTGGTCGGCGTGGTCATCGCCACGCAACTCGCCTTTCCGCAGCTGAACTTCGAATGGCTGCAGGGCTACGACAACTTCGGCCGCCTGCGTCCGCTGCACACCAGCGCGGTGATCTTCGCCTTTGGCGGCAACGCGCTGATCATGAGTTCGTTCTACATCGTCCAGCGCACCAGCGCGGCGCGGCTCTTTGGCGGCAACCTTGGCTGGTTCGTCTTCTGGGGCTGGCAGCTGGTGATCGTGCTGGCCGCGACCGGCTATGTGCTGGGTGCAAGCCAGGGCAAGGAATACGCCGAACCCGTGTGGTACGTGGACATCCTGATCACGGTGGTCTGGGTCGCTTTCCTCATCACCTTCATGGGCACGCTCTTCAAGCGGAAGGAGCCCCATATCTACGTGGCGAACTGGTTCCTTCTGTCGATGATCCTGACTGTCGCGATGCTGCATCTCGTGAACAACGCGGCGATCCCGGTGTCGATCTTCGGATCCGCACAGGTGCAGCTTTATTCCGGCGTGCAGGATGCGATGGTGCAGTGGTGGTACGGCCACAACGCCGTGGGCTTCTTCCTGACGGCGGGTTTCCTTGGCATGATGTACTACTTCGTGCCGAAGCAGGCCGAACGCCCGGTCTATTCCTACAAGCTCAGCATCATCCACTTCTGGGCGCTGATCTTCCTTTACATCTGGGCCGGTCCGCATCACCTGCATTTCACCGCGCTACCGGACTGGGCCTCGACCCTTGGCATGGTGTTCTCGGTCATCCTCTGGATGCCGTCCTGGGGCGGGATGATCAACGGGCTCATGACGCTGTCGGGCGCCTGGGACAAGCTTCGCACCGATCCGATCATCCGGATGATGGTGGTCTCGATCGGCTTTTACGGCATGTCGACCTTCGAAGGCCCGATGATGTCGATCAAGGCGGTGAACAGCCTCAGCCACTACACCGACTGGACCATCGGACATGTGCATTCCGGCGCGCTTGGCTGGAACGGGATGATCACCTTCGGCGTCCTCTACTTCCTCGTGCCGCGGCTTTGGAACCGCGAGGGGCTTTACAGCCTGAAGCTCGTCTCGTGGCACTTCTGGCTCGCGACCATCGGGATCGTCCTTTACGCGAGCGCGATGTGGGTCAGCGGCATCATGGAGGGGCTGATGTGGCGCGAAGTGGATGCGAACGGGTTCCTCGTGAACGCCTTCGCCGACACGGTCGTCGCGAAGTTCCCGATGTATGTGGTGCGCGCGCTGGGCGGTCTGCTGTTCCTGAGCGGGGCATTGATCATGTGTTACAATCTCTGGATGACGGTGCGCGCGCAGCCTGCAAGGGCTACGCAGCACTCCGCAGTTCCGGCTGAATGAGGAGACGGGACAATGGCATTTCTTGACAAACACAAGGCAATCGAGACCAACGCGACGCTGCTCATGGTACTGAGCCTTCTGGTCGTGACCATTGGCGGGATCGTGCAGATCGTGCCGCTCTTTTACCTTGAGAACACCATCGAGAAGGTGGAGGGGATGCGCCCCTACACGCCGCTGGAACTGGCGGGGCGCGAGATCTACATCCGCGAAGGCTGCTATGGCTGCCACAGCCAGATGATCCGCCCGATGCGCGACGAGGTGGAGCGCTATGGTCACTACTCGCTGGCTGCGGAATCGATGTATGACCGCCCGTTCCAGTGGGGCTCCAAGCGCACCGGGCCGGATCTGGCGCGGGTGGGCGGGCGTTACTCCGATGAATGGCATGTGGACCACTTCACCTATGCCAAGGGCGTGGTGCCGGAATCGGTGATGCCGCCCTATGGCTTTCTGGCCGATACGGTGATCGACGGTCGCTATATCGAGGATCTGCTGTCGGCCCACCGGATGGCGAGCGTTCCCTACAACGACGAGATGGTCGAAAACGCGCGCGCCGATTTCGCGGCACAGGCCGATCCCAACGCCGACAGTTCCGGCCTTGAGGAGCGGTATGGCGAAGCGGTCTTCGGGCGGGCGGTGAATGTGCGCAACTTCGACGGACGCCCGGACCTGACCGAGATGGACGCGCTGATCGCCTATATCCAGGTGCTGGGCACGATGGTCGACTTCTCGACCTTCACCCCCGTGGACAACCGGTAAGGAGGCCCCGATGGAAACCTATTCCTTTCTTCGCCATCTGGCTGACAGCTGGTTCCTTCTGGCCATGACGCTGGGCTTTCTGGGCCTCTGCCTCTGGGCATATCGGCCGGGAAGCCGCGCGGCTCATGACGAGATCGCAAGCTCCATCTTCCGCAATGATGACCGTCCTGCGGACCCCACGAAGCCCACCAACCGGAAGGAGGCGTAACCATGTGCGCCAAACGTGTGAAACAGTCGCCCCGGCAGGTGGAGACCACCGGCCACCAGTGGGACGGCATTGAGGAGCTGAACAACCCCTTGCCGCGCTGGTGGGTATGGGTGTTCTACGCGACCATCGTCTGGGGGGTGGGATACAGCGTCGCCTATCCGGCCTGGCCGCTGATTTCCGCGGCAACACCCGGCCTTCTTGGCGCCTCGACCCGGGCCGATGTGGCGACCGACATCGCCAATGTCGATGCCGCCAATTCCGCGATCAAGGAAAAGCTCATCGCCGCCGATCTGACGGCCATCGGTGCGGATGTCGAACTTGCGGCCTATGCCGAACGTGCGGGGGCGGCGGTCTTTCGCACCAATTGTTCCACCTGCCACGGATCGGGCGCCGCCGGTTTCGAGGGCAAGGGCTATCCGAACCTTCTGGAAGACGACTGGCTTTGGGGCGGCACGATGGAGGATATCCATCTGACCGTCACCCATGGTATCCGCAACACCACGGATCCGGATGCCCGCTACTCCGAAATGCCGAAGTTCGGCGCTGACGAGCTGTTGGACAAGGACCAGATCGCCCAGGTCGTCGAACATGTCCTGCAGATTTCCGGGCAGGAACACGATGCCGCGCTGGCCACTGAAGGCGCGACCATCTTCGCCGACAATTGTGCCGCCTGCCATATGGAAGACGGTTCGGGCGACCGCACGCAGGGCGCGCCAAAGCTGTCCGACAAGATATGGCTCTACGGCGGGTCGCGCGAGGCGATCACCCATACGGTCACCTTTTCCCGGTTCGGCGTGATGCCGAACTGGAACACCCGTCTCAGCGAAGACGAGATCCGCGCCGTGGCCTTCTATGTTCACGGTCTTGGCGGCGGCGAGTGACCGAAGAATTGCCCGGGCGGCACTGCCGCCCGGGGCCCCAGCGGTAAATCCGCGCAGGAGCGTGTTCTCCCTTCCGAAGACACCCTTCTGACACCTATGGTCATACCGGGCCTGACGATCAGATGCGCACGCCTGAAAAGTGCGGCCAGGCCCGTCCAACGATCCGGAGCAGCAAACGTGACGACGCCCGACGCCGATCCCCCCAGTCTCTATGCGGCGCGCGAGCCGATCTTTCCGCGTCGGGTCAGCGGGACATTCCGCACCCTGAAATGGTGGATCATGGGGGTGACGCTGGGGATCTACTACATCACCCCCTGGCTTCGCTGGGACCGTGGACCAAGCCTGCCCGACCAGGCCGTGCTGATCGATCTGGCGAACCGGCGGTTCTTCTTCTTCATGATCGAGATCTGGCCGCACGAGTTCTATTTCGTCGCGGGTCTTCTGATCATGGCGGGCCTTGGATTGTTCCTCTTCACCTCGGCCGCCGGGCGGGTCTGGTGCGGCTATGCCTGCCCGCAAACCGTCTGGACCGATCTCTTCATCCTGGTCGAGCGATGGATCGAGGGCGACAGGAATGCCCGGCTGCGCCTGCACCGGCAGGCGTGGAACCGCGAAAAGATCAGGAAACGCGCGATCAAATGGGCGGTCTGGCTGTTGATCGGGCTTGGCACCGGCGGCGCCTGGGTGTTCTATTTCACCGATGCCCCGACGCTGGCCCGGGATCTGGTGACCGGCCAGGCCCATCCGGTGGCCTATATCACCATGGCCATCCTGACCGCCACGACCTTTGCCTTCGGCGGGTTTGCGCGGGAACAGATCTGCATCTATGCCTGCCCCTGGCCGCGCATCCAGGCCGCGATGATGGACGAGGACACGCTGACCATCGGCTACCGGCCCTGGCGCGGAGAGCCGCGCGGCAAGCAGGGTGTGGAAGGCAACGGCGACTGCATCGACTGCATGGCCTGCGTGAACGTCTGCCCGATGGGGATCGACATCCGCGATGGCCAGCAACTGGCCTGCATCACCTGCGGTCTGTGCATCGACGCCTGCAATGACGTGATGGGCAAGGTCGGAAAGGAGCCGAACCTGATCGGCTATCTGGCCCTGACCGACGAGCTGCGCGAAAAGGCGGGCGAGACGCCGAGAAGCGTCTGGTCGCATGTCTTCCGGCCACGCACGATTCTCTACACTGTCCTCTGGGCCGGTGTCGGGATCGGGCTTGTCGTGGCGCTTTTCCTGCGCTCGCCCATCGACATCAACGTGACCCCGGTGCGAAACCCGACCTATGTCACGCTGTCGGACGGGTCGATTCGCAACACCTATGATCTGAGGCTCCGCAACAAGGGCGGATCGGATGCGCGGTTCAGCATCGCCGTCACCTCGGACGCTTTCGTGACGCTGACGCTGGAAGGAAACGAGGGTCTGACGGTCATGGTGCCCGCGAACGAGACCCAGACCCAGCGCGTCTATCTGACCGCCCCGGCCGGGTCGCGCGCGGCCGTCGAGGACCGCAGCAATGTGCGGCTCTGGGTCGAGGAGCAGGGCACGACGAACCGGGTTCATCATGACACGATCTTCAACGGGAAGGACGAATGATATGCGCGAACTGACAGGCCGCCATGTGTTCTTCATCACCACCGGGGCCTTCGCGGTGATCATCGCGGTCAATGTGCTACTGGCCGTGAAGGCGGTGACGACCTTCCCGGGGCTCGAGGTCGACAATTCCTATGTCGCAAGCCAGGGCTTCGATGCGCGGCGCAGTGCGCAGCAGGCCCTCGGCTGGGAAATGACACCGGGCTACGAGGCGGGCCGGATGCGGCTCTCCTTCGTGGATGCGACCGGCCTTCCCGTCGCGGTGCGGGATCTGAAAGTGCTGGTCGGCCGGGTGACCGAGGCGGAAGACGATGTCTGGCCCGAGTTTACCGCGGTGGGCGAAGTCTACGAAGCCGCAGTGCCGCTTCAGCGCGGCAAATGGATGGTGAAGGTCACCGCGCGTGCGGCGGACGGCACCCTGTTCGAGCAGCGCTCGGAACTCTTCGTGCGGAGCTAGTCGATGGCGTTGGCGGAAGATTTCCCGGAACGGGCAGGATTTTCGGCCTGCCCGGCCTGCGCGGCGGCCCCGGCAGCCGAACGGATGCGGCGCTGGCAAGGCCCGATCACGCGCGGATCATGCTGTCGCTGCCCCTGGCCCATTGCGCCCTCTGCATCTCGACCGTCGAATCCGTCCTCGCGGCGGTGCCCGGTGTCCAGTCAGCCCGGGTGAACCTCACGCTCAAGCGGGTCAGCGTCGATGCGATGCCCGATGTGCGGGCCTCCGATCTCATCGCAGTGCTGAAAGCCGCTGGCCAGGAGGCGCATGAACTTGACCCGGGTCTTCTCAGCACGACAGAGACCGACCGCCAGAGCCGCGATCTTCTCATGCGGCTGGGCGTCGCCTTCTTCGCGATGATGAATGTCATGCTGCTTTCCGTCGCCGTCTGGTCGGGGGCAGAGGCGGCAACGCGGGATCTCTTCCACTGGATCTCGGCCGCGATCGCGCTTCCGACCGTGATCTTTGCGGGCCAGCCGTTCTTCCGGTCTGCCTGGGCATCGCTGCGCGCCGGGCGGCTTGGCATGGATGTGCCGATTTCCCTCGCCCTGATCCTCGCCTCGTCGATCTCGGTCTACGAGACGGCGCTGTCGGGCCATCACGCCTATTTCGACGCTGCGGTGATGCTGGCGTTCTTCCTGCTCCTGGGCCGGTATCTCGATCACCGGACCCGGGCCGCCGCTCGCTCGGCAGCAGAGGAACTTGCGGCGCTGGAGGTTCCCCGCGCCGTCGTGCTCGCCGGGGGGGCGGAGGAAGAAAGGCCGATCTCCGCGATCCTTCCCGGCGATGTGGTGCTGGTGCGGCCCGGCGCGCGGATGCCGGTCGACGGGGTGATCCTGACCGGACAGTCAGAGGTGGACCGCAGCCTTCTCACGGGCGAGAGCCTGCCGGTTTTCGCCGCCCCGGGGATGGAAGTCAGCGCTGGCGAGGTCAACCTGACCGGCCCCCTGACCCTGCGGGTGACGGCAGCGGGCCGGGGGTCGAGCCTGCACCGGATGGCCGATCTGGTTGCCGTGGCCGAAAGCGCCAAGACCCGCTACACCAGCCTCGCCGACAGGGCCGCGCGCGCCTATTCCCCGCTGGTCCATCTGATGAGCTTCTCGGCCTTCGGATACTGGATGTGGGCGACAGGCGGCGATATCCGCCAGGCGGTCAACATCTCTGCCGCGGTCCTGATCATCACCTGCCCCTGTGCCCTCGGTCTTGCCGTGCCGGCGGTCGTCACGGCCGCAAGCGGCAGATTGTTCCGCCAGCGGCTCCTGATCAAGCATGGTACGGCGCTGGAGCGGCTGGCAGAGGTCGACACCGTCGTCTTCGACAAGACGGGCACCCTGACCCTCGCCACCCCCGAAGCCGCGGGCCTCGACCTGCTTCCCGCCGAGGCCGTGGCGGTCGCACGGGCGCTGGCCGCCGGATCGCTCCACCCGCTCGCCCGCGCCCTCGTTGCAGCGGCGAGGGTCGACGCGGCAGAGGTGTCCGACATCGTCGAGGTGCCCGGCTTTGGCGTCGAAGGCCGCTGGCGGGGAGAACTGGTCCGGCTTGGTCGCGCCGACTGGTGCGCTGCCGATGCAGTCGCCGGAACCGCAACCTACCTCCGGATCGGCGCAGGCCATTTCGCCATCACCTTCACCGACCGTCTCCGCCCCGGCGCCGAAGCGGCAGTCGGGGCGCTTCATCGCGCGGGCAAGCGGATCCTCCTTCTGTCGGGCGATGCCGAAGCCGCCGTCGCCGCAATCGCCGGACGGCTGGAGATCGCGGAATGGCAGGCGGGGGTTCTGCCCGCCGAAAAGGCCGCCCGCGTCCAGGCGCTCACGGCCGCGGGCGGGCATGTGCTGATGGTGGGCGACGGGCTCAACGACACCGCCGCCCTCGCCTCGGCCCATGTCTCGATCAGCCCGGCCTCGGCCCTCGACGCCGCCCGCGTCGCCTCCGACATCGTGCTTTTGGGGCAGGATATGGCGCCCATCGCCGACGCCCTGCGCATCAGCAGCCAGGCGAAACGGCGCATGATCGAAAACTTCGCGATATCAGCCGCCTACAATGTCGTCGCCGTGCCCCTGGCCCTGATCGGTGCGGCGAGGCCGCTCGCGGCGGCACTGGCCATGTCGCTCTCCTCGATCACCGTGTCCCTCAATGCCATGCGGCTGCGCTAGATGGAAATCCTCGCGATCCTCATCCCGGTTTCGCTGCTGCTTGGCGGCATCGGCCTTGCCGCCTTCTTCTGGGCCCTCAAGACCCGGCAGTTCGACGATCCCGAAGGCGATGCAAACCGTATCCTGAACAAGGAATGGGACGACCGTCCGAAACCCTGAGGATCTGCTTCCCGGCTCTTTCATCTTGGGCGAAATATCCCACGGGGGGCCGGGGGTGTGAAACCCCGGGGGCCACGCGCAAAAGGCCTGTCATCCGGCCAGAAAGAACCCTTTCGGCGCGCGCGACAGCAGTTCCTCGCCCAGCGCGTGGCCGATCTCGGCCGCCTCACCCGTCCGGCCCCGCCGCTCGCCCTGAATAGCCTGCGAACCATCGGGCCGCAGAATCTCGCCGCGCAGCCACAATGCATCGCCATCGGTCAGGGCAAGCCCCGCGATCGGCGTCTCGCAGGATCCGTCAAGTGCGGCCAGAAAGGTCCGCTCGGCCGTCAGCCGGATCCCCGTCGGGCCGTCATGGATCGCATCCAGCATCGCGGCGGTGCGGTGATCGTCCTCGCGACGCTCCACCCCGATGGCGCCCTGCGCGACGGCGGGCAGCATCTCCTCCACCGCAATCGGCCCGCGCGCCATATGCGCCATCCCCAACCGGTTGAGCCCTGCCATCGCAAGGAAAGTCGCCGCGGCCACCCCCTCCTCCAGCTTTCGCATCCGGGTCTGCACATTGCCCCGGAACTCCACCATCACCAGATCCGGGCGGCGCAAGGCCAGCTGTGCCCGGCGCCGCAGCGAGGACGATCCGACCGTCGCGCCGCGCGGCAGATCTGCCAGCGACGCCACGGCGGGCGACACGAAGGCATCCCGCACATCCTCACGCGCCAGATAGCAGTCGAGGATCAGGCCCGCGGGCTGCAGCGTCGGCATATCCTTCATCGAATGGACCGCGATATCGATCCCGCCCGCAAGAAGCGCCTCTTCGATCTCGCGGGTGAACAGACCCTTGCCACCGATCTCGCGCAGCGCCTTGTCCTGGATCTGGTCCCCCGTCACCTTGATCACGACGATCTCGAAGGCTGCCTCGGCCAGCCCGAAGGCCGCCATCAGACAGCGCCGCACCTCATGCGCCTGCCAAAGGGCAAGCGGACTGCCGCGGGTTCCGATCTTCAGGGGCTGCGCGGGGGAGGGCATGTCGGCGGTCATGCGCCAAGACTTACATCTGTCATCTTTGCCTTACAACTCTTGACAAGGCCCCGCTGCCGGTCGACCCATGGGCGAAAGGAGCCCGAAATGACCGAAAAGAAGATCCTGCGCGCAATTGGCGGAGAAGTGCTGCCGACCCCGCCGATCTGGATGATGCGTCAGGCGGGCCGCTACCTCCCGGAGTACCGCGCGACCCGCGCCAGGGCGGGGGATTTTCTGTCACTCTGCTACACGCCCGATCTGGCCGCCGAAGTGACGCTGCAGCCGATTCGCCGCTACGGCTTCGACGCGGCCATCCTCTTCGCCGACATCCTCCTCTTGCCCCAGGCGCTCGGGCCGAAGCTCTGGTTCGAGACGGGCGAGGGCCCCCGGCTGGAACCCACGACCACCCTGGATCAGCTGCGCGCATTGAAACCCGTCGGCGCGATTCATGAAACGCTCGGCCCGGTATACGAGACCTTGCGGATTCTCGGCCGCGAGCTTCCGCGCGACACCACGCTGATCGGCTTCGCTGGGGCGCCCTGGACCGTTGCCACCTATATGATCGCGGGCCGCGGCTCACCCGATCAGGCCGCCGCCCACCGGCTGAAGGACGAAGAGCGCGCCACTTTCGTGGCCCTGATCGACATCATCACCGAGGCCACGATCCACTATCTCTCGGCCCAGATCGAGGCCGGCGCCGAAGTGGTGAAGCTCTTCGACAGCTGGGCCGGATCGCTGAAAGGCACCGATTTCACCGATTTCGCCGTCAGACCCACGGCCCGCATCATCGCCGCGCTGAAGGCCCGTCACCCCGGCACGCCGGTGATCGCCTTCCCGCGCGAGGCGGGGCCCGGCTATATCGGTTTCGCGCGCGCGACCGGCGCGGATTGCGTGGCGATCGACAATTCCGTCAGCCCGGAATGGGCCGCGGAACATGTGCAGCCCGACGGCTGCGTACAGGGCAACCTCGCGCCCGAACACATGGTCACCGGCGGCCAGGCGCTGATCGAGGCGACGCGGCATGTGGTCAGGGCCTTTGCGAACGGCCCGCATATCTTCAACCTCGGCCATGGCATCACCCCGGACGCGAACCCCGATCATGTGCAACTGATGATCGACACGGTCCGCGCGTCCGCTTAGGTCACGTTCATCGGCCTGATGCCGCCTGCGCCGCACCTTCGCATCCAGCCGGATCGTCACCCAATGCCAGGCTTTCCCCATCCATTCATCTTGGAAAAAATATCCCCGCCGGAGGCTCCTGTCGGCACCGCATTCGCCCGGTCGGGATCGTGATCCCGTTGTGGATCATCGCCACGCTGATCGCCGCTGCGGCC
Organism: Tabrizicola sp.; assembly: GCA_012032275.1. GTDB lineage: Bacteria > Pseudomonadota > Alphaproteobacteria > Rhodobacterales > Rhodobacteraceae > JAAURK01. The sequence goes on from JAAURK010000006.1 coordinate 29,268, forward strand.
CAGACCGCGCGGAATGCGACGCAGTCGCATCTGACCGCCCGGATCGGCACGCTTGGCGCAACACAGGTCCGGTTCCTGTTCGGTCTGCCCTTCGCGCTCCTCATTCTGGTGCTGGCTCGGCTTGTCACCGGCGAGGCGGTGCCGCGCCCGCCCTAGCAGACCTGGGCCTTTGTGGCAATTGGCGGAGCGGCGCAAATCGCGGCGACGGCACTGATGCTGGCCGCGATGCGGCACGGCTCTTTCGCCATCACCACCGCCTGGATCAAGACCGAACCGGTGATCCTGGTCGTCATGGCAGCACTTCTTCTTGGCGATCCCATCACGCTCCCGGCCTTCGCCGCCATCCTTGCGGCGACGTTCGGCGTGTTTCTGGTGACGGTCAGGCCCGGCGCCGGCCTTGCGGCCTGGGGCGACACGCGGCCGCTTCTGATGGGGCTTGGTGCGGCGTCACTCTTCGGCCTGGCCGCCATCGGCTTCAGAGGCGCGATCGTTGCGCTGCCCGAGGGCAGCTCCGTCATCCGTGCCAGCACCGTGCTCTGCATGGCGCTCGCGTTTCAAAGCGGCCTTCTTGGCCTCTATCTCTGGCGGACCCGGCCCGGCCTTCTCGGCGAGACATGGGCGGAATGGCGCGCCTCTGTCGGTGCGGGGATGCTGGGCGCGCTGGCATCGCAGTTCTGGTTCATCGCATTCGCGCTGACCACGGCCGCCAATGTGCGAACACTGGCGCTTGTCGAGGTCATCTTCGCGCAAGCGGTCGCCCGTCTGCCTTCGGCCAGCGCCTCTCCGGGCGTCAATGGGCGGGCATCGCGATCCTTGCCGCCGGTGTGGCAGCCCTGCTCCGGATCGAGGGTTGAACGCCCCGATCACTGCGCAAGGTCCGCGCCAAGCATCAGGTCCAGCGCCTCATAGGCCGCGTCGCGCCCTTCGGCATCGGGGTCGATCAGGATGGTCACCGCCGAGGCCCAGCCGAACCGGCTGGCCATGCCGGGTCTGAGGGTGATCTCGATCCCCTCGGGCAGCGCCTGAACCGTGCCGATCGCATCCTCTACACCAAAGCTTTCGTCATTCACCTCGAACCAGACAGGGCCGCCCTCGATCGGCTGGCGAAAGAGCGCATAGCCCTCATCCTCCGCCTCGCCTTCGGCAAAGCCTACGAAAAGCATGCCTTCGTCCTCGACAACCGAGGCATAGGCGGCGTTCAGGATCAGTGCTGCCATCGCTGTTTCCTCTCAGGTCTTCCAGGCAACCCAGCCTGCCACTGCAAGCAGGGCCAGCCCAAGGCCGCGTTGCACCGGCTTAACCCGTGCCGGATCGGCAAGCCAGCCCTGCGCCAGACCGGCAGCCGCAACGATCATGCCATGCACGCCGGTCGCCACTGCAACATAGACGGCCGACAGCGTGACCGTTTCGGTCACCGCCGCACCGGGCGTCAGAAACCCGGGCAACACGGCCACATAGAAGAGCGCCGCTTTCGGGTTGAGCAGGTTGGTGACCAGCCCGCGCCGGAAGTAAAGCCGCAGCGGCGATCCGAGTGCGGCCTGCGATCCATCCCCATCCGCGCCGCGCCATGCTTCCCATGCCAGCCAGACGAGATAGCCGATCCCCGTCCAGCGCAGCACCTGATAGGCCAGATCGGACCTGTCGATGAGCGCGGCAAGGCCAAGCGCCGCCGCAAGTCCGACGATCGCGAGGCCAAGGGCCACACCTGCCACGGCGGCAAATCCGGCCCTCCGCCCCTCGGTTGCCGCGATCAGCGCAAGATAGGCCATGTTCGGCCCGGGTGTCAGTTCGATGAGAAGCGAGGTCAGGGCGAAGGCGCCAAGCGTCACGGCCTCTACCACGGGCTCAATACCACTTGGCAACGGGGGGCAGGCTCATCAATACGGCATTGGGATCATGGCCGGTTTCAAGCCCGAATTTCGTTCCGCGGTCGTAGACGAGGTTGTATTCGGCATAAAGTCCGCGGTGGCGCAGCTGGGTTTCGCGATCCTCGTCGGTAAAGGCTGCCTCTGCCCGCCGTTCGACCAGGGGAACGAAGGCCGGCAGGAAATGTGCGCCGACATCCTGGGTGAAGGCGAAATCGGCCTCCCAGTCGCCGGTATCGAGATCATCGTAGAAGATGCCGCCCACGCCCCGTGCCCGGCCACGGTGGGGGATGAAGAAATACTCATCCGCCCAGGCCTTGAATTTCGGATAATACGTGGTGCCATGGGCATCGCAGGCGGCCTGCATCTGGCCATGGAAATGCGCCGTATCCCCGGCATATTCGATGCAGGGATTGAGATCCGATCCGCCGCCGAACCAGGCGGCACCGGGGGTCCAGAACATCCGCGTGTTCATATGCACCGCGGGGGCATGCGGGTTGGCCATGTGCGCCACCAGACTGATACCGCTGGCCCAGAAACGCGGATCGTCGGCCATGCCCGGAACACCGCGCGCCGCCATCGCCTTCTGTGCCCTGTCGCCCAGAACGCCATGCACCTCCGAGACATTGACGCCCACCTTCTCGAACACCCGGCCGCCGCGCATCACGCTCATCAATCCGCCGCCGCCATCGGCGCGGGTCGTCGGCGTCACCTCGAATCGCCCCGGCGGGCCGGAACCGAACCGGTCCTCCAGATCTTCGAAGGCAGCCACGATCTGGTCGCGAAGCGACATGAACCAGGCAGCGGCACGGGGTTTGCGGGCTTCGAACGGATCGGACATCGCTGGTCTTTCTGAGGCAATGCGTTGGCAATGCCTAACATTCCATACCCTGTCTTTCCAACAGCGCATTTGGCAGGCCGGGGCCAAAGGGTTAGTCTTGCGCCCTGCCCCATGCGAGTCGCATCATGAACCGCTTCGCTCTGCCCGTGCTGATCCTGCTTGCCGCCTGCGGTACGCCGCAAGAGCAATGCATCAACCGCAACACGCGCGATCTGCGCACTGTCGAGCGGCTGATCGACGAGACGGAGGGAAATCTCGCCCGTGGCTATGCATATGAAGAGGTGACGATTACCACAACGCAGTGGGGCTATTGCCCGGTTCCCGTTGTCGCCGCGGGGCAAAAGGCCCCGCCGCCACGGCTCTGCCTTGACGATGTAAGCGAGACCGTCCGCCGACCGAAAGCGATCGACCTTGCCGAAGAGGCGCGAAAGCTGGACGGGCTGAAGACAAAGCGGCGGCAGCTGGCGCGGGCGGCGGAAGCGGTCATCGCGCAGTGCAAGGCGGCCTATCCGGAATGATCAATGGGCCGGTGCGGCGACCGCGTCGATCAGGCTGCGCCCGCCGTCCACGGTGATCACCTGCCCGGTAATGAAGCCCGCAGCCTCCGAGGCCAGGAACTGCACGGCTTCGGCGAGTTCGGCGGGCGAGGCGATGCGCTGCAGGGGCGTGCCTCCGGTGATCTGCTCGCGGAAATCGGGGTTCTCCTTCAGCGAGGCCTGCAGGCTCGCGCTCATCACGCTGCCGAAGGCGACCGCATTGACGCGGATGCCCTTCGGTGCAAGGGCAACCGCCATGGACCGCGTCATCTGGTCGACCGCCGCCGCCGCCATCGAATAGCCCAGCAGTTCCGGCCCGGTATGATGCGCCGCAATCGAGGAAATGTTGATGACAGAGCCGAGGATGGCGCCGCGTTCGGCCGACATCCTTTCGCCATGCTGGATCATCCGCTTTGCCGTCATCTGCGTCATCCTCAGCGCGGTCAGCACGTTCTGGCCCCAAAGCGCCTCGACCGCATCGGCATCGGGATTGAGCACGTCCGACACCGCCATCCTGCGATTGGCGTTGACGAGGATATCGACCCGGTCGAAGGCATCGATCGTCGCCGAGAGAAGGTTTGCGATGGTCAGCTTCTGCGCCAGATCGCCGGCAAACATCCGCACCGCCCCTTCGGCGCGGGCCTCTTCGCCGACCTCGCTTTCAAGCCGGGCTTCGTCAAGATCGGCAAACATCACATTTGCCCCCTTGGCCAGCAGATGGCGGCCGATGGCAAGGCCGAGGCCGTTGGCCGCACCGGTGACGATCGCGGTCTTGCCTGCAACGGAAAAGGACATGCGGATAGCTCCGTTCGGTCTTGGTTAGGCGCGGCGCGGCTTTGCGGCGCGGATGACGCGGAAGGCAGTATCGCCCCCGATATTGACCACATCAAGGAAATGGCCGGACAGCACGGTATCGTAGGGCAGGTGCCGATTCGCAACGAGCCAGAGCGCGCCGTCGGGGGCGAGCATCCGTCGCGCGGCGGCAATGAAGGCTGCGCCAAGCGCGGGATCGGCCTCGCGGCCCTGATGGAACGGCGGATTGCAGACCACCGTCTCGACCAGATTTTCCGGCCGGAAGGTCGTGGCATCGGCCCAGTGAAAGCGCGCCCTCGGATCGGTGATGTTGACCCGCGCGCAATCAAGCGCCTCCGCCTCCGCCTCCACGAGATCAAGCCGCTTCACCCCGTCACGCGCCAGAACCGCGCGCGAGAGATAGCCCCAGCCTGCCCCAAGATCGACGACCTTGGGCCCCAGCCTTGCAGGCAACGCATCGGCCAGAAGCACCGAACCGCGATCCGGTCCATCCGCGGAAAACACCCCGGGGAGGGTCTGGAACCCACCGTCGACAAGGGTGGGCCGTGCCATCCAATCCGACAGATCGGGGCCGGCGGCGAAGGTCGCAAGCTTGCCATGCGCCTTCGACAAGGCCTCAGAGAGCGGCACCCGCGCCCGCAGATCCCGCAGCACCGAATCGACGCCATCGGTCTTTTGCCCGTCGACCGCGATCACCCCGCCGGGAATGACCTCGCCCGCCGCCCGGGCGATGAGAGCCCGCGCCTCGGCCTTGGCGCGGGGCAGACAGACCAGCGCTGCCGCATAGGGCGGCCCGTGCTCCACCGAAACGCCCAGAGCGGCGAAATGATCATGGTCGGGGCGAAACCCGGTCAACGCCACCACCCGGTCCAGCGGCAGCGGCGACAGATCGTCTTCCGCGCGCGGCCGGTAGATCGCGATCCGCCCCTCGGTTGGCAGAAGCAGGGCACCGGTCTCCAGTGCCAATGTCAGACGGGCAAAGCGCATGGGCGGGCCGCAGCCCTATTCCTTTTCCATCGTGCATTGCAGCGGATGCTGGTGACGGCGCGCGAAATCCATCACCTGGGCGACCTTGGTCTCGGCCACCTCGAACGAAAAGACGCCCACCACCGCCAGCCCCTTCTTGTGCACCGTCAGCATGATATCGAACGCCTGCGCATGGTTCAGGCCGAAGAAGCGTTCCAGCACATGCACCACGAATTCCATCGGCGTATAGTCGTCATTCAGAAGCAGCACCTTGTAAAGCGGGGGGCGCTGAGTCTTGGTTTTGGGTTTGGTCAGGATAGATGTGTCCTGCCCCGGACCATCGATCTTGTCGGACATCTGGATCGGGCGTTGCGACACGAAGTGGCTCCGTCAGGGTGGATTCGGCGATAGGCGCTGGTCTGGGCAATATAGCGGTTTTTGCGTTCCGGAAAAGGGGCGGGGATTGCGGGGCCGCGCGCCTGGGGGCAAAAGGCTGCGATGGGGGGGCGAAAATGCTGACGACAATCGGTTTCGACGCGGATGATACCCTGTGGCAGAACGAAAGCTTCTTCCGGCTGACGCAGGGCCGCTTTGTCCGGCTGCTTGCCGATTATGTCGAGCAGGACCATCTCCATGACCGGCTGCTTGCGGCCGAGCGGCGCAACCTCGGGCATTATGGCTTTGGCGTCAAAGGCTTCACGCTGTCGATGATCGAAACCGCAATCGAAGTGACAAACGGCACCGTCCCCGCCTCGGTGATTGCCGAAATCCTCGCTTCTGGCCGTGAGATGCTGGAACATCCGATCGAACTTCTGCCGCATGCGCGCGGTGTCGTCACGTCGCTTGCATCGGCCTACCGGGTCATTCTGATCACCAAGGGCGATCTGCTGGACCAGGAGCGCAAGCTGGCGCAATCGGGCCTTGGCGATCTTTTCGACGGAGTCGAGATCGTGTCCGACAAGACCGCTGCCGCCTATACCGCAATTTTCCGGCGTCACGGGACCGGGGCTGATCAAGCGATGATGGTCGGCAACTCTTTGAAATCGGACGTTATTCCTGCCCTGGAGGCTGGATCCTGGGGGGTCCATGTGCCGCATGGGCTGACCTGGGCGCTTGAACAGGCTGCGGCCCCAGTGGGACATCGGCGCTTTCACGCGATCAGCGATCTGGGTGAATTGCCCGATCTGGTCAGAATTGTGACGGAGTAGATCTACAGGTAGCGTCCGGATCGCTTGCCACCTCAATATATGGCCTGATGAACAGGCACTGAAGCAGCGCCGCCACAACATGAGCTCTTCCCTGAAACCCCTTGTAATTTGTGGGTTTTCGGATTGTCCGCCCTGTGATAGCCTTTGTCCTGAGGCAGAACATCGGCACCGGAAAACCGGGCCGGACAGGACAAGGGAACAGCGACGTGGCATCGCGTTTCGAGCGGTTTTTCCGCGGATTTTTTGGCGTATTCGCGCTTTTGGCGCTGTTGTTTTCCCCGGTTTCAGGTCAGGCCGCGCCCTTCGCGGCCCTGGTGATCGATGCCCGCACCGGCGAGACGCTTTATGAAAAGAACGCGGACGCGCGGCTCAATCCAGCCTCGCTGACCAAGATGCTCACCCTCTACATCGCGTTTCAGGAAATCGAGGCGGGCCGGATTTCGCTTGATACCCGGGTGACGATCTCGAAACACGCGGCATCACAGCCGCCCTCGCGCCTTGGCCTCAAGGCCGGTCAGAAGATCGCCCTGCGCTATCTGATCCGCGCCGCTGCGGTGAAATCGGCGAATGATGCCGCCACCGCCATCGGCGAAGCGATCGGCGGCACCGAGGCGGCCTTTGCCAAGCGCATGACCAAGACCGCCCAGGCCCTTGGGATGACGAATTCGACCTTTCGCAACGCAAACGGGCTGACGGCGGACGGCCATCTGTCCTCAGCCCGCGACATGACCACCCTCGGGCGGCATCTCTTTTACGATTTCCCCCAGTATTACAACATCTTCTCGCGGCGGACCGCGGATGCGGGGCTGGCGCAGGTCCGCAACACGAACTCGCGTTTCCTCGATTCCTATGAGGGCGCGGACGGGATCAAGACGGGCTACACATCTGCGGCGGGCTTCAACCTGACGGCGTCGGCACAGCGCGGCAACAAGCGGATCATCGCAACCGTCTTTGGCGGCACCTCGACGGCCAACCGCAACGCGCGGATGGCAGAGCTGATGGACATCGGCTTCAAATCCGCCAGGAACCGGGTCAACGAACAAAAGCCGGTGGCGCCTGCGCCGCTGGACAACGCGCTGGTCGCCTCGGCGGAGCCCGAGATCGATGTGCCGGATGCAGAGGGCGGGGCGGCCAAGGTCGTCCGCGTTTCGGGTGCCGTGCTGGTTTCGCCGCGCCCGAAGGCCCGCCCGGAGAAGCCGGAGGTTCCCGACGCGATCGCATCGGCCATTGCGGTGGGTGTCGAAGGTGCGCTGGCCGAGGCGACGGCAGAGCCGCCTCCCGAGGGAACGCTTGAATATCAGGCCGAAGCGATCGCCGCGGCGGAAACGCTGCCGGAGGCCGATGTCCCGGACGCGCCGGAGACCGATGCCGCGGTAGCGATGGCCCTTGCCGCCGAACCGGCAGCCGAACCTGCCGCCGAGGGCACGCTTGAGGCTCAGGCCGAA
>JAAURK010000141.1 GCA_012032275.1 Tabrizicola sp.
GGCAGAGCTGCAGGTGCAGGCGCTGGCCCGGCAGAAGGATCTCGCCGCACGCGGCGTCGGGTCGTCGCAAGCGGTCGAGACGGCGGAACTGCAGGTGTCGGCTGCCGGACAGGCGGTTCTGTCGCGGCGACAGGCGCTTGCCAGCGCCGAGGCGCGGATCGATCAGGGTGACGTGGCGGTGACCCGGGCCCGGATCGCGCTGACAGAAGCGGAACGGGCGCTTGCCGAGACGGAGATCACTGCCGAGTTCTCAGGTCGGCTGGATGGTGTGACGGGGATGCGCGGCGCTTTGGTCGGCGCGAATGAGGTGCTGGGCCGGATCGTCGATCCCGATGCGCTGGACGTGACGATGCGCCTGTCGACCGCGCAATTCGCGGTTCTGGCGCGCGATGACGGGACGCTTCCCGATCTGCCGGTCCGGGCGGTGCTGGCGGCGGGAGGGGCCGAGATCGAGGCGCCGGGCCAGCTGACCCGGGTCGGCGCGCTGGTGGGCGAGGGGCAGACCGGCAGGCTGGTCTATGTGGTGCTTGACACGGCGCCGGGCCTCAGACCGGGGGATTTCGTGACGGTTCACGTGGAAGAGCCGCCGCTTGCCGATGCCGCGATGGTTCCGGCGACATCGGTCGGCGCGAACCAGAGCGTGCTGGTGCTGGCCGCGGAGGACCGGCTGGAGGAAAGGCAGGTCGAAGTGCTGCGTCGGCAGGGCGATGCGGTGATCATCGCAGTCGGCGACCTTGCCGGACGGGAGATCGTCGCAGAGCGGTCGGCGCTGCTGGGTGCCGGGATCCGGATCCGGCCCGTCCGGCCGGACGCGGCGGATGCAACGACGCCGCCGTCGACCGAGACCGCGATGATCACCCTGACGCCAGAGCGGCGGGCCGAACTGATCGCGCTGGTCGAGGCAAATGACCGGATGCCCGCCGACGCCAAGGCGAGGGTTCTGGAACAACTGCAGGCCGATACCGTGCCGGCCCGGGTGATCACGCGGCTGGAAGAGCGGATGGGCGGCTGAGATGGGTCTGATCACCTATTTCGCGCGGCACCGCACCATCGCCAACCTGTTGCTCGTGCTGATGATCGTTGCGGGAGTGGCCGCGACGAGCCGGATGCGGGCGCAGTATTTCCCGGATGTGGTGATTTCCGAGGTCACGGTCAGCGTGACCTGGGACGGCGCGGGGGCGGAAGATGTCGACCGGGCCATCGTGCAGGTTCTGGAACCGGCGCTTCTGATCATCGACGGCGTCACCGACGCCACCTCCCGCGCGAGCGAGGGGCGGGCGGTCATCGAGCTTTCGTTCGAGCCGGGCGCCGATCTTTCCCGCGCGGAAGAGGATGTGCAGGCCGCGGTCGACACCATCTCGACCCTGCCCGAGGGGGCCGACGATCCCGAGGTCCAGGCCGCGGAATGGCGCGACAGGGTGACCGATGTGGTGATCACCGGTCCTGTCGGGGTCGATCAGCTGGCGCGTTTCGCCGATGAATTCGTCGCGCGCCTCTTTTCGGCAGGGATCACGCGCGCGACGATCCAGGGCCTTGCCGCGCCCGAGACGGTTGTCGAGGTGACATCGACGGCCCTGATGCAGCATGACATCACCATGGCCGAGATTGCCGATGCGATCTCGACCGCCGTCGGAACCTCGCCGCGGGCGATCTGGGCAATGGAACGGCGCGGGTCCGCACGGGCACCGAGCGGCGCAGCGAGGCCGAGATCGGCGCTATCGTGCTGCGGTCGCTTCCCGATGGAACGCAGCTGACCGTCGGCGATATCGCGGTGCTGCGTGTGCTGGAGGCCAATGAGGAACGCGCCGCCTTCGTGGGCGAGGATCCGGCGATGACGGTGCGGGTCGACAGATCGGCCACGGGCGATGCCATCGGGATGCAGGCGGATGTGGCCAGGGTTGCGGCGGCAATGCAGCCCGCCCTCCCTCCGGGGGTGAGGATCGATCTGGTGCGCACCCGGGCCGAACAGATCAGCGACCGGCTGGTGCTGCTGATCGACAATGGTCTGACCGGGCTGGCACTGGTCGTGGGCCTTCTCTTCCTGTTCCTGAATGCGCGCGTCGCGCTTTGGGTCGCGGCCGGCATTCCCGTGGCGATGATTTCGGCGCTGGCCGCGATGTATCTGGCGGGCCTGACGCTGAACATGGTGTCGCTTTTCGCGCTGATCATCATGCTTGGCATCGTGGTGGACGATGCGATCGTGGTGGGCGAACATGCCGATTTCCGTGCCCGGACGCTGCGCGAGCCGCCCAACATCGCCGCAGAGAACGCGGCGCTGAGGATGGCGGCACCGGTCCTTGCCTCCTCCATCACCACGATCGTGGCCTTTCTCGGCCTGATTGCGGTTGGTGGCCGGTTCGGCGAGATCATTGCCGACATTCCGGTTACGGTGACGATGGTGCTGATCGCCTCGCTGGTCGAATGCTTTCTGATCCTGCCCAATCACCTGAAACATGCGCTGGTGGCGGGTGCGCGCGACCATTGGTACGACTGGCCGTCGCGCCAGGTGAACAGGGGGATGGCCTGGCTTCAGGACCGGATCATCAAACCCGCGATGCGCATCGTGATCGCGGCGCGCTATCCGGTTCTGGCGGCGGCGGTTCTGGCGCTGGCGACGCAGCTGGCGCTGTTCTTGCGGGGCGAGGTGCAGTTCCGGTTCTTCAACGCGCCGGAGCAGGCCTCGATCACCGGCAATTTCTCGATGTTGCCGGGCGCGTCGCGCGACGACAGTCTTGCCATGATGCGCGAGCTTCAGCGGGCGACGGAGGCTGTCGCGGGCAGCTTTGCCGCAGAGCATGGCACGGCGCCGCTGACCTTCGTTCTGGCCGAGATCGGCGGCGGCTCGGGGCGAGGCCTGTCGGGGGCCGATACAAAGGATGCCGATCTGCTTGGGGCCATTTCGATGGAACTGATCAGCCCCGATCTGCGGCCCTATTCCAGCTTTGAATTCATCGCCGCGCTTGAGGAAGAGATCCGGTCGCATCCGAAGCTGGAGGAGATGAGCTTTCGCGGCGCGCGGTTCGGCCCGGGCGGGGATGCGCTGTCTGTCGATCTTTACGGGGCGAGTGCGGAGCAGCTGAAAGCCGCGGCAGAGGCGTTGAAGACCGCGCTTTCGCCGTTTCCCGAAGTCTCGGGGCTGGAGGACACGCTGGCCTATGACAAGGAAGAGCTGATCCTGAACCTGACGGCACAGGGCCAGGTTCTGGGCCTTGATCCCGCAGAGCTTGGCACGGGTCTGCGCGAGCGGCTGGGCGGGATCGAGGCGGCGAGCTTTCCCGACGGCCCACGGTCGGCGACGATACGGGTGGAGCTGCCGAAGGGCGAGCTGACGGCGGATTTCCTTGACCGGACGCTGATGCGGGCGGGGCCGGGCGTCTACGTGCCGCTGTCTGACATCGTGACGGTCGAGCGCCGATCGGGATTTTCGACGGTGCGGCGCGAGAACGGACTGCGGCTGGTGACGGTGTCGGGGGATCTGGCGGAGGATGATCCCGCCGCGGCGGCCGAGGTGCAAAGGACGCTGGGCGAAGAGATTCTGCCCCGGATCGAGCAGGAATATGGCGTGGCGTCGCAGCTGTCTGGCCAGGCGGAGGAGGAAAGGGAGTTTCTGGGCGGCGCCGCGTCGGCCTCGTTCTGTGCCTTCTTGGCATCTATCTGACGCTCGCCTGGATCTTTGCGCACTGGACGCGGCCGCTTGTCGTGATGTCGGTAATCCCTTTCGGGCTGGTGGGCGCGATCTGGGGGCATTGGGTCTGGGGCGTTCCCTTGTCGATGTTCTCCATCGTCGGGCTGATCGGAATGGTGGGGATCATCATCAACGATGCCATCGTGCTGGTCACGACGATCGACGATTATGCCCGGACACGGGGGCTGAGGCCCGCCATCGTGGACGGAGTTGCCGACCGTTTCAGGCCCGTGCTGCTGACGACGCTGACGACGGTTCTGGGGCTGGCGCCGCTTTTGTACGAAGAAAGCTCTCAGGCCGAATTCCTGAAGCCTACGGTGATCACGCTGGTGTTCGGTCTGGCATTCGGCATGATCCTGGTGCTTCTGGTGGTGCCGACGCTGATGGCGGCGCAGGCCGATATCGCACGCAGTTTCCGGACGTTGCGGCGCGCGCTCCGCGGGGCGCCGGAGGGCCTGCGGTTGCCGATGATCGGTGCCGTGGCCGGTGTGGTCGGGTTGATGTCGGCAACGATGCTTCCGGTGGTCATCCGGGGCAATCTGCCGGGATGGATCACAGCGCTTTGGCCAGGGCTCGGGGATTTGCCGCAGGCGATGGCGGCGTTTGTCCTTTTCATGCTGGGGTCGGTCGCGATTGTGATGATGTGCGGCATGCTCTCTGCCGTGGCGCTTTGGCGTCGGGCCCGGTAGGCGGACACGCCCAGAGAGAGAGGGGAGCAGGCTTGGGGGGCATCGAGCCCCGCGCGCCTGCGTTGCCACGGAGGACGTGACCGGCGCGGCGGCTTGGTCACGTCAGGGGGGTGGCCACATCAGGGAGCCGGGCAGCCCCGGATTTCGACCGCGCCGCTTTCGGAGATGACCGTGACGGTCAGGCCCGACCGGTCGAGCGCGAAGGGGGGCGCCGGACCGGTCGACGAGTTCGGTCGTCGCGATCAGGCGGGCGCCCTCACGCGCCGCACTGCTTTCCGCGACCCAGACCGTCGGATCGGCCGCCTCGAACGCCACGGTTTCCGACTGCCCCCGCCTTGGCATGTCGATTGCGGCGGTGAGGCGCAGCCCGTCGGCGATCGGTTCCACCGTACAGGCGACACTGGTCACGCCACCGGCGCTTGCCGATGCGGGCACCGATCGCAGCGCCGCCTTGATCTGCGCATCCGCCGCGCCGGGGCGCAGAAGCTCTGTCGTGAGGGTAAGAGACGCGGGCAGGCACACCTGATCGCAGACGCCAAGCTCGATCTCGGCGGCGAGGCGCATGGGCTGCGAGGGATCGACGGCGGTGACCTCGATCGGCAGGACAAGCTGATCGTGATATCCGATGGTCTGCATGCCGTTCGAATGAAAGACGGAAGGCGCAGGCCAGAGAATGCGGACGGAGCGGACATTCTGCGATGCGGACCAGTCGAAGCTGGGCGGGATCCCGGCATCACCGGGGCTGCGCCAGTAGGTTTTCCAGCCGGGCGCAAGATCGAGACGCAGCGCGGCCATGTGATGGCCCGTCTCGGTCTGCCAGCCGGGCAGCAGAAGACCCCGCAACACGTCGTCTTGCGAGACGCTTTCGGCAGATGCTGCCGAAGTGGCCGAGATGACGGCGAAGAGGGCGAAAGCGGTCCGGATCATGGTGGCGAACATACGCATCCTTTTTCGGCAGGGAAATCACTTTGCGGCGACAAAACGTGATCATTTAACGCCTTGCTGCAACAATACCCATGCCGCTAATCTGGCAGGGACTGGCGCCACTTGGGGGTGGAAAGGATCGGGCGGAATGGAGCTGGCGGGCAAGATCCTGATCGCGATGCCCGGAATGGGTGATCCGCGTTTCGAGCGAAGCGTGATCCTGATCTGTGCGCATTCGCCAGAGGGCGCGATGGGATTGATCGTCAACAAGCCGCAGCCGGAGATGAGCTTTTCGGGCCTGCTTGATCATCTGAAGATCCCGGTGGCCCCGGATGGCCGCGATATCCGGGTTCATTTCGGCGGCCCGGTGGAGCGGGGCAGGGGCTTCGTTCTGCATTCGCCTGACTGGCGCAAGAACCACACGGAAAGCGGCACGATGGTGGTGCCGGGCGGATTCGAGATGACCGCGACGCTTGACATCCTGGAGGCGCTGGCGGCGGGTCAGGGGCCGGAGGCGGCGCTTCTGGCGCTTGGCTATGCGGGCTGGGGGCCCGGGCAGCTTGAGGCCGAGATCGCGCGGAACGACTGGCTGACAACCGAACCGCGGGCAGCGCTGGTGTTTTCCGACGATGACCGCGGCAAATGGGCGGGTGCGCTGCGGCAGATGGGGATCGACCCGCTCAGCCTTTCGGCGGCGTCGGGCAGGGCGTGACGGAGGTTGACCTCTGATCGGCGGACGCTAGGTCCGAATTATGCCATTCGAGGAGGCTTGCCATGCGTCTGGGTCTGTTCGCCGTCTTGACCGTTGCTGCCTTGACGCTGCCCGCCGCAGCGCAGGAAGAGCCGATCCGCAAGACCATAGAGGACCAGATCGACGCGTTGCAGGCGGATGATTTCGCCCGCGCTTTCACCTTCGCCAGCCCCAACATCAAATCCATCTTCGGCACGCCGGAAAACTTCGGCGCGATGGTGACGCAAGGCTATCCGATGGTGCATCGCCCCTCGTCGGTGCGGATGCTGGAACTGCGGGAAGTTGCGGGAAACCTGTGGCAGCGGGTAATGATCACCGATCTGGAGGGGCGGGTGCACATGCTTGACTACCAGATGATCGAAACACCGGAAGGCTGGCAGATCAACGCCGTGCAGCTTTTGCGCGCCCCCGATGTGGGGGCGTGAGCGTTGCCGCTGAGCTGCCCCCGGCGCACGGCCTGCTGAGGCGCGGTTAACCCCGGATTGCTACCCCTTCTGCCCAAGGCGGCGCGCGGCCCCTGGGGCGTCTTTCCCTGTCTGCGTTCCGCCCCTGGTATTGGCGGAATGAGGCAAGGGAACTCTCAGATGAACAAGGCAATTACCGACGGGCTGGTCTTGATGCCGCCGCCGTTTTCGGCGGGCCTCAATCTTTGGTCTCGCGAAGATGGCACGCCCGGCGCGGCGTCATATCAAGGGCAGCCGAATGCGGCGCTGGTCAGCAATGACCAGGATTTCGCAGGGTGCCTGGAGCTGCAGAAAACCGAAACCACGCAGAAACTTCGCTCTTTTGCGCAAACGCCGATGCAGCCTGGCCTCTACCTTCGGGTGACGGTGCGGATCAAGGCGGTGTCGGGCAACCTGCCCTCGGTCCAGATCGCGGCCTGGGCGGGCGATGTCGCGGGCATGAATGTGGCGACCGTCCCGCAGACCGGCCCATCGACCACGCTCACAAGCTATGGCCAGGTGGTGACCGTCACCGCCATCATCGGCGCAGGAAGCCGCCAGGGCGTGGACATGATCTGGGGCAATACCCCGGTCTATGCGCATATCGGGCTCGACCTGACCGGCGCGAATGGCGGGGTTGTGCGGATCGACGATATCGAGGTCGAGGATGTCACGGATGTCTTCCTTCGCAAGCTCGTCGATGTTGTGGATGTGCGCGATTATGGCGCGCTCGGCAATGGCATCAAGAATGATGCCGCAGCCTTTCTGGCGGCGGATGCAGATGCGGCGGGCCGGACCATTCTGGTGTCGGCGGGGACGTACCGGCTGTCCAGCGATGTGACCATCAACTCGCGCATCAGGTTCGAGGGAACGGTGACGATGCCCGCCGGGAGCCGGCTTGCCCTGACCCGGAACTTCGATCTTGATACCTATTCCTCGGCCTTCGGGTCCGAGATCGAGGGCTTCAAGAAGGCCCTGCAGGCCCTGTTCTACTTCACCGATCACGTGACGCTTGATCTGTCGGGCCGCCGGATCGACATGACGGAACCGCTGGATGTGGCGGCCGCCGTGGGATTGACGAGTTTTGCGAACCGCCGCGTGCTGAGGAACGGATCCCTGAACGCGGTCACGAGCACCGCCTGGACGACCACGGAGGTGACCTCGGTCGCCACCTATTCGACCAGCAACTCCACGACGCTGACGGGCGTGGCCAATGTGGCGAACATTCCGGTGGGCGCGCTTGTCATCGGCACCGGCGTCGGGCGCGAAGTCTACGTCCGGTCGACCAACATCTCGGCCGGGACGGTGGAGTTGAGCCAGCCGCTCTGGGGTGCGGCGGGTACGCGGACCTATACGTTCAGGCGCTTCAAGTACATGCTGGATTTCTCGGGCTTCTCGCTTCTGTCCCGGTTCGAGATCGAGGATGTGGAGTTCAACTGCCTCGGCCTTGCAAGCGCGGTGCTGCTGGCGGTTACGGGGGCGACGCAGCGGTTCGTCTCCTGCAGCTTCAACCGCCCGCTGGACAGGGGCATCTCGTCCATCGGGACGGGATGTCAGGGCATGTTCGTCGACTGGTGCCAGTTCCTGTCGAACGAACAGACCCTGCCTGCGCAGAACCGGGTTTCGATTGCACTGAACATCCAGGCGAACGACGCGAAGGTCCGCAACAACCGCGTGGTCCGTTTCGCCCATTTCGCGATAGTGAACGGCACCGGCCACATGATCTATGCCAACCACTTCTTTCAGGGCGACGAAGAGACGGCAGGCGTGCGGCGTGCCGGTCTGGTCTTCACCCAGACAAATGTGTCGACCGTGGTTTCGGGCAATTATGTCGACAACTGCTTCATCGAATGGGGCAACGAACATGACGCCGCCCCGCAGTACGACAACGAGTTCTCGTTCGGCGGGCTGAACATCGTCGGCAATATCTTCATTGCCTCGGATGTCTCGTCGGCCTTTCGCTGGCTGGTGGTGAAGCCCTATGGTCCGGGGCATTTCCTGAACGGCTTCTCGATGACGGGCAACAGTTTCCGCCCGTTCAATGCCACGGTCGGCCGGGTCGAGATGGTGGATACCACGATTGCCGATCTTGATTTCACCAGGTCGCGCAACGTGCGGGTGGAGGGCAACAGCTTCAACCAGGTCGCCCAGCCGATCATGAATCCGATCGTGACCACGCATACCCAGAACACCGCAGCCGACACATGGACCATCTCTTCCGGTGGCTTCATTCCCTTCGAAGGGCGTATCCGGATGCTTGAATCCGCGATGCCAGAGGGTGCGCTGACGACGGCAAGCAATGCAACACGCTACACGTTTCCGAACGCGGTGGTGGGGGTTGGCGCCTCGGGCAATCAGGCGCAACTGCGATGGAGCGAGGCGGTGAAGGGAAAAATCATCGTCAACATGAGAATGGACCTGCCTGCCTGAGGGGGCTGGCGGACGGTGTCCATTGGGGGCGGCTTTCGGGCCGCCCTTTTCATTGTGAAAGATCGCCGGGCATCAGCCGGAACGCCTTGCCGAAGCCGCCGTTCAGCAAAAGCGAAACCGGCGTGAAGCGGACAAAGGCGAAGTCGGCGAAATCGATGTAGAGCCGGGCCTTGGGATGGGTCGTCAGCCATGCCGCGCGCAGGCTTGACCGGTCGTCCGGATCCGTCACGAAGCCAGCCGTGGCCCGGATCATCAGCCGGGGATGGATCAGCGGATCGCCCTTCGGACCGGGCTCACCCAACAGCAGCGCACAGGCCGGATCGGCACGCAAAGCCGCGTGATGCACCGCAAGCGCCGAGATCAGGGTCAGCATCTGCCCATCGTGGCCAAGACCGAAGGCGATACGGCTGATCCCCGGCGATCCCTCTTCCGGGTCGCGAAAGGCCAGCGCCGCATGGGGCAGGGCCAGCAGCGCCCGTGCCTGTGCCCTTGCCGCGTCATCGGCGGGGGCGACGGGATCGGGGCGCTGGGCCATGGCGTCAATTCCGTTGACAGAAGCGGGGAGCGGTCGTTTGCTTGCAGTCCCAATCGCTAGCGCCGGATCATGACCGAGACAAGCCGCCTTTCCCCCCAGCCCCCGTCATCGTCGCCCCCCTCTGCGGTGGAGGAATTCACCCCGAAACTGCTTACCATCTGGCGGGAAGGGTATGATCTGGCGGATCTGAGGGCAGATGCCGTTGCCGGGCTGACCGTGGCCATCGTGGCCCTTCCGCTCTCGATGGCGATCGCAATCGCCAGCGGGGTCGGGCCGGAGCGGGGACTGATCACGGCAATCGTCGGCGGCTTTCTGGTGTCGGCCCTCGGTGGGTCGAGGTTTCAGATTGGCGGTCCGGCGGGGGCGTTCATCGTGCTGGTTGCGGCCTGCGTGATGCAGCTTGGTCTCGCCGGGCTGGTCCTCGCCACCTTCCTTTCGGGCGCGATCCTGATTGCCGCGGGGCTCTTGCGGCTTGGCACCTACATCCGTTTCATTCCCTATCCGGTCACTGTCGGGTTCACGGCGGGGATCGCAGTGATCATCTTTGCCAGCCAGCTGCGCGACCTTCTGGGACTTACGCTCGCCGGGCCGGAACCGGGCGCCATCCTGCAAAAGGCGCAAGCGCTCTGGTCGGCGCGGGGTAGTGTGACGCCGGCGGCGGTGGCGGTGGCCGGGCTGACCATGGCGGTCATCCTGAGCCTGCGCCGGGTGCGGCCACACTGGCCGGGGCTCCTGATCGCCGTG
>JAAURK010000142.1 GCA_012032275.1 Tabrizicola sp.
CCGCGCGTGCGGCAGAGGCGCGCGCGCTTGGCGCGGACGCCGTGCTCGACTATCGCGCCGGACCGCCGGAGGGAAGCTGGGACGCCATCCTCGACGTGATCGGTAGCCTGCCCTATCACCGCGCCCGGAAACTGCTGGCGCCGGGCGGGCGGCTCTTGCCGGTGACGGCGAGCCTTGGCCAGCAGATCGGTGCAGCACTTCGCCCGCGCCGCGGCGACCATCGCATCTCGGGCGGGATCATCGCCGACAGCAAGGCCGCCATGGAACGACTGATCGGACTTCATCGCGCCGGGCATTACCGTCCGGTGATCGGCGAGACCTTTCCCTTGGCCGAAATCGGCGCGGCACATGCCCTCGCGGGATCCTTCCACAAGCGCGGAAATGTGGTCGTCATCATGCCATGACGGCCAGTGCCTCGCCCGGTATGGCGCCGCAGCGTCGGCAGGTCAGTCAGGCCACCAGTCGCCGGATCGCCTCTTTCGCCTGGCCAAGGGGCGCGTCCGTGCCGAACATGCGGACCGATGCCCAGATGCCCTCCAGCAGCAGAAATATCCTGTCGGCTGCGGCTTCCGGATCAACAATGCCCTGATATGCCGCCCTGCGCCGCAAGGAGAAGATCACGCGCTGCTTGACCGCGATGGCGGCGGCATGTGCGGGATGGCCGGGGTCCGAAAACTCGGCCGCACTGCCCTGATAGGTGCAGCCAAGGCATTCCAGACGGCCCGCTATGGCAATCATCGCATCCGTATAGGCCGTCAGCGGCTCTGGCCCGTCTTCCGGCGGAACGGCCCGCAGAGACTGCTCTTCAGCGCGCGAAATCCAGGCGACGATCAGATCGTCCTTTGAGGGAAAATGCTTGTAGAACGTGGCTTTGGCCACCTCTGCTTCGGCAATCACGCGGTCGACGCCGACGGCACGGTATCCTTCGCGGTAGAACAGCCGTCCCGCCGTGGAAACAATCCGGTCGCGGGCGGAAACCGGTTCTGCAGTCTTTTCGGTTGACATGTAGACAGACCTGTCTGTATTTTCTCGCAAAGCAGACGAACCTGTCTGTCCATAACATGGGAGTGCGAAGATGAAAATCGGCATTATCGGCGGTGGAACTGTCGGGCAAACGCTGGCCACGGGCTTTCTTGGCAAGGGGCATGAGGTCGTGATCGGCATCCGCGAAGTGACGGATGCAGAGCTTCGCAAGAACAGGAACGGGGCAAGGCCGCTTGCCGACTGGCAGTCCGGAAGCGGCGGCAGGGTGGTGACGATGACCGAGGCTGCGGCCTTTGGTGATGTGGTGGTCAACGCAACCTCGGGCCTCGCCTCGCTTCAGGCGCTGGCGCGGGCACATCCGGCGGACCTGACGGGGAAAGTGCTGATCGATGTGGCTAATCCGCTGGATTTCTCGAAAGGAATGCCGCCATTCCTCGCCCACGCCTATACCGGCGACACGAGCCTTGCCGAGCAGATTCAGAACCGCTTTCCCGAAGCGCGCGTTGTCAAGGCATTCAATACGGTCGCGGCGAACGCGATGGTGGATGCAGCCTTCGTGCCCGGCGAGCATGATCTTCTGATTGCAGGCAACGATCCGGCGGCGAAGGATCTGGTGACGGCCCTCGCGCGCGGGTTCGGCTGGGCCAATATCGCCGATATGGGCGACCTCGTCGGCGCCCGGGCGATGGAAGGCCTGCTGCCGCTCTGGATACGCATGTGGATCCTGGCGAACGACCCGCGCGTGAACATCCACCTGGTCAGGGCGGCGTAACCGAGGAATGCGTTCGCCTCAGGCGTGGGCCCGATAGACCCGGGCGACCCGGTCCACCGCGGCGGCGGGGCTCATCTCTTCGCTCTCGCCCGTCCGGCGAGAGGTCAGCTCCACCACCCCCTTCTCCAGACCGCGAGGCCCCACGGTGATCCGCCACGGCAGCCCGATCAGGTCCATCGTCGCGAATTTCGCCCCGGCCCGTTCTTCCCGGTCGTCATAAAGCGCCTCAAGCCCCTGTTCCGCCAGCGCCGCGTAAAGCCCTTCGCAGGCCGCGTCCGCAGCGCTGTCGCCCTGCTTGAGGTTCACGATCCCGACCGGGAAGGGCGTCACGCCCTCGGGCCAGATGATGCCCTTGTCGTCATGGGACGCCTCGATGATCGCGCCAAGAAGCCGCGACACGCCGATCCCGTGGCTGCCCATGTGGACAGGCACCCTCTCGCCCTTTTCGTTCACGACCACGGCACCCATCGGATCGGAATACTTGGTGCCGAAGTAGAAGATCTGCCCCACCTCGATCCCCCGAGCCACCTTGCGGCGCGCTTCGGGGATGGCGTCGAAGAGCGCCGCGTCATGGGTCTCGTCCGTGCGGGCATAAAGCGTCGTGAACTCGCGGCAGACGGCCGCCACCTCTTCACGATTGTCATAGTCGACCGCGCGGTTGCCAAGCTTCAGCTCGGTCACGGCGCTGTCAAAGAAGACCTCGCTCTCGCCGGTCGAGGCCAGCACCAGAAATTCATGCGTGTCGTCGCCGCCGATCGGGCCAGAGTCGGCCCGCATCGGAATGGCGGTCAGACCCATCCGCTCGTAGGTCCGAAGGTAGCTCACCATATGCCGGTTGTAGGCGTGAAGTGCGGCCTCCTTGTCGACGTCGAAATTGTAGCCATCCTTCATCAGGAATTCGCGGCCCCGCATCACGCCGAAGCGCGGACGAACCTCGTCGCGGAACTTCCACTGGATGTGATAAAGCGTCATGGGCAGCGACTTATAGCTTTCCACATGCGCGCGGAAGATGTCGGTGATCATCTCTTCGTTCGTCGGGCCGAAGAGCATGTCGCGGTCGTGGCGGTCGCGGATCCGCAGCATCTCGGGACCATAGGCGTTGTAACGCCCCGATTCCTGCCAGAGATCGGCGGGCTGGATCGTCGGCATCAGGATCGGGATATGGCCAGCGCGCATCTGCTCCTGATGCACGATCTCCTCGATCCGCCGCAGCACCCGAAAGCCAAGCGGCAGCCAGGAATAGATGCCCGCCGCCTGCTGCTTGATCATCCCCGCGCGCAGCATGTAGCGGTGCGAGACGATCTGCGCCTCCGCGGGGTTTTCCTTCAGGACGGGCAGAAAATAGCGGGTCAGACGCATGACATGGCCTCTCGCGGCAGTTTGCGCCGTTCCTATCGATTGACCGTCGTGCTGGCAAGGCGAAGTCGGGCGCGGCTCAGGGCCTGTTGTCGGGCGGCACCAGCGCCTCTCCCAGCAGATCCTCGACGAAGAATGCCGCGAATTGGGCGCGGTTCGATACGCCCGCCTTGGCATAGACCTTGGTCAGTTGTGCGCGGACGGTGCCCTGTGCCGATCCGCGGATTTCTGCAATCTCGGCCGCGTCGAGCCCCTTCAGCGCGAGGAAGCCCACATCCTCTTCCGCCGCCGTCAGGCCCCAGTCGGCGAACTGAGCGCGGATCACCTCGGCCAGCGCGCCATTGGCCACCGCCAGGGCGGCCTCCTGCGTGCGCATCCGTTCCAGCGTGCGGCGCAGCTCCACCCCTCCGAAGACAACCCCCAGGACCAGCGCCGCAGCAATGAGGCTTTCGAAGATGGAATGCGAGGAGGTCGGATCGACAATCATATCGCCGACCGCGTCGCCCACGAAGAACACGGCCGCAACGACCTGCACCACCAGAAACCCCGCGACGGCAACTGGGCGCCGCCGCCGCGAGGCCTGTCGTGATGCGCCAGCCGTCATTTGCCGCGCGACCTTCGCAGACCGGCCAGCATCGGCGCAACAAGATTGCGCCGCATCGCGCGGCTTTCGACAGCGACCCCCGCAACATGGAGAACCGCCAGGATCAGGATCAGATCTGCCACCAGTTCGTGCACTTCTTCCACCTGTTTGCGGAAAGCCCCGCCATCCTCTCCGCCATCCGCCTCTTCCCTGGCCAGCGCCGACCAGTCGCCCGAAGCAACAGCCGCCTTGTCGGCGGCCACCTGCATCGGTGTCGCCCCTCCGGTCAGGACCAGCCCGGTGCAGGTCACCACGGCGAGCGAGGCCCAGAAGGCGTAGATCATCAGCGCACCGGCAGGATTATGCGACGGGTAATGCCCGACCCGCCGCCCCGTTGCAAGCGCCCGCAGATGCGACACCGCCTGACGCAGGCCCGGCGGAAACGCGGAGAACCGCGCCTCCACCGGCCCCAGCAGCCCCCAGACCAGCCGCAAGAGCAGCAGCGCCATCCCGATCCAGCCAAGCCAGACATGGAGGGTGCTGCCGCCGTCGGTGATCAGCGCGTTCAAGATCACGATCACCGCGAGCCCCCAATGCGTGATCCGGACCACCGGATCCCAAAGATCGGGCGGGCCTGTCCGAGCGCGGGATGCCATGTCAGTCTTCATCCTTGATCTCGACCACCGCGCCAGAGGCCGGATCGATATAGACCTCCATCGACTTGCCGGTTGCGGTGTCCTTGCACTTGGCCTCGATCTTGCCGTCTTCGGCTTCGAACTCCTCGACCATGCAGCCCGCCTTTTCCAGCGCGGCCTTGGCCGCTTCGGGATTGGTGCCGACGATATCGCCAACCTGGGGCATTGCCTGGGCCGCCATCGGCAGGGCGACGGGGGCGAGTGCGATGAGCAGTGCGGCAAAACGCTTCGATTTCATGGGTCTGGCCTTTCTTTCGGGATGCGGCGCATCCCAGTCCTCATCCCGGGCACCATGCCGGGGACAGACCCCCATCTGTCTGCCCGGCGCCCTCCCGTCCATGCGCAGCCGGCCTATGAGCGGGCGCATAAGCGGGTGCTGACAGCCGGATTTCGCCGACCATTGGGGCGGAGCGTCCGACGATCGCGCGCCTGCGCCCCTTGCATGGCGGCAGGGCACGGGCGATATGACATCAAACTGGAAAGAGGTTTGACATGGCGCTACCGCTTGGCTCTCAGGCCCGCTACTGGGGCATTGCCGCAGTGGTTTTCCTGCTGCTTATCTGGGTGCTTGGTGATGTGCTCTTGCCGTTTCTGGTGGGCGGGGCGATTGCCTATTTCCTTGATCCCGTCGCCGACAGGCTGGAACGCGCCGGCATGTCGCGGGTGGCTGCTACCACGGTAATCTCGCTGGTGGCGCTGATTCTGGTGGTGCTGCTGGTGCTGGCGATCATTCCCGCGCTGGTGAACCAGCTGACCTCGCTGGTCAATTCCGCCCCGGAAATCGCCCGCAAGCTGCAGGCGTTTCTGGTGGATCGGTTCCCTTCGGTCACCGACAGCACCTCGACGATCCGCCAGACATTGGCCAGCATCGCGGCGACCATCCAGGAACGTGGCGGACAGCTTGCCAACAGCGTGATCTCCTCGGCGCTTGGCGTCATCTCGGTGGTCGTCTTCATCGTTGTCGTGCCGGTTGTCGCCTTCTACCTCCTGCTTGACTGGGACCGCATGATCGCCCGGATCGACAGCCTTCTGCCGCTTGACCACGCCCCGACGGTCCGCCGCATCGCGCGGGAGGTGGATGCCGTCCTTGCCGGTTTCGTGCGCGGCCAGCTGTCGGTCTGTCTGCTTCTTGGCACGTTCTATTCCGTCGGCCTGATGATTGCCGGTCTGCAGTTCGGCCTGATCGTCGGTGCCATCGCCGGGGCGATCACCTTCATTCCCTATGTCGGCTCGCTTGTCGGCGGGGCGCTGGCGGTTGGCCTGGCGCTTTTTCAGTTCTGGGGGGACTGGGTCTCGATCGGGATCGTCGCGGCGATCTTTGCCGCCGGGCAGTTTGTCGAGGGCAACATCCTTACGCCAAAGCTTGTCGGCAAGTCGGTCGGGCTGCATCCGGTCTGGCTGCTGTTCGCGCTTTCGGCTTTCGGAACGTTGTTCGGCTTTGTCGGCATGCTGATCGCGGTTCCCGTGGCCGCGGCGCTTGGCGTTCTGACACGGTTTCTCATCTCGCAGTATCAATCGAGCCTGCTTTACAAGGGAACGGTCGGACGCCGCGCCGACAAGGCGGCAAAGGCAGCGAAGGCGGCAAAGGACGAGGACGAGGCGTGACGGGCCAGCTGATCTTCGATCTGCCAACACGCGAAAACCTGACCCGGGACGAATTCTTCGTCGCCCCCTCGAACGCACTGGCGCTTGAGGTGGTCGAAGGCTGGGTCGACTGGCCCGGGCGGAAACTGGTCCTGACCGGGCCGGAGGGATCGGGCAAGACGCATCTGGCGCATATCTGGGCGCGGGAAGCGGGGGCCGAGATCCTTCCCGCGGCCCGGCTTGCAACACTTGACCTCACGGCGATCGGGCCTGCGGAAAGGATCGCCGTCGAGGATGCCGCCGGGATCGCAGCAGATCCGGCTGCGGAAGAGGCGCTCTTTCATCTGCACAACATCGTCACCCGCGAAGGCGCGCTACTGCTGACCGCCGAAACGCCGCCCCGCGACTGGGGCCTTCGGCTTGCCGACCTGATCAGCCGCCTTGGCGCAGCAGCGGTCGCAGCGCTCGATCCGCCCGATGAAGCGCTTCTCTCGGCGGTTCTGGTCAAGCTCTTCGCCGACCGTCAGATCGCGGTGCCCCCGAACCTCATTCCCTATCTCGTCAGCCGGATGCCCCTAAGCATCGGCGCGGCGCGCGGGATTGTCGCCAGGCTTGACGCGCATGCCCTGACCCTTGGCCGCCCCGTGACGCGGCAACTGGCCGCCGACATCCTGGAAGGTGGCTGACCGTCAGCCAAGCACAACCCGAAACCCCGTCGCGTGATCATACCGCGTCACCCCGTGCGCCGCGAAAAACGGGACGCCGTAATACCAGATCGCGAACAGCCAGAAGGCGAGCGTCAGGCCAAGGACACCCCATTGCAGCAGGCCGGCGGTGGCAAGTTCCAGCGGCAAGAGGCCGGTCACGATGGAAAACACCGCCGCCACCAGCAGCGGTCCGAGTCGGCGCAGTTCGCGGCACCAGATGCAGCTGCCGCCCACAGGCTCCACCCGCAGGCTGGCCAGTCGTTTTCCCGGCGTCCGCCCTCCAAGCGCGGCGACGGCGAACATCAGACCGAATGTCAGGAGACCCACGGGATAGATCGCCCTGACCGGCGCGCCTTCCGCATCGACCGTCACCGTATAGAATGCCGGCGTCCCCCGCTCGCTGATCGTGGCGGTCCTGTTTCCCTGAACGACGGTCTTGCTGTTGCCCGGCACCCGGTAATGCACATAGGCGGTGTGACCCGAGGCGATCCCGAGGAAACGATCGGCACAGAGAAGCACGCGGTCCGCCTTGATCGGCGCGATCGGCGAGAGCAGCGCCTGCGACACAGAGGTCACGACCTTACATTCGGCCGATGTCCAGGTGCCGCTGATCAAGGCTGTGGTTGTCCCGTTGCGGGTCGAGACGAATGACGACTGGGAAATCTCGGGCAGCGGCGAGCCGATGCGGAAAAGATCGCCCCGCACCGGATAAAAGACCGCGATGGCAATCGCACCGAAGATCAGGCAGTCCAGAAGAAAGGCAACCAGACGGCGCGAACCGAATATATCGTTCATGGATCACCTCAATCGCTCATCGGGCCCTTGATGGTGGCGAAACTCGGATCGGTCAAATCGGAAAACCAGACCGTCTCTCGGCTTCCGCTGGACAGCGCAACAGCCGGGTGAAACACTGTCACAATCCTTTCACGAACGTCACGGCATAAGCCTCTCATGACCCACGCCGATTTTCTCAAAGCGCCCTTCCCTGCCCCCGTCGAGCTGCCCTTTGCAGAGACCGCGGGGCCGGGACGATTTTTCAACCGCGAACTCAGCTGGCTCGCCTTCAACTGGCGCGTTCTGGACGAGGCGGCGAATGACGAGGTGCCGCTTCTGGAGCGGCTGCGCTTCCTGTCGATTTCGGCCACCAACCTTGACGAGTTCTACACCGTGCGCGTGGCGGGTCTGCGCGCCCTCGTCCGCAACGGCAATGCCACCCTGTCGGAGGATGGCCGCAGCCCCGCCGAACAGCTTTCGCTCATCAATGCGGATGCGCGGGGGCTGATGCAGACCCAGCAAAGCGCGTTCAACCGCCTTCGCAAGGAGATGGAGGCGGAGGGCATCTCCATCATGACGCGCGCCAAGCTGACGCAGCGCGATCTGAAACATCTCGAAGCGCATTTCCTGAACAATGTCTTCCCGGTCCTGTCGCCGCTGGCGATCGACCCGGCCCATCCCTTCCCCTTCATCCCCAACACCGGTTTCAGCCTCGCGCTGGAGCTGGAGAGGCTGTCGGATCACCGCACGCTCAAGGCTCTGCTGCCCATTCCCCAGCAGGTCACGCGCTTCGTGCCGCTGCCCGGCAAGCCGGGCGAGCACCGGTTCCTGCCGTTGGAAGAGCTTCTCCTGCTGCATCTCGGCATGCTTTTCCCCGGCTACACCGATCAGGGCCACTGCATGTTCCGGGTGCTCCGCGACAGCGATCTCGAGGTGGAGGACGAAGCCGAGGATCTGGTGCGCGAGTTCGAGACCGCGCTGAAACGCCGCCGCCGGGGCGAGGTGATCCGGCTGAAGATGTCGGCGGGCGCGCCGGAATCCCTGCGCGCGCTGATCATGCAGGAACTTGCCGTCACCGAGGATGAGGTCGTGGAGGTCAAGGGCCTCCTGGGGGTGGCCGATCTGAAGGAGCTGATCCTGCCCGCCCGCAAGGATCTGCTGTGGCCGCCTTTCACCCCGCGCATTCCCGAACGGGTGCAGGATCACGATGGCGATATGTTCGCGGCGATCCGCCAGAAGGACATGCTGCTGCATCACCCTTACGAGACCTTCGACATGGTGATCCGCTTTCTGGAACAGGCGGCGCGCGATCCCAATGTGCTTGCGATCAAGCAGACGCTTTACCGCACCTCCTGGGACAGCCCGGTCGTGAGCGCACTTTGCGAGGCGGCGGAGGCGGGAAAATCGGTCACGGCGCTGGTGGAGCTGAAGGCCCGGTTCGACGAGGCGGCGAATATCCGGCAAAGCCGCCGTCTGGAACGCGCAGGCGCGCATGTCGTCTATGGCTTCGTGAACTACAAGACCCATGCCAAGATCAGCACGGTCGTGCGGCGCGAGGGCGACCATCTGGTGACCTATACCCATTACGGAACCGGCAATTATCACCCGATCACGGCGCGCATCTATACCGACCTCAGCTTTTTCACCTGCGATCCGGCGCTCGGGCGCGATGCGACGAAAGTCTTCAACTACCTCTCTGGCTATGTGCAGCCCGAGGGCCTTGAAAACCTTGCCATTTCGCCGACCACGCTGAAGCCGCGCCTGCTGGAGCTGATCGCGGCAGAAGCGGATCATGCGCGCGCCGGGCGGCCGGGAGAGATCTGGGCCAAGATCAACTCGCTGATCGAACCCGAGGTGATCGACGCGCTTTATGCGGCCTCTCAGGCGGGGGTGAAGATCAGCCTCGTCGTGCGCGGGATCTGCGGGGTCCGGCCGGGCGTCAAGGGCTTGTCCGAGAATATCCGCGTGAAATCCATTGTCGGGCGGTTTCTCGAACATTCCCGCATCGTCTGTTTCGGCAATGGCCATGGCCTGCCGTCGAAAAAGGCGCGGGTGTTCTTTTCCTCGGCCGACTGGATGGGCCGCAACCTCACCCGTCGGGTCGAAACCCTGATCGAGGCGCTGAACATCACCGTCAAGACGCAGATCGTGAACCAGATCATGGCCGCCAATTTCGCCGATGAGGCACAAAGCTGGGTGCTTTCGGCCGATGGCAGCTATGTGCGCGACCTGGCGCTGAAAGATGGCCAAATGTTCAACTGCCACCGCTTTTTCATGGAGAACCCGTCTCTCTCCGGCCGCGGCACGGCCGGGGCGAAGGATGTACCACGGCTCGCCACACCGCGTGACGAAACCGCGGCGGCCGCGTCTTGACGCTTTGACGAATACCCTAAGTCGGTTTAGGGAACGGGCTGAGGGAAAAGGGGCGTTGCCATGCCGCACGTCGGAGCCGCTGATACATCCGAGGAAGACTGGGGGCCGTTCGACCGCCCGCTTTTCGATGATCCTTCCGCCCGCGCCCTCAGCCGGGTTGGCGTGGTGGATGTCGGATCGAACTCTGTCCGGATGGTGGTGTTCGACGGCGCCGCCCGCTCTCCGGCCTATTTCTACAATGAAAAGATCATGTGCGGGCTGGGCAAGGGCCTGGCCGAAACGGGGCATCTGAACCCCGCCGGGCGGGTCCGTGCGCTGGCCGCGCTGAAGCGGTTCGCCTGCTGGCCGAGGGCATGGGCATCGCGCC
>JAAURK010000143.1 GCA_012032275.1 Tabrizicola sp.
ACTCCCCGGCCCCCAACGATCCCGATGGTCAACCGCGCTGCCATGCAACCGTCGATCCGGCCCGGCGCGCGCCGCAGCGAGAGCCTGACGCACCCTGCCCCTCACGGGGTGCAGGTGGCTGTGTAGCCCGACACCGTCGGCAAGGATCCGTCCTCTCGGCCTTCGCCCACGGAAATGACACCGAGCGTCGCGACCGGGCTCACATAGGCATATCTGCAAAAGCCGAAGCCCGTCCCTGCGCAATCCTCGACCTCGACGATCCCGAGTTCGGCCAGAGCCTCCGCCATCCCGCCCGAGCGTCCGGAGGCGACCGAACCGTCGGGCTGCCATCCGGCCTCGGCCAGCAGAACGCGCGCGAGATCGATCGGCAGGCCTTCGATGTAGGGAACGCTGGCCGCACCCTGACAGACCGGCTCTGACGGCGCGAGGGGCGACACAGTGACGACAGTGCCACCCACCTGCCGAAGATCGGCCACCGGGAAGGCCACAAGATCGCCGGAAGCGATCCGCACGCTTCCATCTCCGAAGGCCCTGATCCTGCCGACGAGAACCGACTTCGGATCGCGCGCGTAGATCAGCGCCACCAGCCGGTCGCCGGCGAAAACGCCGACATTGCCGTCAAGAAGCTCGCATGTGCTGCTTGTCGAGGGCGAGTAGCCGCCGACGAAGCTGACGGCGGTCCAGGGTCCGAGTGCGGCCTCGCCGGTGACGCCCCAGCCTTTCCGGCCGCGGCCCTGCCACCGGCCGTGACGGGACTTTCGACCAGCAGATGCTCGCAAGACGCGCGTCCGTCCTGCGCATCGGGTGCCGCGGGCAGGGTGTCGAGCGCCGTGATGCGAAGCCCATCGACCTGTGACGCCACCATGGGCGCGGTTTCGGCCAGCGCTGTCGTGGCGCACAGCGTCAGCGCTGCGGCGATTGCGATGCCCTGCGGTGCCATAGCCATGTCGGCCCCCATTCCCTTCCCGTTGATCTTCGCCCCTCTACCGTCCGGCTCGCCGTGATGTCCAGTCCGGAGATGCCGACCTGACGCGCGCTCTGGACCGGGGCCGGGCCAGCGCCTATAAGGCGCCTCATGCAATGCGACCCGCAGTTCCAGCGAATTAAAGTCCCGGCGCGCTGAACCTTTCAGTCGCCGGGTTACGCCGTCGCATTCCCTGAAAAGCCGCAAGAGATGTGCCCCATGTCCGCCGACACGCCCGACACGACCCTCCCCGATTACCGCGATACCGTTTTCCTGCCCGAAACCGCCTTTCCGATGCGCGCGGGCCTGCCCGAACGCGAGCCCGGCTGGCTGGCCCGCTGGGAACGGATCGGGGTCTATGACCGGCTGCGGGAACGGGCCGCGGGCCGGACGCCTTTCGTGCTGCATGATGGCCCTCCCTATGCCAACGGGCATCTCCATATCGGCCATGCGCTGAACAAGGTCTTGAAGGACATGGTGGTGCGCAGCCAGCAGATGATGGGCCATGACGCCCGCTATGTGCCGGGTTGGGACTGCCATGGCCTCCCGATCGAATGGAAGATCGAAGAGCAGTACCGGGCGAAGGGCCTGAACAAGGACGACGTGGATACGGTGGCCTTCCGGCAGGAATGCCGCAAGTTCGCCGAACATTGGATCGGGGTGCAGCGCGAGGAGTTCAAGCGGCTGGGCGTCACCGGTGCCTGGGACCGGCCGTACCTGACGATGGACTACCACGCCGAAGCGGTGATCGCGGACGAGTTCATGACGTTCCTGATGAACGGGTCGCTCTATCAGGGCTCGAAGCCGGTGATGTGGTCGCCGGTGGAGAAAACCGCGCTGGCCGAGGCGGAGGTGGAGTATCACGACCATACCAGCCATCAGGTTTGGGTGCGGTTTAGGGTGGTTAGAGGCGCCATTGCTGAGTTTTCGGCAACAGGTCGCGAAGAGATCGGTTTCTTTGGCTCAGGCGGCAAAGCGATGAACTTGAGCGAGTCGCTGAAGGACACGTCCGTTGTGATCTGGACCACTACTCCTTGGACTATCCCTCAAAACCGTGCAGTCGCGTATAATCCGGCAGTTGATTACGGTCTTTACGAAGTTACCCGCGCTACGGAGGACGGCACACCCACTCGAGAGCGAGTGATTGTTGCGGACAAACTTGCGGAAAGCGTTTTCACTGCAGCAAAGTTTGACACGCATAATCGTCTCCAAGGGATTTATGCGGAGGCTCTCCAAGCTATGACCCTCGCCCACCCCTTCCGGGGCGTCGAGGGTGGCAACGGGGAATGGGACTATGACGTCCCGATGCTCCCCGGCGATCATGTCACCGACGATGCGGGGACGGGGTTTGTGCATACGGCTCCGTCACACGGCGATGACGACTACATACTTGGCCAGAAGTTCCACTTGCCGATGACCTACAACGTCGAGGCTGATGGGTCTTACCGCGCTGATCTGCCGCTCTTCGGCGGGCAGTACATCATCACTCCGGACGGGAAAGAGGGGTCGGCGAATGTGTCGGTCATCAAGCAGCTGGCCTATTCCGGTGCGCTCTTCGCCAAGGCGAAGCTGAAGCATTCCTACCCGCATTCCTGGCGCTCGAAGGCTCCGGTGATCTACCGCAACACGCCGCAGTGGTTTGTCGCCATCGACAAGACGCTCGATGACGGGATGACGACCTATGGCGACACGATCCTCAGCCGTGCGCTGAATTCGATCAATCAGCTGGTCGAATGGACCCCGGCGACGGGACGCAACCGGCTCCATTCGATGATCGAGGCGCGGCCCGACTGGGTGCTTTCCCGCCAGCGCGCCTGGGGCGTGCCGCTCACCTGTTTCGTCAAGAAGGGGGCGAAGCCGACCGATCCGGACTTCCTTCTGCGCAACGCGGAGGTCAACGCCCGTATCGTCGCGGCGTTCGAGGCGGAAGGCGCGGATGTCTGGTATGTGCAGGGTTTCAAGGACAGGATGCTGCAGGGCATTGTCGATCCTGCGGCCTATGATCAGGTCTTCGATGTGCTGGATGTCTGGTTCGATTCAGGCTCCACCCATGCTTTCGTGCTGCGCGACCGTGAGGATGGCGCGACCGACGGCATCGCCGACCTTTATCTTGAAGGCACAGACCAGCACCGCGGCTGGTTCCATTCCTCGATGCTGCAGGCCTGCGGCACCTTGGGGCGGGCGCCGTATCGGGGCGTGCTGACGCATGGCTTCACGCTGGACGAGAAGGGCATGAAGATGTCCAAATCGCTGGGCAACACCACCGCGCCGGAAGCGGTGATCAAGGAATATGGCGCGGATATCCTTCGGCTTTGGGTGGCACAGTCGGATTACACCGCGGACCTCCGGATCGGGAAAGAGATCCTGAAGGGCGTTGCCGACAGCTACCGCCGTCTGCGCAACACCATGCGGTTCCTGCTCGGCAACCTTGCGGGATACTCGGCGGCCGAAACGGTCGATGCGAGGGACATGCCGGAACTCGAACGCTGGGTGCTGCACCGCCTGGCAGAACTTGATGGCGAAGTGCGGCAGGGCTATGCGAGATACGATTTCCAGGGCGTGTTCCAGAAGCTGTTCACCTTCTGCACCACCGATCTTTCGGCAGTCTATTTCGATATCCGCAAGGACAGTCTTTACTGCGACGCAGTCTCCAGCCCCACCCGCCGCGCGGCCCGCACGGTGCTGGACATCCTCTTTCACCGGTTGACGACATGGCTCGCGCCGGTTCTGGTCTTCACCATGGAAGAGGTCTGGCTGGAGCGTTTCCCGGGCGATGCCTCGTCGGTGCATCTGGTCGATTTCCCGCAGACCCCCGCAAGCTGGCGGGATCAGGCGCTTGCGGCCAAGTGGGAGACGATCCGCGAGGTGCGGCGCGTGGTGACCGGGGCGCTGGAAGTGCAGCGGACCGCCAAGGTGATCGGGGCGAGCCTTGAGGCAGCGCCCGTGGTTCATGTGGAAAACGCCGCCGCGCTGAAAGACCTGAAGTCGGTCGATTTTGCGGATCTGTGCATCACCTCTGGCATCAGCCTGACGGCGGACCCTTCTCCGGCCGAGGCGTTCCGCCTGCCCGAGGTGCCGGGCGTCGGGGTCGTGTTCGAACCCGCCCCCGGCCGGAAATGCCAGCGCTGCTGGAAGGTGCTGCCCGATGTGGGCACGCATGGTCATCAAGGCACCTGCAAGCGCTGCTCGGACGCGCTGGGCTGAGGGTTCAGCCTCCGGCATCTGGCAGGTCAGGCCGCACCGGCCGCCTCAGGATCAGATTCTGGATCGCCGTAAACTTGACCGTCTCGCGCAGAACACCAGTCGCGGGACTGGACATGAAGATGCGCCAGTCCCGCGTTCGGGAACCACAGGACTGCGGGGCGTCGTCGCTGTCCGGATCACGAAAGCGGTGGCGGAAGGTGACGAGGAGCCTGCCGGTCCAAGCGGCAGGGGGAAAGCCGTTGCACTCAGCCGGCGGCCTTCGAACCGTCAGTCCTGCCTAGCGGTGTCTTGGGCCAATCCGGTCAGAAACGCGGCGGCTGCAGCTTCGGGCGTGGTCTCGCCTGCAGTCACATCGGCACCCAGCCTGGCCAGGCCGGAACGGTTGGCGGGGGTGTCGAGGACGGCGAGCAAACCGCGGCGGACCTCCTCTTCGAACCAGTGGCGCGCCTGCGCGGCGCGGCGGGCTGTCCAGTGGCCGTGATCCTTGCGCCAGCGGGCGAGGCCCTGCACCTCGCCCCAGGCCTCCGCCAGCCACTCGCCGACGAGCGCCGACACCGGCATCGCTTTCGGGAACCCGGCGGGTCTTGCGGGCGGCGGCGAAGAAGCTGCAACGCCCCCGTGTAATCGGAAAGAGTGCGCAGGGCCGCTGGTTTCAGATCGCCATCGGCCTTGTTCACAAGGATCAGGTCGGCCAGTTCCATGATGCCGCGCTTGACACCCTGCAGCTCGTCTCCACCCGCAGGCGCGAGGAGGAGGATGAAGACATCGCAGATTTCGGCGACCACCGTCTCCGATTGACCCACGCCCACGGTTTCGATCAGCACCACGTCGAACCCGGCAGCCTCGCACAGCGCCACCGCCTCGCGTGAGCGGCGGGCGACCCCGCCCAGCTGGGACCGCGCGGGCGAGGGACGGATGAACGCCAGAGGATCGCGCGAGAGGCGGTCCATCCGGGTCTTGTCGCCAAGGATCGACCCGCCGGAGCGGGCAGATGACGGGTCGACAGCCAGCACCGCAACGCGCAGCCCCTGCCCGGTGAGCATCAGCCCGAAACTTTCGATGAAGGTCGACTTGCCGACACCCGGTGTGCCGGAGAGACCGATGCGCAGGGCCTGCCGACCGGCGGTCCGCAGCGCCGACAGAAGGTCGATCGCCGCGACCCGGTGATCGGCGCGCGCACTTTCGACCAGCGTGATGGCCCGGGCAAGCGCCCGCCTGTCGCCGGACAGGATGGCTTCTGCGGTTCTGTCGATGTCCATTTTGTTCTTCTGCCGCATCCCGCCTTGCTTGGCCAGAGGCGGAGCGGCGTGCCGCCGCAATCCCTTTGCCTCGCCTCAGCGCCCTGGCGCTTCGGCTCAGGCCGGGGGGCATTCTGCCCCCGCCGCCGGACGGCGGCTCCCCCTGAGGATATTTGTGCCAATGTGAAAGACCAGCCTCTCCCTTCACATTGGCAGAAGTATCCCCGCCGGAGGCAACGGAGCCAAGCGGCTATTGCCGCGCAGGCGACCTGAAGGCTTGCGGCGGAACGCCGCGCCGGTTTTCAGGATCAGAGAAAGCTCTGCGGGTCGATGTCGATCGCGAGGCGCAGGCCAGAGGGGATCTGAAACTGGCCAAGCCATTCCGCCAGTGCGGCTTGCAACGGCGCCGCTTTCCCGGCCTTGACCAGAAGGCGCACCCGGTGGCGGCCGCGGATGCGGGCGATGGGGGCCGGAGCGGGGCCGTAGAGCAGGGCGCCAATCTTGCGCAGCGGGGCATCCCGCCGGGCGAGTTCGGTGCCAAAATCGAACACTGCGGCGATATCGGGGGATGAGAGGATGATGCCTGCCATCCGGCCGTAGGGGGGCACTCCTGCGGCGCGGCGCATCGCCGCCTCGGCCGTCCAGAACGCTTCTTCCTCTCCGCCAAGGATCGCGCGGATCACGGGATGCTCGGGCTGATGGGTCTGGAGCCAGGCCTCTCCCGCGCGCTCCGCCATTCGCCCGGCACGGCCCGCGACCTGGCGCATCAGTTGAAACGTCCGCTCCGCAGCGCGCAGGTCCGATCCCTGCAGGCCGAGATCGGCATCGATCACCCCGACGAGCGTCAGGAGCGGGAAGTTGTGACCCTTGGCCACGATCTGGGTGCCGATCACGATATCGGCCCCGCCTTCCGCGATCATCAGGATCTGGTCTTTCAGCGCCCGGGCCGATCCGAAGAGATCGGAGGAGAGCACCGCTACCCGTGCCTCCGGAAACCGGGCGCGACCTCTTCGGCAAGCCGTTCGATCCCCGGGCCGACCGCTGCCATCCGCCCTTCGATCCCGCAGGCGGGGCAGGCCTCGGGTATCGGCCTGGTCGCCCCGCACTGGTGGCAGACAAGCCGTTTCTGGAAGCGGTGCTCCACCATCCGCGCGTCGCAGTGTTCGCATCCGATCTGATGGCCGCAGGCGCGGCAGAGCGTCACTGGCGCATAGCCGCGGCGGTTGAGAAAGAGAAGCGACTGTTCCCCCCGCCCGATCCGGTCGCGGAGCTTGGCCGCCAGCGTCTCCGAGATCCAGCGGTCTGCGGCAAGCCTTTCGGCGCGCATGTCGATCGCCTGCATCCGGGGCAGTTCCGCCGCGCCGAACCGCGTGGAAAGATCGAGCCGCGCGTATTTCCCGGCCTCGGCATTGGCCCAGCTTTCCAGCGATGGCGTGGCGGAGGCGAGCACCACGGCGCAGCCGGTGACACTGGCGCGCAGAACCGCCATGTCGCGGGCGTTGTAAAGCACGCCGTCCTCCTGCTTGTAGGAACTGTCGTGTTCCTCATCCACCACGATCAGCCCGAGGTCGCGGAACGGCAGGAACAGCGCCGAGCGGGCGCCGACGACGAGGCTTGCCCCGCCGTGCCCGACCATCCGCCAGAGCCGGCGGCGTTCGGTCATCGTGACGCCGGAATGCCATTCGGCCGACCGCGCGCCGAACCGTGCTTCGACGCGGGTCAGGAAATCGGCGGTCAGGGCGATTTCCGGCAGCAGGACAAGCGCCTGGCGCCCGCTGCGCAGGGTTTCGGCCACCGCTTCCAGATAGACCTCGGTCTTGCCCGAACCGGTGACCCCCTTCAAGAGCGTGGCCGAATAGCCGCCTTGCGCCACCGCGGCGACAAGCGCGTCACCTGCGGCGATCTGGTCGCCCTGCAGACCATGCAAGGGTTTCGGCGCCAATGGCAGATAGGGCAAGTCCTTCGGAGCATCCTCTTCAGCCACCACGCCAAGCTTTACCAGCCCCTTGACGACCGATGCCCCGCAGGCGGCTGCCTCGGTCAGTTCGGCGAGCGTGACCGCCGCGCCTCCCCAGTCGCGCAGCGCCTCGACCACGCGAAAAACGGGGCCTCGGTCAGCTGGTTCGGGACCGGCCCCGCCAGTCGGTAGACGCGCCGGGTCGAGGGCGGATCGCCTAGTCCCGGCGCGCGGGTGGCAAGGCGGAGCATCGCGGGCAGTGGCGTCAGCGTGTATTCGGCGGCGCGGATCAGGAACGACCGCAGTTCCGCCCGCATCGGCGCGGCATCGAGCACGCGGATGACGGAGCGGATCCGCGCGGGATCAAAGCCGCCCTCACCCGGCCCCCAGACGACGCCGAGAACCCGGCGAGGCCCAAGTGGCACCTCGACGAAATCGCCGTCGCCGCAACCGCCCTCGGGCGCGCGGTAATCGAGCACCCGGCCCAGCGGCTGGGTCGTCAGCACGCCGACGACCTCGCCCTCCGCATAGACCCGATCTGGCACCTGATGACCTTTCCCTAGCCGCGTCTTTGGGGTAAACCCGGGTCACATCCCCTACAACCCCCGAGGACGAACGAGATGAAATTCTTTGTCGATACAGCCGATGTCGCAGCGATTGCCGAACTGAACGATCTGGGGATGGTCGACGGGGTGACGACGAATCCCTCGCTGATCCTGAAATCGGGCCGCAACATTCTGGAGGTCACGAAAGAGATCTGCGGCATGGTGTCGGGGCCGGTTTCCGCCGAGGTGGTGGCGCTGAAGGCCGATGACATGATCGCCGAGGGGCGCAAGCTTGCCGCCATCGCGCCGAACATCGCGGTGAAGGTGCCGCTGACCTGGGATGGGCTCAAGGCCTGCAAGGTGCTGACGGGCGAGGGGTTCATGGTGAATGTAACCCTTTGTTTTCCGCCAATCAGGCGCTGATTGCGGCCAAGGCCGGGGCGACGTTCATCAGCCCGTTCATCGGCCGGCTGGACGACATCAACCTCGACGGGCTGGACCTGATCGGCGATATCCGCACGATCTATGACAACTACGATTTCAAGACGCAGATCCTGGCCGCGTCGATCCGCACCGCGAACCATGTGAAGGATTGCGCGATGATCGGGGCCGATGTGGTGACGGCACCTCCGGCGGTGATCAAGGCCCTTGCAAGCCATGTGCTGACCGACAAGGGGCTGGACCAGTTCATGAAGGATTGGGCGCAGACCGGGCAGAAGATCGTCTGATCAGAAAACGCTCGCCCAATGTTGCACTTTTCTTGTATATTGCGCGTCAGATCGACGCAGAATGACGAGCTTACAGGCCATGATCGAACAAGAACTTCGTGATCGCATTCTGTCGGAGCCCGAGAAGTTCCTCGAGGACCGGGCCGTGATGAACGCGCTTGTCGCCGCGAACGAGCGGGCGATGGGGGCGAAC
The DNA here is from genome assembly GCA_012032275.1 of Tabrizicola sp. Taxonomy (GTDB): domain Bacteria; phylum Pseudomonadota; class Alphaproteobacteria; order Rhodobacterales; family Rhodobacteraceae; genus JAAURK01. The sequence continues at coordinate 8,830 of JAAURK010000143.1, forward strand.
ATCGTCGATCTTCGCAGCATCGCCATGCAGCGGCTGGAGGCGCGGCTTGACCGGCTGGAGGATACGCATCGTTCGGTCATTGCCGCGGCTTACGAGAACCTTGCCGGCACCAATCAGATCCACCGGGCGATCCTTGCCCTTCTCGACCCGCTGACCTTCGGAGAGTTCCTGCAGATTCTCGGCGGCGAGGTGGCGCAGATCCTGCGCGTGGACAATATCCGTCTGGTGCTGGAATCCGAAAAAGGCACTGCGGACGAGACTTTGCAGCGCCTGCATGAGGTGCTGCACGTGGCCGGAACCGGCTTTGTCGCCTCCTATATCTCGAACGGCAAGAACGTGCCCTTGCGGCCGGTCGTGCTGCGGCCGGTGGTGCAGGGACTGGCGGCGATCCACGGGAAAAGGGCCGATGCGGTTCGGTCCGAGGCACTGATGCGGCTGGATTTCGGGCAGGACAGGCTGCCGGGGATGCTGGTGATGGGGTCGGAGGATCCGCATCAATTCAAGGCGACCCAGGGCACCGATCTGCTGGCGTTTTTCGCCGGGGTATTCGAGCGGACGATGCGCCGCTGGCTGGGCTGATGGATGATCTTGCGCTTTCCCCGGCCCTGCGCGATGCGCTGGCGGGTTGGCTGGCGCATCTGAAGGCGCTGAACGGTGCCGCGGCGCATACCATTTCGGCCTATCAACGCGATCTGATGCGCTATCTGAGCTTTCTCGCCCATCATCGCGGCGGAGCCGAGGGGGCGGCCGCGGTCACCGCCGTTCCGCAGGCCGATCTGCGGGCCTGGATGGCGGCAGAGCGGGGCGCGGCGGTGTCGGCAAGGTCTTTGGCGCGCAGCCTCTCGGCGGTGAAGGGTTTCACCGCCTGGGTGGCTGATCGCAACGGTGGCGATGCGACGACGGTGCTGTCGGCGCGCGGGCCGAAATACCGCCGGAAACTGCCCCGCCCGTTGACCGAGGATGGCGCTGCGGCGATGATTGCCACAGTGGGCGAGGATGCGCGGGAAGACTGGATCGCGGCGCGGGATGGCGCAGTGCTCACGCTGCTTTACGGCTGCGGATTGCGGATATCCGAGGCGCTGGGCCTTGTCGGCGCGGACCAGCCGCTTCCCGATGTGCTGCGGATCACTGGCAAGGGCGGCAAGACCCGGCTGGTGCCGGTGCTGCCCGCCGCACGCGAGGCGGTGGCCGCCTATGTGGCGATCTGCCCCTTCGATCTTGCGGCAGGCCCCCTTTTCCGGGGCGCGCGCGGCGGCCCGTTGAACCCACGCCTCGTCCAGGGCGCGAT
>JAAURK010000144.1 GCA_012032275.1 Tabrizicola sp.
GCGGCGGCATCGGCCGCGGTCTCTTCTGCCGGGGCGGCGGGCTTTCCGACCTGACGCCGCGCCTCCGGCGTCTCGATCAGCCCGCTGTCATCGCCGTCCTGCAGATCGATGACTTCCACGACCTCGGGCTGGTCGCCCGAACCGGGATCACGGGGGCCACGCTCCTCGCGGAAATCGGGGCGATCGCCGCGGTCACGTTCGCGAAAGTCGCCTCGGTCGCGGAATTCGCCGGGGCGGTCGTTGCGCTGGCCGTTCTGCTGATACTGCTGCTGGCGGGCCTCCTGTTCGGCGGCCATCTCGCGCTGCGCTTCGGCCAGCATCCGGGTGTAATGCTCGGCATGCTGGAGGAAATTCTCTGCCGCCACCCTGTCATTCGACAGCTGTGCATCACGGGCGAGCGTCTGATATTTCTCGATGATCTGCTGCGGCGTGCCACGCACCTTGCCTTCGGGGCCGGAGCTGTCGAAGACGCGGTTGATGATATTGCCGAGGGTGCGCGGGCGGTTCGCCTTGGAACGCGAGCGGGACTTGGAAGAGCGCATCTTGTCCTTTGATCCAGATAATCTGGCTTTTGCCCCGCCCAAGCGCCCCATCGGGCGGCTGAAAATCTGGCAGGGTCGGTGGTTAAGGCGGGAAGGAGGAGCAGGCCCCATCCTTCGCACGTGATCGATTAAGCACAGCCGCAATCGCCTGACAAGGAGATTCTTGTACGATGCTGCATGACCGGCGGGATTGGCGCCCGAATGTGACATCACCCGGCGGCGTCAGCCATCACGATCCGATCTCTGCCATCCATATCGGGTCGGATGACCGGCCGCGCAAGGCCCGCCGCCACAAAAATGGCCGCGACCGCCGCCCCCTGCGTGGGGCCGATCTCCACGATCAGGCGCCCGCCTGGGGCAAGATGCTGAGGCGCATCCCTGGCGATCACGCGATAGGCATCGAGCCCGTCGCCACCCGGCGTCAGTGCGACATGCGGCTCCCAGAGATGGACTTCGGGCTCCAGCGCCGCCAACTCGGCCGCCGCGATATAGGGCGGGTTGGAGGTGATGAGGTCAAACCGGCCGGGGATGGAGACGAGCCAGTCGGCCTTCTGAAAATCGGCCCGGTGGGAAAGCTGAAGCCGCTGCGCATTGGTCGCGGCGATCTTCAGCGCTTCGGTCGAGATATCGGTGCCAAGCCCGGTCGCGCCCGGCATGTCGGCAAGGCAGGACAGAAGAATGCAGCCGGTGCCGGTGCCAAGGTCGAGCATCCGGGAGAAAGGTCGATCAAGCGCCGCCGAGACCAGCGTTTCGGTCTCGGGACGCGGGTCAAGCGTATCTTCCGTCACCAGAAAGCTGTGGCGCCAGAAGGTGCGGCTTCTCAGGATCTTGCTGACCGGTTTGCGGGCCTTGCGGTCATTCAGAAGCTGGTGCCAGAGCCTCGTTTCGGCGTCGTCGAGCCGTCGGTCCATATGCAGGATCAACATGCCGGGGGCGATGTCGTCGAACAGGCTTTCCATCAGGAGGCGCACGTCGCGGGCCGCGCCGGGCACCCCCGCATCGGCCAGATGACGCGCGCCGTCGATCAGCGCTTCCCGCACCGTCTGGCCGCTCACCCTTCCATCTCCGCCAGACGTTCGGCCTGATCATGGGCGGTCAGCGCATCGATGATCTCACCCAGATCGCCCGCGAGGATCTGCGGCAGGGCGTAAAGCGTCAGGTTGATCCGGTGATCGGTCATCCGGCCTTGCGGAAAATTGTAGGTGCGGATCCGCTCCGAGCGGTCACCGGACCCGACTTGCGATTTCCGGTCGGCCGCGCGTTCGCTGGCAAGGCGCTCCCTCTCCAGATCGTAAAGCCTTGCGCGCAGCACCTGCATCGCCATCGCACGGTTCTGATGCTGGGACTTTTCGGAAGAGGTGACGATGATCCCGGTTGGCAGATGGGTGATGCGCACGGCGGAATCGGTGGTGTTCACATGCTGCCCCCCTGCCCCGGAGGCCCGCATCGTATCGATCCGGATATCGGCGGCGGGGATGTCGATATCCACCTCCTCGGCCTCGGGGAGCACGGCCACGGTCGCTGCAGAGGTGTGGATGCGCCCGCCAGCCTCGGTTTCGGGCACGCGCTGGACCCGGTGAACACCGGATTCGTACTTCAACCTGGCGTAGACTCCCTCGCCCGCGACATGGGCGGTAAACTCGCGGAGCCCGCCCAGATCGGAGAGCTGTTCCTCCAGCACCTCGAAACGCCATCCCATCCGTTCGGCGAAACGCTGGTACATCCGCGCGAGATCGGCGGCAAAGAGGCTTGCCTCCTCTCCTCCGGTTCCCGGCCGGATCTCGAGGATCGCGGGCCTGGCATCGGCTGCGTCCTTCGGCAGGAGCGCCAGCCGCAATGCCTGCTCCATGCCGCGGATCCGCGCCTTGATCTCGGGAATCTCGTCTTCGGCAAGCGCCTTCATCTCGGGGTCGGCCAGCAGCGCCTCGGCATCGGAGAGACTGGTCAGCGCCTGACGGTAAGCGGCGATCTGATCGGCGAGCGGCTTCAGATCGGAGTATTCCTTGCTGATCCGGGCAATTTCGGCGGGAGAGGCACCTGCGCTCAGCGCCGCCTCGAGATATTCGAAACGCCGGGTGATCTGGGCGAGTTTGTCCAAAGGTACCATGGCGGCGGTGTCGCGCGTCTCTTTCGCAGGGTCAAGGGGCATCCGCCCCCGGGGCGCCGCCCCGGACCCCGGGATATTTTGGCCAAGATGAAAGGGCTAGAGCCGCGAGAGCCAATCCTTGAGCCGCGCGGCATTGACGCCGAAGTCGCTTCGGCCGAAGCGGAGCCGGGCATGGACGGTAAGACGCGTCGCACGTCCAGATCCTGTGCTTCGGCAGTGGTGTAATCGAGGGAAAGCGCCAGAGACGCGATCGCGTGATCCAGGTGATACGCCCCGTCTCCGGGTTGCCCGCCAGACGTTCCGTCCGCGGTGTTGCGAGGGCGATCGCGTCCAGCCGGGCTAGGACGTCTGCGGCGGGCCCCTCCAGCACCAGGACCGCGACTGCCCGCCTGCGAGCAGGACCGGTTCCACCCCAGTCCCACCGGGCAGAACCTCCGGCCCGGCGGCCACGGGCGGAAGGGCAGCACGGGGGTCGACATGCCAGACGGCGCGGTCGGAGGGGGCGAAGCGGATGTAGGCCATGAGGGCGACCAGCGCCAGTCCGATGGCGAGTGCTGTTCCCATGGCCAATCTCCATCTCATCGTTGCGTTCTGGCCCAATGATAGAGGCAGATCAGTTCATAGGCCACATGCGCGCCGGCAATCGCGGTGGCGCCTGTCGTGTCATAGGGGGGCGAAACCTCGACGACATCGCCACCGACCATGTTGATCCCCGCCAGATCGCGCAGCGCCGCCGCCGCCTGCCAGCTGTGAAGGCCCCCCCAGACTGGCGTTCCCGTGCCCGGTGCGGCCGAAGGATCGAGGCAGTCGATGTCGAAGGTGACATAGCTCGCCCCCTGGCCCACGATCTCCTTCGCCCGGGCAACAGCTCGCGCCACGCCCTTTTCATGCACCTCGCGCGCGTCGATCACATGGATGCCGAGGTAATCCTCCGTGGTCGTGCGGATGCCGATCTGGACCGAACGCGCCGGATCGACAATTCCGGTCTTCACCGCCTTGTAAAGCATCGTGCCATGATCGATCCGCGTCAGATCGTCATCGGGCCAGAGATCGGAATGCGCATCGAAATGGATCACGCCGAGCGGTCCGAACTTCTCGGCATAGGCCTTCAGGATCGGAAAGGTGATGTAGTGATCGCCGCCAAGCGTCACCGTGCCCGCGCCCGCCGCCAGGATGCCCCGGATATGGGCCGTCAGCGCCTCGGGAAAATCGGCCACTTTCGCATAATCGAAGGCCAGATCGCCATAGTCGACGATCGCCATCTCTTCCAGCGGGTTGGTCGTCCAGCCATAGGGCGGATCATAGGGTTGCAGGCTGGACGCCTCGCGGATCGCGCGCGGCCCGAACCGCGTTCCCGCGCGGTGCGTCACCGCCTGATCGAAAGGGACGCCGGTGATTGCCAGATCGACGCCGGTCAGGTCCTTCGTGTAGCTGCGCCGCAGAAAGGAGCTCGCCCCGCCAAAGGCATTCTCGAACGCATATCCCCGCAACCCCTTGCGCGTGAACGCCGCATCTACCTCGGTCTTCGCATCTTCCAGTGCCATGATATCTCCAGGCTTGAGATGTCACGCCGTCGTTGGTGGCCGGAGACGTCGTTGATCCGGAGGATGGCGGGGAAGGCCCCGGCCGGTTCTGGTTCAGCCGATCCTGTGACCCTCCCGCACCAGTTCATCCGTCACCTGACGGATCGCGCGGCCCAGCACATCGGTCACGAAATCCACATCCGCCTCGGTGATGATCAGCGGCGGCGACATCACGTTCAGATGCCCCATCGGCCGCACCATCAATCCCATCGCCTCGGCCGCATTCGAGATGCGCTTCGATTCGCCCGCCTCGTCCGGCAGCGGCACCCTGGTCTCCTTGTCGGCGACATTCTCGACGCACATCATCATCTTGCGCCCCCGCACCTCGCCCACCAGCGGCAGCGCCTCAAGGCCCTTCAGGCGGCTTTCGAAATAGGTGCCCACGCGCACCGCATTGCCAAGCACATCCTCGTCTTCCATGATCGCGATATTCTTCAGCGCGGCCGCGCCGCCACCGGATGCCCCGCATAGGTAAAGCCGGAGGTGAACCACCGCTCCCCTTTCGCGGCCATCGCCTCCCAGAGCCGATCGGAAAAGATGACAGCGCCCATCGGCACGTAGCCCGAGGTCAGACCTTTCGCGACGCAGATCATGTCGGGCTGGACGCCGAATTCATCAAGGCTCGCGAACCAGTGCCCAAGCCGCCCGAAGGCCGTCACCACCTCATCGGCGACAAAGAGGATGTCATGCCTTTGGCAAAGCTCCCACATCCGCCTCAGATACCCCTCCGGAGGCACGATCACCCCACCCGAAGCCTGGATCGGTTCGGCAAAGAACCCCCCGATGCGGTCCGCGCCGACCCGCGCGATCAATGCCTCGAATTCCGCAACGAGAAGATCGCAGAATTCCGCCTCGCTTGTTCCGGCGGGGCGGCGGTACGGGTTCGGCGCTGTCAGATGATGGATGCCGGTCTCCTTGTAACGGAACTCCGCCACCCGGTCACCCGGCCGCTTCCCGATCGACTGCGAAAGATAGGTGGAGCCATGATAGCTGAAATCCCGCGCGACCAGGTCCATCTTGCCGGGCCGCCCCATGCAGCTTTGATAGAAGGCCACCATCCGCGCCGCGCTGTCGACGGCTGTCGATCCCCCGGTGGTGAAATGCACCCGGTTCAGATCGCCCGGCGCCAGTGCGGCAAGCTTTGCAGCCAGACGCGCCGAAGGCTCGTTGGTCATGTCGACAAAGGTGTTTGAAAACGCCAGCCGCTCGGCCTGGGCCGCGATCGCCTCGGCCATGTCGCGGCGCCCCAGCCCGATATTGGTGCACCAAAGCCCGCCTACCGCATCGAAATACCGCCGCCCGTCCGTATCCCAGAGCCACGCCCCCTGACCGCGGGCGATGACCAGCGCCCCTTCCCGCTCGAACGCGCCGAAATTCGTCCAGGGGTGGAGCACATGCCCCCTGTCCATGGCCTGAATATCCTCGGGAGACGGGGAATTCAGGCCAGGAGAGGCTTGCATGGGTCGCTCCATCCGCAGCAATACAAACGCATAATAGCATTTTGATCAAATTTTTCCAGCCGCTTCCCGCCACAACGGCTTGCGCGGCAACGGATCCTGCGGACCATTGCTTGAACCGGCTCACCACACCCCTCTCCGGACACGAACCGATTCGCACCTTCACATTGGCCAAAATATCCCCGCCGGAGGCAGCCCGAGCCGATCCGGGCCTTGCCCGGGCGGCGAGACAAAGGATCGCGCGCCTGCGCGCTCCGCATGGTCGCACCGCAGCGCTGCCGGCTGCCAGGGCGGAGAACCCTCCCCGCTACCCCGCCACAGGCTGGGCCCGTTCGACCAGCCTTGCAAAGAAGCTTGCACCGACCGGCGCCGCATCGTCGTTGAAATCGAAGGCCGGGTGATGCAGCCCCGCCCCGGGCCCTGTGCCCATGAAGAGATAGGCGCCGGGACGCGCCTCCAGCATGTAGGAGAAATCCTCCGATCCCATTTCGCGCCCAGCCCGCGCATCGACAGCCGCCTCGCCCGCAACCTCGCGGGCGACCTCTGCGGCGAATTCAGTCTCCTCCTCGTGGTTGATCGTCGCCGGATAGCCCCAGTCGTAATCGATCCGCGCCGTGACGCCGTAGGCGGCAGCATGCCCTTCCACGATCTCGTGTATCCGCCGTTTCAGCAGCTGCCGCACATCCGGCTTGAAACACCGGATCGTGGCACAGAACATCGCCTCTTCCGGGATGATGTTGGACGCGGTCCCGGTGTGGATCTGGGTGACCGAGATCACCGCCTCGTCAAGCGCATGCACATTGCGCGGGATGATCGTCTGGATCGCCTGCACCATCCCCACCACTGCGACCACCGGGTCCACGCATTCATGCGGTGTCGCGCCATGCCCGCCGCGACCGGTGATGTTGACCGTCGCGGTATCGACCGAGGCCATCAGCGGCCCGGGAGTGGTATGGAAATGCCCGAAAGGCACATTCGGGACATTGTGGATACCGTAGACCCGGGCGATCGCGAAGCGGTCCATGATGCCCTCCTCGACCATCACCTGCCCGCCGCCGCCTTCCTCTTCGGCGGGCTGGAAGATCAGTGCCACCCGGCCCGCGAAACGCCGCGTCTCGGCCAGGTACTTCGCCGCGCCAAGCAGCATTGTCACATGGCCGTCATGGCCGCAGGCATGCATCCTGCCCCGGATGGAGGAGGCATAGGGCGCGCCCGTCACCTCGTCGATCGGCAGGGCATCCATATCGGCCCGGAGCCCGATCGTCGGCCCCTCGCCCGAGCCGGTGATGATCGCGACCAGCCCGGTCCTCGCGATCCCCTGATGCAGCTCGTCCACCCCGAAATCCCGCAGGCGGTCGGCAATGAAAGCCGCCGTCGCATGGCAGTCGAACGCCAGTTCGGGGTTCTGATGCAGATGCCGCCGCCAGCCCTTCATTTCATCGGCAAAAGCCGCGATACGGTTCAGGACGGGCATGATCGACTCCTTGATTGATCCGGCCCGTGAGCAAAGCCGAAAATGAAAGTGCCCGCAATGCCCCTGCCCCCACTTGACGCCGCCCATGACCCGCTTTTCCACGATCCCGATGGCGGCCTGCCGCGTCTTCTGGCGATCATGGCCCGGCTCCGCGATCCGGAAACCGGATGCCCCTGGGATATCGAACAGAGCTTTGCCTCGATCGCCCCCTATACGGTCGAGGAGGCGCATGAGGTGGCCGATGCCATCGAACGCCGCGCCTGGAGCGAGTTGAAGGGCGAGCTTGGCGATCTTCTGTTGCAGGTGGTCTACCACGCGCAGATGGCCGCCGAGGCAGGGCTTTTCACCTTTGCCGATGTCAGCCGCGCGATCAGCGACAAGATGATCGCCCGCCATCCGCATGTCTTCGGCACCGAGAGCCGCGAGAAGACAGCGGCGGACCAGACCGGCGACTGGGAGCGGATCAAGGCGGCAGAGCGCGGCGCTGCCGGTGTTCTTGACGGGATCGCCCTCGGCCTGCCCGCCCTTACCCGGGCATTGAAGCTGCAATCGCGCGCCGCCCGCGTGGGCTTCGACTGGCCCTCGACAGCCGATGTGCTGGACAAGCTCGGCGAAGAGACGGCGGAACTGGTCGAGGCCCGCGACAGCCTGACCGAGACCGAGGTGGCCGAGGAGATGGGCGATCTGCTCTTCGTGATGGCCAATCTTGCGCGGCACCTGAGGGTCGATCCCGAGGCGGCGCTGCGGGGTGCCAATGCCAAGTTCACCCGCCGTTTCCGGAAGATCGAAGCCTGGCTTGCCGAAACGGGCAGGACGCCCGCGCAGTCCGACCTGGCCGAGATGGACGCGCTCTGGAACCGCGCCCGGGCCGAGGACAAGGCGAATGCGGCGGCGGGGGGAGCCTCCGGCGGGGATATTTGAGCCAGTGTGAAATTGTGCGGAAATAGGTGATTGAAATACTCGGGATATTGACTGCTCCGGACAAAGGGTGTTTATCGGGGACATAAACCTGACTAAAGGACTCAACCATGTTTCGCTCCACCGCCCTCGCCCTTCTGGCGACCGCCCTTCCGGCCCTTGCGCAGGAAGTCAACGTCTATTCGCACCGCCAGCCGGAACTGATCCAGCCACTGGTCGATGCCTTCACCGCAGAGACCGGGATCAAGGTAAATGTGGCCTTCGTCGACAAGGGCATGGCCGAGCGGCTGGTGGCCGAAGGCGACCGCTCGCCCGCCGATCTGGTGCTGACCGTCGATATCGCGCGGCTGGCGCAGATCGTCGAGGCGGGTGTGACCGAGGCCGTCCAGTCCGATGTGCTGGAGGCGAACATCCCGGCAACGCTTCGCGATGACGGCGACCACTGGTTCGGCCTGACCACCCGGGCCCGCATCGTCTATGCCAGCAAGGACCGGGTCGAGGACGGCGAAGTGACGAGCTATGAAGACCTCGCCGATCCGAAATGGAAAGGCCGCATCTGCACCCGTTCCGGCACCAATGACTACAACGTCGCCCTGACCGCCGCCGTCATCGCCCATCACGGCGAAGAGGGCGCCATGGCCTGGCTTGAGGGGTTGAAGGCCAATCTCGCGCGCAAACCCGAGGGCGGCGATCGCGATCAGGTCAAGGCCATTGCCGCGGGCGAGTGCGACATTGCGATCGGCAACACCTATTACATCGGCCAGATGCTGGGTGATCCCGAGCAGAAGCCCGCTGCCGAAGCCGTCCGCATCGTTTTCCCGACCTTCGAGGGGGATGGCACGCATGTCAACATCTCGGGCGTCGCGATGACGAAATCCGCGCCGAACCGGGAGAACGCGCTGATCTTCATGGAATGGCTTTCGGGCGATGCGGCGCAGAAGATCTATGCCGAAACCAATTTCGAATATCCGGTGAAACCCGGGGTGGAAACCTCGCCGCTGGTGGCATCCTGGGGCGCGTTCACCCCCGACAGCAAGGGCCTGAGCGAGCTTGCCGCGCTCCGTGCGACGGCGTTGAAACTGGTTGAAACCGTCGATTTCGACGGCTGACCCTGCGCGATGGCGGCCCGATCAGGCCGCCATCACCTCGACCGACAGCACCGTCGGCAGGTGGCGCGCGGCCTCGACCCAGCTTTCGCCCTCGTCCCTGCTGGCAAAGACCGACCCGGTGTTCGTGCCGAAATAGACACCCGCGGGGGTGCCGCGGTCGACCGCCATCCCCTGCCGGAGCACGGTGAAAAAGCAGTCCCGCTCTGGCAAGCCACGGCCAAAACCCTGCCAGCTTTCGCCCCCGTCACGGCTGCGCCAGACCAGCGCCCGCCCCTCCACCGGATAGCGGCCAAGACTGTCGCCGTTCAGTGGAAAGACCCAGACCGTACCGGCATCGCGCGGATGCGCCGCCACCGGGAACCCGAACGTCGAGGGCAGCCCCTCGGTGATCTCTTCCCAGATCGCGCCACCGTCACGGCTGCGGTAGACGCCCTGATGGTTCTGCATGTAGATCAGCCCGTCCTCCGCGCCGAATGCCATGTTGTGCACACAGGAGAAAATCTCGTCCTCGGCCCGGAACTCCACCCCGTCGCCCCAGTCGCGCGGCAGCGCACCCGCAGGCCCCGGCCGGTTCGACCTTCGGCCCTGCCGCTCCCAGCTTGCCCCGCCATCGGTGCTGGCAAAGGCACCCGCGGCGGAAATGCCGACGTGAAGCCGCCCCTGACCGCCACAAAGAATGCTGTGGAGCACAAGCCCCGCCGCACCGGGCATCCAGCTTTCGGCCTCCGGCTGGTCGGTCAGACCCGGCAGCTTTGCCCAGCTTTCGCCGCCATCGAGGCTTTCCCACAGGCTGGCTGGCTTCGTTCCCGCCAGAAGCCGCGGACCGTCCTGCGCCAGCGACCAGATCTGCTCCACCCCGTCGACCTTCGCCACCGCCCAGTCGTCGCCGCGCGCCGCCAGATCGTGCAT
>JAAURK010000145.1 GCA_012032275.1 Tabrizicola sp.
GCCTCGCCGCGCGCGCAGCGCGTCCATGGACTTCTGGAAGATGGCGCGGGCGGTGCTGGGGGGTCTCCTCGAACCAGGTGCGCAGGCCCTCGCCCACCACGTCTCGACGATCGACTGCGCCTCGCGGTTGCCGAGCTTGATCTTGGTCTGGCTCTCGAACTGCGGGTCGGGGACCTTGACCGAGATCACCGCGGCCAGCCCCACTTGCGCGGTCAGCGCGGCAAGATCGGTCGGGGCCTCGTTCCCCAGCCCGAAGTTCAAGGCGACAAGCGCTGCCGCCACTGCCAGACCCATGACCGGACTGGCCATTGCGACACGCAGCACGGGGTGCAGTTCGCCAAACCGCGGCCACAGGTAGAGCAGGGTCAGGACCGCCGTGCCGATCGCATAGGTACCAAAGACCACGGCAGCCCAGTAGGCGGCCCTTGGCACCGGGGCGAGCAGATCGAGCGTGCGGAACGGCCCCGACAGCAGGAGAATCAGGGTCGTCCCGGCCAGCGCCGCAAGCACGACCGGGCTGGCGAGATGCGCCCGTATCTCGCGCAGCGCCGATGACAGTGGAGTGTCGGTCACGAAGCCTTGGTCTCCTTTCGCGAAGCCGTCATTGCCCCGGACTGCCACCTGCGTCGAATGGGGCGGCGCTTTCAGACTTAACACCGCCCGATCCGATCACAAGACCGGGCCAACCCAAGGAGTCCGCCTTGTCCCTTGACCCGCTGCTGGCTGCACCGGCCATTATCCAGGCGCATGTCGTCCTGGCCCTTCTCGCCGTCCTGCTTGGTCCGGCGGCGCTTCTTCGCCGCAGCCGCGACATCTGGCACCGCCAGCTTGGCCGAGCCTGGGTCGCGGCAATGGCAGGGACGGCGCTGACGTCGTTCTTCATTACCGAGAACCGCACGCTCGGCCCATTTTCGCTCATCCATGTTCTGTCGATCCTGACGCTTGTCGGCTTGTGGGAGGGGGTCGCCCAGGCGCGCGCAGGCCGCATTGCCGAACACCGGCGCACCATGCTGACGGTCTTTTCCGGTGCCGTCGGGGTCGCAGGCCTTTTCACGCTCCTGCCCGGACGGCGGATGAGCGATGCCCTTTTTTCCGCCGCGCCATGGTTCGGTTTTGCAGGCATGGCCATACTGGTGGCCACAGGGCTTGTGCTGGCCTGGAGGCGCACAACCGTCCTTCGCCAAGAAAGCCGCACGCGGTGATCCAAGCCCCCTTGGCAGGCGCAGGGGGCTGGTCTATAGAGGCCGCGGTCTGGCTGACCGAAGCCCGTGCGGATGTGGCGGAATTGGTAGACGCGCAGCGTTGAGGTCGCTGTTCCTTAACCGGAGTGAAAGTTCGAGTCTTTTCATCCGCACCAGCTTTGGCAGACGAATGAGCGCGGGCTTCTGGCCCGCGTTTCTTCATTGCAGCACCATGCGGCTGATCGCTGCGCAGGCATTCTGCCCGAAATCGGGCAGTTCTCCGTCCGCTCGCTTGGTGCGCCCGGCAAATCGCGCGCTGATTTCCCGCAATCGGGCATTTTGCCCCAAATTGTCACTTGCTCGTTGCAATGCGGCGCGGGTTTCGCTTTAGTCTGCGTCAAAAGAAGGCCGATAACGGCCAGACTATTCAACAGGGAGATACGGGTGACGGTTGAGCCCCGGAGCGACGCCTTCGTCGCGTTTGAACATGTTCAGAAAAGCTATGATGGCATCAGCCTCGTGGTCAAAGATCTCAATCTTGCCATCGGCAAGGGCGAGTTTCTGACGATGCTCGGGCCGTCGGGTTCGGGCAAGACCACATGCCTGATGATGCTCGCGGGGTTCGAGACCGCGACCCATGGCGAGATCAGGCTGGACGGTCGCCCGATCAACCAGGTTCCGCCGCACAAGCGGGGCATCGGCATGGTGTTCCAGAACTACGCACTCTTTCCGCATATGACGGTGGGCGAGAATCTGTCCTTCCCGCTGGAAGTGCGGGGCATGCAAAAGCCGGAGCGGGAGACGAAGGTCAAACGCGCGCTGGACATGGTGCAGATGGGCGCGTTCATCAACCGCCGCCCCGCCCAGCTTTCCGGCGGCCAGCAGCAGCGGATCGCGTTGGCCCGCGCGCTGGTGTTCGACCCGAAGCTCGTGCTGATGGACGAGCCCCTTGGCGCGCTGGACAAGCAACTGCGCGAACATATGCAGTTCGAGATCAAGCACCTCCATGAGAGTCTTGGAATAACAGTGGTTTATGTCACGCATGACCAGGGCGAGGCGCTAACGATGAGCGACCGGGTCGCCGTGTTCAACGACGGAAAGATCCAGCAGCTTGCCCCGCCCGCAGACCTTTACGAACGGCCCGAGAACAGCTTCGTCGCCCAGTTCATCGGCGAGAACAACAAGCTTCAGGGCACGGTGGAAGAGATGGGTGCGAACAAGTGCATCGTCCGTCTCGACAGTGGCGAGCTGATCGATGCAACGCCGGTGAATGTAACCGGCAAAGGGGCGAAGACCCTGGTCTCCATCCGGCCAGAACGGGTGGAGTTCAAGCCCGAGATGATGCCGCCGGGCGCGCATACGATCGACGCCGAGGTGATGGAATTCATCTATATGGGTGATCTGTTCCGGACGCGGCTCAAGGTCGCGGGTTCCGAGGAATTCGTGATCAAGTCACGTAACACCGCCGGTCAGCGCATGCTGAAACCCGGCGAAAAGATCAAGATCGGCTGGGCGCCTCAGGATGCGCGTGCCCTCGATCCGATGTGATCCCCTGAAGGGGTGCCGTAAGACGGGCGGCCAAAATCCAGTCAAGTGTTCATCTAGGGAGATAAAGGTAATGAAGAAGCTTCTCGTTCTTTCGACTGCGCTCACGGCAGTGGCCTTCTCGGCCGGTGCCGATGTGACGGTCATGTCCTGGGGCGGCGACTACACCAAAAGCCAGGTCGAGGCCTATCACAAGCCCTTCACCGCGGCGACCGGAACGGCTGTCATCTCGGTGGACAGCGACAACCCAGCGCCGGCCGTCAAGGCGATGGTGGAGGCGGGCAACGTGACGATCGACGTGGCCGACGTCGAATATGCCGATGCGATCCGGCTCTGCGACGATGGCATGCTGGAAGAGATCGATCCGGCTGTCCTTCCCGCCGCGCCCGATGGCACCCCCGCCACCGATGACTTCCTGCCGGGCGCGCTGACCGATTGCGCCGTCACGACGATCGTCTTCTCGACGATCTTCGCCTATGACACCACGAAGTTCCCGGAAGGCCCGACCACGATTGCCGATTTCTTCGATCTGGAGAAGTTCCCCGGCAAGCGCGCCATGCGCAAGGGTGCCAAGGCGAACATGGAAATGGCGCTGATGGCGGATGGTGTTCCGGCTGCCGAGGTCTATGCGATGCTGGAAACGCCGGAAGGCCAGGACCGCGCCTTCGCCATGCTCGACAAGATCAAGAAGGACACGATCTGGTGGGAAGCGGGCGCGCAGCCGCCGCAGCTGCTTGCCGATGGCGAGGTGGCGATGACCACCGCCTACAACGGCCGGATCTTCGCCGCCGCCGTGGGCGAGGGCAAACCCTTCGGTACCGTCTGGGATGGCCAGGTCTATGAATACGATCTGCTGGTGATCCCGAAGGGCGCACCCAACCCGGAAGGCGCGCTGGAGTTCATCAAGTTCGCAACCTCGACCCAGCCGCTGGCCGATCAGGCCAAGTGGATCAGCTATGGTCCGGCGCGCATGTCGTCGGGGCCGCTGGTTGGCCTTTATCAGGACGGCAAGACGGAAATGGCGCCGTTCATGCCGACTGCCGAAGCGAACCTGACCAATGCGCTGGCCTCGTCCTACGAATTCTGGGTCGACCGTGACGCAGAGCTGAACGAGCGGTTCAACGCCTGGCTCGTGGCGAACTGATCCTGAACATCGGGGCGCGGCGATCCTTTCGCCGCGCCCAGCCTTTCTCCGCAACGGAAGCGCCATGACCGACACGACCTCCGGTTTGACCACATCAGACGGCCGCCCGCTGAAGGCCGCGCTCCTTGCCGCCCAATCGAAGGCGCGGCGGCGCGCGTTCCTTCTGGTTGCCCCGCTGCTTCTGTTCGTGATCCTGACCTTCATCCTCCCCATCGCCTACATGCTGCAGCGGTCGTTCGAGAATGATGGCTTTTCCGACTCGGCGCCGCAGCTTGCAGCCTGGTTCGCGGAACATCCCGACGGGTCCGAAATCACCGAAGGCGCCTATGCCGCACTTGTTGCAGACCTTGCCACGATGCAAGCCAACAAGACACCGGGCCAGGCCGGAACGCGGATCAACTATACGGTCCCGGGCACGATCAGCCTTTTCAAGGCTGCCGCGCGCAAGGCCGAAGACCTGACGCCGCCCTACAAGGAGGCGCTGATCGCACTCGACGCCGACTGGGCCGCACCAAAGCTCTGGGCGGCAATGCGGTCTGCCTCGACGAGCTATTCTGCCGATTTCTACCGCGTCGCCATCGACCAGAAACGCGGCGAGGCTGGCGACTGGGCCCGCGGTGCCGAGAGGGAGCGGATCTATATCTACCTCTTCGTCAAGACATTCATTCTCTCTGCCATCATCACGCTCAGCTGCCTGCTGCTGGCCTTTCCGATTGCCCATCTTCTGGCCACCCTGCCGATGGCCAAATCCTCGTTGCTGATGATCCTCGTCCTGTTGCCGTTCTGGACCTCGCTTCTGGTGCGGACGACCAGCTGGATCGTCCTTCTGCAGCAACAGGGTGTGGTGAACAACATCCTCGTCGCCCTTGGCCTGATTGGCGATGACGGGCGGCTCGTCATGATCAACAACCAGACCGGCACGATCGTGGCGATGACGCATGTGCTGCTGCCGTTCATGGTCCTGCCGCTCTATTCGGTGATGAAGACCATTCCGCCGTCCTATGCCCGCGCGGCACGCAGCCTTGGCGCGACCAGCTGGACGACGTTCCGCCGGGTCTATCTGCCGCAGACGCTGCCGGGGATCGCCGCGGGCTCGCTCCTCGTGTTCATTCTGGCGGTTGGCTATTACATCACGCCCGCGCTGGTAGGCGGGGCGGATGGGCAGCTGATCTCCAACATGATCAGTTTCCACATGAACAAGTCGAACTGGTCGCTTGCGGCGGCGCTGGCCGCGATCCTGCTGGTGGCGATCCTGATCCTGTACTGGCTTTATGACCGGCTGGTCGGCATCGACCGCCTGAAGTTCGGGTGAGGGAGAAAACCATGGCGCTTCCCACTTACGCATCCCCGCTGGAAAAGGTCTGGTACTATGCGTTCCGCGTCATCTGCGCGGTGGTCTTTCTGTTCCTGATCGCGCCGATCCTGGTCGTGATCCCGCTGTCGTTCAACGCCGAACCCTATTTCACCTTCACCGAGAAGATGCTGGCCTTCGATCCGGCGGGCTATTCGATGCGCTGGTACGATACGCTTCTGACGCTGGGCAGTTCTGCGCCCGACGGGCCGCGAGACAGCGGCTGGTGGTCGGCCACCTGGGAAAGTGCCACCTGGATCAAGGCGGCGAAGAACTCGCTCTGGATCGGGTTCTGGGCCACCATTCTTGCCACCTCGCTTGGCACACTGGCGGCGCTTGGCCTCAGCCGGCCCGAGATGCCCTACCGGCGGCTGATCACCGCGATCCTGATCTCGCCGATGATCGTGCCGATCATCATCATCGCGGTCGGCATGTCGTTCATGTTCGCCAAGGCCTGCGTCGACAGCGGCTCGGCGCTTGGCACGATCCTTGGTCCGTTCCTGTCGAACCGGGGATGTCTGGCGAACTCGGACCTCGGCGTGATCGTCGCCCATGCGACGCTGGGCATCCCTTTCGTCATCATCACGGTCACGGCGACGATGTCCGGGTTCGACCAGTCGCTGATCCGCGCCTCGGCCAGCCTTGGGGCCAACCCGCGCACGACATTCTTCAAGGTGATCATGCCGCTGATCCTGCCTGGTGTGATCTCGGGCGCGCTGTTCGCCTTTGTCACCTCGTTCGACGAGGTGGTGGCGGTGCTGTTCATCGCCGGGCCCGAGCAGCAGACCATCCCGCGGCAGATGTTCAACGGCATCCGCGAGCAGATCAGCCCGGCGATCCTGGCCGTGGCGACGATCCTTGTGATCGTCTCGATCCTGCTGTTGACCACGGTCGAGCTTTTGCGCCGCCGGTCGGACAGGCTCCGCGGCGTGACCGGCCGGTAGGCCTCTCGGGTGGAGGTCGTGGCGGGAGGTCGCGGCGATTTGCGGCCTGCCCCCGGTCAGGGCAGGATGGTCAGCCAGACCCACACCGTGCCGATGGAAAGCGCTGTGGCAATCAGCACCGCGCTGGCGGCCACCCGTTTGCCGACACCGTAGAGATTGGCGAAGAGATAGGCATTCACTCCCGGCGCCATCGCGGCCGTGATGACGGCCGAACGCAGTGCCTCCGTGCCAAGGCCGAAGACCCAGCGCCCGAGGAGGAAGGTCACCCCGGGATGGAGAACCAGCGAGGCGGCGCAGACGAGGGCAATGGCCGTCCGGTCCCCTTCCGGGCGGTACCGCAGCAGCACCCCGCCAAGGCCGAAGAGCGCGGTGGGGATCGCCGCGAGGACCATCATGTCGATGGCCGCCCAGAACGGAGCCGGGAGCGGCAACCGGGTCAGGTTGACAAGATAGCCAAGACTGATCCCGATCACCAAAGGCTGCGAAAAGATTGCTCTGGCAACCTGCAGAAGCAACGCGCGCAGCGCCATGCCCTGCCCCCGGCTGCGCGTCCATTCCATCAGGCTGATGCCAAAGGCGTAGAGGAGCGGCGAGTGGATCGAGATGATCGCGTAATTGCCCGCAAGCGCCCCGGCGCCATAGGCCCGTTCGGTGACCGGAAGGCCGAGCAGGACCGAGTTCGAGAAGAGGCAGGTGAAGCCGATCGCCACCGCATCGGACAGCGGCCGGCGAAAGACCCGGATCGCGGCGAAAAATCCGGTGCCAAAGGCGAGAAAAGCCCCGGCATAAAAGCTGATCAGCAGGCCCGGATCATAGGCGGCGGCGAGATCGAGCCGGGCGATAGAGCGGAAAAGCAGGCAGGGCACGGCGAAGTTCTGCGCAAAGCGCATGACGCCATCGACCGCGCCATCGCTGAAAAGACCAGCGCGGGCCGCTGCATAGCCAAAGCCGATGATCAGGAAGACCGGCAGGATGACATCGATGAGCGCGCTCAACCGCGATGAAGAGCGGGGGGTTTCACACCCCCCGCACCCCCCGTGGGATATTTTCGCCAAAGTGAAAGAGCGGTCTCAGTCGACATCGTCATAGGTCAGGACGAGCCCGTCATGGGCGGGGGTCACATGGGGCGGGAGCTCGGCCAGCAGGGTGTCGTAGTCGAGATCGACATGCATGTTCGTCAGCACCGCGCGGGTGGGCCGGGCGCGGGCGATCCAGTCCAGCGACAGGGCCAGATGGGCATGGGTCGGATGCGGTTTGCGGCGCAGCGCATCGAGCACCCAGCAGTCGAGACCGGCAAGCACGGGCCAGCTTTCCGCGGGGATCTCGACGACATCGGGCAGGTAGGCAAGGGGGCCGATCCGGAAACCGAGCGCATCCATGCTGCCATGTTCCGCCCGGAAGGGGATCAGCGTGACCGGACCGCCGCGGCCGCGACCGTCACCGGGCCGTCGATGGTGCGCAGATCGAGGATCGGCGGATAGGGCGAGCCTTCCGGCTGGGTGAAGGCATAGCCAAACCGGGAGAGGAGCGCCTCCTCGGTCGGGCCGTCCGCCCATACCGTGAGGCGGCTTTGCAGGTTGAAGACGATCTGGCGCAGATCGTCGATGCCGTGCATGTGGTCGGCGTGGCTGTGGGTATAGACCACGCCGTCAAGCGTGCCGACCCCCGCATCGAGGAGTTGGGCCCGCATGTCGGGCGAGGTGTCGATCAGCACGCGGGTGGTGCCGTCGGCATCGGTCCGTTCGACCAGGAGGGAGCAGCGGCGGCGGCGGTTCTTCGGGTTCGAAGGGTCGCAATCGCCCCAGTCGCCGCCAAGGCGCGGCACCCCGCCGGAAGAGCCGCAGCCGAGGATGGTGAAGCGCAAGCTGGCCATCACGCTGCCCTGACGGGCCGGGCCGCCCTGGTAAAGAGGCGGTCGAAATTGGCGGTGGTCGCGGTAGCGAATTCGGCTTCAGAAAGGCCGAAGACCTGCGCTCCGGCCTTTGCGGTGAGGGCGGTATAGGCCGGCTCATTGCGTTTGCCGCGGTGCGGGGGCGGGGCCAGATAGGGGCTGTCGGTTTCCAGCAGGATCCGGTCCAGCGGCGCCCTGGCGAAGATGTCGCGCAGCGCCTGGCTTTTGGGGAAGGCGGCAATGCCCGACATCGAGAGGTAAAAGCCAAGCTCCAGCGCCGCCGCAGCGAGGCCCTCGCCCGAGGAAAAGCAATGCATCACGCAGGAATAGGGCCGTTCGCGGAACCCCCGGGTCAGAAGCCGCGCCATATCCTCGTTCGCATCGCGGGCATGAATGATCAGGGGAAGTCCGGTTTCCTGCGCGGCCGTGATATGGACGCCGAGCGAGACCTGCTGGGCGGCCTTGCTGTCGGCGGTGTAATGGTAATCGAGACCGGTCTCGCCGATGCCGACCAGTTTCGGATGACGGGCAAGGGCAACGAGCTGGTCGACGGTTGCCATTGGTTCTTCCGCAGCGCTCATCGGATGGGTGCCCGCGGCGTAGAAGACGCCCTCATGCGCCTCGGCGATGGCGCGAACGGCGGGTTCATTGCGCAGACGCGTGCAGATGGTGACCATCCGCGTGACCCCGGCGGCGCGGGCGCGATCGATCAGCCGGGGCAGCTCGCCATCGAAATCCGGGAAATCGAGGTGGCAATGGCTGTCCACGAGATCGGGGGTTTCGGGGGGCATGGGCTTACCTTGGGGCGAGGCTGCTCGCCGTCTCGTCAATCTTCAGGACCATATCCATGAGAAGTGCTGCAGGGTCAAGGTTCACCGCCTTGCCGCGCCGGGCGCGCGACGACAGGGTCTGCGCCAGATCGGCCCAGCACCGGGCCGCGCGCGGATCGGGCGAGAGGCGGGCGAGAAGTTCAGCTTCGCCGGGGGCGGCCTCGGGCGGGGATTGGCCAAGGGTGCCGGTTCGTGCCAGCCGTGCCAGAAAGAGGTCGATCAGCGTGACGAGAAGGTCGAAGACCTCTGCCGCCGCCTTACCCGCCCCACGTTCGGCCAGGGCCAGCGCCTGCGGCCGATCCAGCCGGGGCAGGCTGGCGAAAAGACGGATCAGCGTGCGGTAATGGGCGAGACCCTCCAGTTCCGTCAGGCGAAAGGCTTCGCCCACCGATCCGCCCGCAAGCTCTGCCAGTGCCGTGGCATCCTCGGGCCTGAGGCTTGCCCCGGCCATGGTCAGCGCGTCGGAGAGATCGGCCGCTGCGAGGGGCGAGAGCCGCAACTCGCGGCAGCGTGACCGGATCGTCGGCAAGAGACGCGCGGGCTGATGGGCGATGAGAAACAGCGTCACCCGGGCGGGCGGTTCTTCCAGCAGCTTCAGCAGCGCATTCGCGGCGGCCGGGGTCATTTCGTCAAGGCTGTCGATGATCGCGCGCGCCGTCCGCCATCCGCGGCAGAGAGGGCGAAGAAGGATTTCATCCGCCGCACCTCATCGACCCGGATATCCTGCGACAGGGCGTTTCCCTTGTCGTTCAGGCCGCGGCGCAGCAGGAAGAGACGGGGTTCGGCCAGCGCCCGTATCCGCCGGGCAACGGGATCGCCCTCCGGGATGTCAAGCGTCTGGGGCGGCGGTGGCGCGAACATCCCGCCCTCGGGCGGGCTTGCCAGCAGGAACCGGGCCAGCCGCCAGGCCAGCGTCGCCTTGCCAAGCCCTTTCTGGCCGCTGATCATCCAGGCGTGATGCAGCCTTCCCGTGTTGAAAGCGGCAAGGAAATCGGCCTCGGCCGCCGGATGGCCGAAAAGCTGCGCTGTCTCGCGCGGATGCGGAGCGCCATCGATCCGGTCGGGTTCGGGGATATCCTCGGTCATGCGAGATGCGGCAGGATCGCGGCCAGCACCCGCGCGGCAACTGTCTCTGCCGGGGCCGCACCGTCGATCACCCGGAACCGCGGGTGGCGGGCGGCCAGCG
>JAAURK010000146.1 GCA_012032275.1 Tabrizicola sp.
ACGCCAAGCGCCAGCACGCCCCGCCCCGAACCGCGTCGCCCGCCCACCAAGCTTCAAGCCCACCGCGCCGCCGGGGTTCAAGCTGGACGTCTCGGGCGCGCTCGTGCGCTTGCGGAAGCTTACGCCCTGGGGTCTGGCCGCCGCCGTGTTCTTTCATCAGAACGTCGGTTTGACCAACGGAGAGGCATACATCGGAGATGTCAACATCACCGACCTCGACCCGACGGAGCGCGGCCTGCTCGATCTGGCGGAGGAGGCCTATGACAACGGAGGCGACCGCAACGAGATCCGCGACTGGTTCCAACGCGAGGTCGCGCGTTATCGGAGGGAAAAGAAAGAGGCCGAGACGATCGCCCCGCCGGAAGCCGGGCGTACGACCCAGACGGTGACGGTGACGGATGACAAGACGCGGCAGCGCTGCAGGACGAAGTTGATCTGCTTCATGCCGAGGAGCGAGCATGTGGACATGACCGAGTTCCGCCGTCAGACAGGCTCTTCCGTATTCAAACCTTGTGACACCAGATACTCAAACCAGATGACAACACACAGGAGGCCACGCGGTGAACAAAGCTGTAAACGGCTGGGCCGTTTTCTCGAAGGGAGAGGCGCAAGTGATGGAAAAGATTTGGAGGCGGGTACCGGAATCGAACCGGTCTTCACGGATTTGCAATCCGCTGCGTAACCTCTCCGCCAACCCGCCGCCGGGAGTGGGCCGGAGATAGCGGATCGGGTGGCGGGCTGCAAGGGGCGTTGCGTTTCGGGATTGACGGCGGGGGCGGGCCGCGCCTCAGATTGTCGGCGCAAAACGGAGAGCGGACATGACCCTGAAACACCGGTTCTGGGCGGATTACACGGCGCGTGACTTCGCGGCGCTGGACCGCGAAGCGCTGATCGCTGTCTTGCCGGTTGGCGCTGTCGAGCAGCATGGCCCGCATCTGCCGCTGTCGGTCGACCGCGACATTCTGGACGGCATCATCGCGGCGGCCATCCCGCTGATCCCCGGGGATTGTCCGGTACTTTTCCTGCCGACCTGCGCCATCGGCAAATCGAACGAGCATGCGGCCTGGCCCGGCACGCTGTCGCTCTCGGCGACGACCCTTATGGCGATGTGGAGCGATATCGGCGCCTCGGTCGCGCGGGCAGGGGTTCGCAAGCTGGTGATCCTGAACGCGCATGGTGGCCAGATTGCACCGATGGACATTGTCGCGCGGGATCTGCGGGTGACGCACGGGATCGTCACGGTGGCGGCGAACTGGTTCGCGATGGGCCTGCCGGAGGGGATTTTGCCTGCCGAAGAAGAGCGGTTCGGCATCCATGCGGGAGAGCTTGAAACCTCGATGATGCTGGCGCTGAGGCCCGATCTGGTGGCGATGGCGCATGCGCGGAACTTCCCGGCGCGGCAGGCGGAACTTGCGGGCCATCTGGGCCTTGCGCCCGCGGGCAGGCTTGGCTGGCAGATGCAGGATCTGAACGCCGCCGGGGCCTGTGGCAACGCTGCGGCGGCAACGGCGGACAAGGGCAGGGCGTTCATCGACCATGCCGCGGCACAACTGGTTGCCCTGCTGGGCGAGGTGCAGCGCCTGCCGCACGACTGGCTGGAGACGTCACCCGATCCGGATGCATTCGCCTGAGCCCCGGAACTGTTGCAGGGCCCTTGCATCCGGGGGCGGAATGTACTATTTCTTCTGAAACAAAAGTCAGTCAATATTTCTCAGGAAAGGGGAATGCAATGTCAGCGTTGCTCAAACCCGTCACCGAGGCGCCGGCGCGGGGTGTCGTTCTGACGAAGGCCGTTCTCGCGGCGGCAGACCGCCTTGGCCTCACGGCCCGGGCGCTTGCGCGGATCATCGGCGTGTCGGAGCCGACCGTCTCGCGGATGCGGCGCGGCGATCTGGGGTTGGAGGAGGGAGCGAAACCTTTTGAACTGGCGGCGCTTGTGGTCCGCGTCTTCCGCTCGCTCGATGCGGTGACGGGCGGGGATGAACGGGTGGCGCGGGCCTGGCTTCAGGCGGAAAATCTGGCGCTTGGCGGGTGTCCGGCAGCGATGATGTCTTCGGTGCAGGGGCTTTGCGATGTCGTCACCTATCTGGACGCCCGACGCGCTCCGCTCTGAGGCGCGGGCCTGGCGTGGCAAGGGCTGGCGGCTGGTCGAGGCGCAACATCGCGTCTCGACGCTGAAGCTGGTCGACAATCTGGCAGAGCAGGCGGTCCTCGAGGAAATTCTGGAAGAGACCAAGCCGCCGGTGCCCGAAGCGTGCCAGGGCCTCGACTATCTGCTGTCCACCCCGTTTCGCTACCGGCCCTATCCGCATGGCTCGCGCTTTCGCCGCGCCGGATTTACGCCCGGTGTCTGGTACGGGGCGGAGCGGCCGGAGACGGCGGTCGCGGAAATGGTGTTCTACCGGTTCCTGTTTTTCGCCGAGGCGCCGGATGTGCCGTTTCCGGACGATGCCGCGGACTACACGGGCTTTGCCGTGCCGCTGGCCAGCGCGGCGCTACTTGATCTGATGGCCGAACCGCTGTCACGCGATGCGTTGTCCTGGCTGCATCCGACGGACTATGGCGCCTGCCAGACGCTTGCCGAAGGAGCGCGCGAGGCGGGGATGGAGATCATCCGCGCTGGTTCGGCGCGCGACCGGCCGCGCGCCAATCTCGTGGTGCTGAGCTGTGCGGCCTTTGCGGCACGGGCCCCGACCGACCGGCAAAGCTGGCGCATCCGGATCGGGAAGACGGGGGCGCAGGCGCTGCGCGAACACCCTGCGAAGGGGATCGAATTCGGGCGGGAGGCATTCGCGGACGACCCGAGGCTTCGCGACATGCGCTGGGAACGGGGGCGCTGAACCCCGGGATCTGCGGGGTGGAAAGGCGCTTCCCGCCGCGGTTTTCAAAGCCGCTCCATCTGCCGCGCCACCTTGGCCAGAAACGCCGCGCGGTGGCTGTCGGTGGCGCGGTTCATGTCGTAAAGCGCGAGGTAGCGCGTCTTGTCCGGGCCGCAGACGTGGCGGATGGCGCGCGTGACGATGCGGCGCGGCGGGTCGCCGGCGAGAAAGGCGCGGGTCCGGGGTGCCGCCGTAGGTGGTGATCGCGGCAAGCCTGCGGACACCGGTGAGGTTCGGTCTGACTTGGCCGTCTTCCAGCCGGAACGACACACCGGGCAGAAAGACGCGATCGAAAAAGCCTTTCAGGATAGCGGGAAACCCGTAGTTCCAGACCGGGAAGACAAGGATCAGCGCCTGGGCATTCAGCAGCCTGTCGACATAAGTCTGCACCGGGGCGCGGTTGGACGCGCTGTCGTGATAGGAGCGGCGCTCGTCGGGGCCGAGGACCGGATTGAAACCTTCGGCGTTCAGGTCGCAGTCATCGACCTCCCAACCCCTGGCGCGGAGGCGGTCGACAGCAAGGTGATGAAGGGCGGCCGAGAAGCTTTCCGGGCAGGGATGCGCGAAGACGACCAGTGCGCGCGTCATCCGCCCTGCATCCCGGGGTAGGCATAGATCCGGTCATAGGCGAAGCCGGGGTCGTCCCAGGCGATCATCTTGCCGGGGTTCAGAAGCCCCTTCGGATCGGCCTCGCGCTTGAAGGCGAGCTGGGTGTCATCGACGGACTGCCGTCCGCCCTCTTCCAGCGTGTAACGGTGGGGGTTGAAGACGAAGCAGCCCATCGCCTCGTGCTGGCGGATGATCTCGTCAAGTCGGGCCTCGGAGGTGAATTTGACCAGCGTCAGCCCGGCAAAGGCGAGGCGCCCGCCGACGCGCATCGCCTCCAGATGCTGGATCAGCTCTCCCGGAAAGGCGCGGCGGATCGCCTCGATCTTTTCGGTGTAATGGTCGGCATCGTACAGAACCTGCAGGTAGGTGATCGCGGGGTCGACCTTGAGCGCGCGCAGCGTGGTGTGGTTCCAGCCGTATTCGAAGACCGGGCCCGGCTCTTTCGGCCATCGGGTCAGGTCGGACCGGTAGATCAGTCTTGCACCGGGGAAGCGGGCAAGGAAGGTCAGAAAACCGTCCATCGAATGGGGTGCCACCATCAGGCCAAGCAGGTGATCGGCGGCGCTGACATGCGGGGCGACGCGTTGGAAATAGGCATGGGCGGTGGGCGCCTCATAGACCGAGATCAGCTTTTTCAGGATGCCGTCCTCGTGGCCAAGGGCACCTGCGAAGGCCACCGCGGCGGGAAAATCCGGTAGCGTGACGAAGAGATCCACCCAATCGTAGGCCGGGGCGAGGGGCATCTCCAGTTCGGTGATGATGCCGTTGGTGCCATAGGCGTGGCTGACGCGGTGCAGCTCTTCGCCGGTGAATTCAAGGATGCGCGGCGCGGCTTCCATGGTCACGACACGCAGCCGCAGGATATTGCCAAGATCGCGCAGGACACCCCAGCTGCAGGAGCCGATGCCGCCCGACCCGCCGCCGACGAAGCCGCCGATGGTGGCGGTGGCGTAGGTTGACGGGTGCATCCGCAGCTCTTGCCCAGAATGGGCGCGGGTAGCGGCATCGAGATCCCTGATCAGGCAGCCGGGTTCGACGATGACCCGGCCGGGGTGGATGGATTTCACGGCCGAGAGGTTCTTCATATGCATCACGATGCCGCCGGCCAATGGCATCGCCTGCCCGTAATTCCCGGTGCCCGCGCCACGGGTGGTGACGGGGATGTCATGGGCAAAGGCTGTGCGCAGCACCTCGATCACCTCGACCTCGGTCTTCGGGGCCACCACGAAATCGGCGCTGAGGTGATCGAGCCGGGCCTTCAGCACTGGCGAATACCAGAAGAAATCGCGGCTTTTCGCCTTGACCGAAACCGGGTTGTCGTCGATTTCCAGGTGGGCGAGGGCGGCTTTGGCGTCCTGGATGCTCATGTCGGCTCCATCAGCGGGTCGAGTTCGGAGTAATCGGGCAGGCTGCGGTCGATCTGGACGCCGTCGCGGATGACGATGCGGTCCGACTGCGGGCGCGAGAGCAGCTCGTTCCAGTTCCGGGCGCGCAGAAGGATGCAGTTGGCCGGGTCCAGCGGGCTTGTGGTGCCGATGGCAAGGGCGGGGTTCCGGGTGAAGGCCCGGATCCAGTCCGTGCCACTGTGGTCAAGATGGCCGATCCTCGTGGCTTCGCGCATCACCTCCAGCATGTCCATGTCGCCATAGGCGTAGAACGGATCGCGGGTGTTGTCGGAAGCGAAGCTGAGATTGATGCCGCGCGCCTTCATCTCATGCACAAGGGTGATGCCGCGCATCCGCGGGGTGCGGCCGGACCGGCGGTCTTGCAGATAGAGGTTGCACATCGGCAGGCTGACAACGTGGAGACCGGCCCTCGCGACAAGATCGAGGGTCACCATCGCCTCGGCCTCGGCCATCGCCGAGACAGAGCAGCAATGGCCGACGATGACGGGCGCCGGGAAGCCCGTGTCCAGTACCGCCTCGGCGATCAGGCGGAGGGTGTTCGATGCGGGGTCGAGCGTTTCGTCGACGTGGAAATCCGCGCTGAGGCCGCGCGCCGCCGCCATGGCCAGAAAGGCGCGGATGCGCGCGGCGATATCGGGCAGGGGATAGGTCACCATGCCAAGCACGCCCTGATGCGCCGCGACGATGTCGGCCGTCCGGGCAAAGGCGCCGTCTTCGGAAAAATCGCCCGCCCCGATCAGGCAGGCAGCCTGTAGCGTGATACGGCCGGCCCATTCGTCGCGCTTGCGGGCAAAGACCGGAAAGCTGATCGCATCCTGCGGCGGGATCGCGTCAAGATGCGTGCGGATGGTGGCGGTGCCATGGGCATAGGCGCAACGAAGCGAAAACTCCATCCGGGTGGCGACGTCCTCTGCACTCCAGCTTGCGGCGCGGTCCGCCGCCACGCGCGTCAGCGCGCCCGTGAAGGTGCCGTCGGGGTTGGGGCTGCGGGGCCAGATGTGCCCCTTGTCGAGATGGGTGTGCATGTCGGTGAAGAGGGGCAGCAGCATCGCGCCGTTCATGTCGAGAGGCAAGCCGTTGCCAAGCGACGCGCGGATCAGATCACCCGGCTGCCCGATCAGGCAGGCGGGCACCGTCACATTCTCCAGCCGCCAGGGTCCGGGGGGCAGGGTCTTGAAATCCATCAGCTTTCCCGCCTGATCGCGGAATCGTGCCACTTCCGCAGCAGCATGTGCGACAGGAACGACAGCCCCGCAAAGATCACCACGCCGCAAACCGCGATCAGAAGGAGGGCCGCGAACATCCGGGGAATGTTCAGCCGATACCCCGCCTCCAGGATGCGGAACGCGAGGCCCGAGCCGATGCCAGCGGTGCCCGCGACATATTCGGCGACGATGGCCCCGATCAGCGAAAGGCCGCCCGCGATGCGAAGGCCGCCAAGGAAATAGGGCAGCGCGGAGGGAAGCTGCAGGTAGCGCAGCCGTTGCCAGCGGCTGGCGCCGTAGATGCGGAAGAGGTCTCGCAGATTGTGGTCGGTAGAGTTGAGGCCAAGCGTGGTATTGGCGAGGATCGGGAAGAAGGCGACGATCCAGGCACAAAGCAGCAGCCCCGCCGTGCGGTTTTCCACATAGATGAAGATCAGCGGCGCGATCGAGACGACCGGGGTCACCTGCAGGATGACGGCATAGGGGTAGAAGGACATCTCGGCAAAGCGGCTCTGGTTGAAAAGGATCGCAAGTCCGACGCCCCCGATCACCGCGACGGCAAGCGCCATCAACGTGATCTGCAGGGTGACGAGAAGCGCCGAGAACAGGATCGCCCAGTCCTTGATCAGGGTTTCGACCACAAGACCGGGGCCGGGCAGGATGTAATGCGGGATCCGGTTCCAAACGACGATCCGGTCCCAAAGTCCGATGAGGATGAGAAAGACCAGAACCGGCAGCACCCATCTCGCCACCTTGTCGACGCGCAGGGCACGGGCGCGGCGCGCCTCTTCGGCGTCGACCCGTGCTTCGGCGGCGGTAAGCGGGGGCAACGCGGTCATGCGGGCTCTCCCATCGCGAGGTGAAGCGCGCGGGAGGCGATCTGGCAATGCGCTGCATAGTCGGCAGAGGTGCGGAACGCCTCGCTGCGGGGGTAGGGGGCGGTGACGGCCAGTTCTTCGATGACCCGGCCCGGTCGGGCCGCCATGACGACGATGCGGTCCGAGAGAAAGACGCTTTCGAAGACGGAATGGGTCACGAAGATCACCGTGCAGCCGATGTTGGATTTCAGCGCCAGAAGATCGGTGTTGAGCTTGTGGCGGGTGATTTCGTCCAGCGCGGCGAAGGGTTCGTCCATCAGGATGAGGCGCGGGTTGGTGACGAGGGCGCGGGCGATGGAGACGCGCATCTTCATGCCGCCGGACAATTCGCGCGGGTAGGCGTCGAGAAAGGCCGAAAGGCCGACGAGGGAGAGCGCCTCCTCCACCTCTGACCTGACCTCGGGGTAGCTTCGGCCGCGCAGGCGGAACGGCAGGTAGACGTTCTGCGCGACGGTGGCCCAGGGCATCAGCGTGGGTTCCTGAAACACCACCCCCAGATCGCCGCGGCCCTGCCCGCCGTCCCAGAGGATGCGGCCCGAGGTCGGGTTCGACAGGCCCGCGATCAGGCGAAGTGCCGTGGATTTGCCGCAACCCGACGGCCCGAGAAGCGAGATGAAGTCGCCTTCGTTCACCGTCAGCTCCATGTCGCGCAGGGCGGTGACATTGCCGTTGAACACCTTTCCGACACGCGACATTTCCAGCACTTTCGGGCGCTGGCCAAGCGGCAGGGTCGGGCGGTGGATCAGGTCTGACATGGGATGTTCGCAGGACGGGCAGAGCGGCCCGTCCTGCATGGCTCCGGTTACATCTACGGCTTCAGGTCCATCCCGACGCCCTTGTTGACGAAGGAGGTGTTGATCGTCGATTTCCAGTCGATATCGGCGGCGACCACCCCGGCGCTGACCATCTTGTCGAAGAAATCCTTAACATGCTCTTCCGACATGGCGCCGATGCCCATCGTCTCGGTATCGCCCGAATCGACGATCCCGGCCGATTTCATCTTGTCGATGGCATAGGCGATGGCCTCGTCGGTGATATCGGGATTGTCTTTCTTGATCATGGCGTTGGCGGCGGAGTTGTCATTGTAGAGATAGTTGTACCAGCCCTTGATCGACCCATCGACGAAGCAGGTCACTTGTTCGGGCTTGGTCGCGATCGTGTCGGCCATCGTCTCGATCAGGGTGGAATAGGTCGAATAGCCCGCGTCGGCGATGAGGAAGACATCCGGCTCCCAGCCTGTTTCTTTCGCGACCATGAAGGGTTCGGACGACAGATAGCCCTGCATCCCCCAGTTTTCATTGGCGATGAACGGCGCGGGATTGAAGGTGTAGACCTCCCGCTGTTCGTCGGTAAAGCCGTAGGCGGCCTTCATCCACTGGTAAAAGCTGGCATAGCCCTGATCGCCGATCAGGATCTTGTCGAGCTTCTTCAGATCCTCGAATGTCGTCGCCTTGCCGGGATGCGCGATGATCACCTGCGGTTCCTTCTGGAACGAGGCCGCGACGGCAACGATCGGGATGCCTTCCTGCGCCGCGCTGAACGCCTCAAGAAGGTTGCCGCCCATGTGGTAATCGACCTTGCCCGCAATCATCAGCGCGCGGTTGTTCACCTGCGGGCCGCCCGGCTGGATCGTCACGTCAAGACCGCAGGCCGCATAGGTGCCGTCCGCAACCGCCTGGTAGAACCCGCCATGTTCGGCCTGTGCCAGCCAGTTGGTGCCGAAGGTCACGGCGACATTTTCCGCCGAGGCGGCGGTGGCAAGGGCAAGGGTTGCCGAGATCGCAGTGGCGCCTAGGGCGCGGGCCGGGATGAGCATGAAGACCTCCATCTGTTGACGTGTTTTGTGCCAGGTTAGGCTGATGCGGGTTTGCGGCCAGAGGGCTGTCAAGAAAATCAGCATGATCCTTCAGCATATGCGCCGATTTGGCCTCGCCGTTGTCACTCCAGCCCAAATATTAGGCGATCTTTGCGGATATGCTAGGCAAATCCCGTCGCAGTGCGGCATCCTCGCGGCAGGCATGACTGGCGATGAGGGGGATGGGAATGAAGATGCTGCGACCGGCGATGATCGCGCCTCCCTTCGCGGCCTATGCGCATGGCGTCGAAGTGCCGCCCGGCGCGCGGCTGGTGGTCACCTCCGGCCAGCTGGCGCTGTCTCAGGACGGCAAGGTGCCCGCGGGGGCCGAAGCGCAGGCACGGCTTTGTTTCGCCAATTGCGCGGCGATACTGGCCGAGGCGGGGATGGCCCCTGCCGATGTGATCCGGATCAATGCCTTCGTCACGTCGCGCGCGGATATGGCGGGCTACATGGCCGCGCGTGACGCCTGGCTCGCGGGGCTGGTGCGGCTTCCGGCCTCGACCCTGGTCATCGTCACAGGCTTTACCCGGCCCGAGTTCCTGGTCGAGGTGGAGGTGACGGCGGCGAAGGTCTGAGGGGAGGCGTCGTCGTCCTGCGGGCGCGGCGGTCGCCGGTCGGCTAATATCCCGTCATCTCCAGATATCCGCGACCGCTGTGGCTGCCCGAAAAGCGGATCGGGCCTTCCCAATAGGGCACCGATGTTGCCATCCAGGCGGCCGGGTTCAGCGCGGTGAGCGTCACGTCGAGGCCGCGTTCGGGCAGCGTCAGGCGCCATTCCACCGGCAGCTCGCGCCCGGCGACGGTTGCCCGGCCAAGCGGTTCGGCCCGACGATTGGCGGGTTGCTGATGGGTCTGCCCTGGATCATCCTGGGCGGGGGCAGCCGCTCGCTCAAGGTGAAGATTTCGCCCGAGGTCTTTCGCCAGCTGCCCGGGGCGGCGGTCACGCCGGGCCTGGTGTTGGAGTCGTAGGGGTTCACTCGCGGAGGGCGCCGGCGAGGAGGCCGCCTGGTGCGGGCCCAGACCCAATTGGTCACATCCCGCGCACGCCAGCGCGGCAGTCGCGGCCAAGCCAATTCGTGGGAGGTCCCAACGCATGGGGCCAGCTTAACCTGCGTCGCCCTGCCCGCGAAGCGCGGGAAACCACCTTTGCGACGGGCGCCGGCGCCGCACTCGCGCGGCAGGGGTATTGTGAGGGGTGGATTGCCTAGCCGTAGCCCCCGCGCGGGCAACC
>JAAURK010000147.1 GCA_012032275.1 Tabrizicola sp.
GGCCACCGGCGAGGCACGTGCCGCGCTGGCGGCGGGCCTTGCCACGGCCCGAGGCCTTCAGGGCGCGCGGGCTGATTGAATCCGCCGCCCTTTTCCTGCAGGCTGAGGTTGTCGCGACCGGTCACATGCCATTGAAGGAGCCGTTTCTTGCCTGACTTTCCGATCCGCAAGATTGCCCTCCAGATCGAGGAGATCCGCCACGAGGGCGGGCCCGCCGCCCCGCCCCGCCTGCGGGGAGCGGTTCTCGCCGTGGTCGGCAATCCCTTCGCCGGCGCCTATCACCCCGATCTCCAGCCGGCGATGGAGGATCTGAAACCCCTTGGCCTGATGCTGACAGACCGGCTGATCGCGGCCCTTGGCGGGCGCGAGGGGATCGACGGCTATGGCAAGGGGGCCATCGTTGGCGCTGGCGGAGAGGGCGAGCATGGCGCGCTCTGGCATGTGCCGGGGGGCTATGCGATGCGCGAGCGGTTGGGCGAAAGCCGGGCCATCGTGCCGTCGGCGATGAAGGTGGGCGGCATGGGGGCGGCGCTGGATGTGCCACTTGGCCATATCAACGCCGCCTATGTCCGCAGCCATTTCGATGCGATCACGGTGTCAGTGCCGGACGGGCCGCGCGCGGACGAGATCGTCCTTGTCCTTGCCATGGCGAGGGGGCCGCGCGTGCATTCGCGAATGGGCGGGCTTGAGGCGCATCAGGTCAAGGGGGAGGACGGATTGCGATGACGCTGGCGCGGGCCTCGGCGATCGCTGCCGGGATGATGCCCGGGGCGGCCTTCGCCTGTGCGCTGCCGCCGTCGGTGATCCTGACCCTGCCGACCGGGCATTACATCACCGGTGCCGCACTGACGGTTGGCCTGACCGCGATCCTTGGGGCGATGGCGCATCGCCTTCCGGGGATGCGGGCGCATCTGGTGATGGAGCGGCGGCTGCTGCTGCCGGTGGCGCTGACCTCCTATCTCAGCTTTCTCGCCTTTCTGGGCCTGGTCCTCATCGGGCTTTTCGGCAGCAGTGACCCGATGCACAATCTGATGACGCTGGTCTTCTGGACCGGGATCTGGATCGTGGTGCCGCTGGGTTCGATGCTGCTGGGCAATCTCTGGCGGCCGATCAACCCCTGGACGGGGCCGGTGCGGATGGCGCGGGTGCTTCTGGGCCGCCGCGGCGGGATCGGGCTTCGGCGGCTGGGGCACTGGCCGGCTGTGGCGGGGTATGCAGGGTTCGTCTGGTTCCAGATCATCTCGCTTTACCCCGACGATCCGGTGGTGCTGGCCCGTGCCGCGATCCTTTACTGGGGGGTGATCTTTGTCCTGGCGGTGGCCGAGGGGGAGGAATGGCTCGAAGAGGGCGAGTTTCTGACCGTCCTCTTCACGATGATCGCGAAAGTCGCCCCTTTCTGGCTGGAACGTGACGGCAGGCGCGCGCGGCTGATGCGCGGCTGGCCCGGCACGCAGGTGCTGCGCATGGAGCCCCTGTCGCCCTCGGCCACGCTTTTCGTGACGCTGGCGCTTGCGGCGCTGACCTTCGACGGGCTGGTCGAGACCTTCTGGTGGCAGGCGCTGATCGGGCAGAATCCGCTGGAGCCGACGGGCCGGTCGGCGGTGGTGCTGGACAATACGCTGGGGCTGATGGCCGTCTGGGTGCTGACCCTTGCGGCGATCCTCGGGGTGCTGGCGCTTGGCCGGCGCATCGGCGGCGGCTTTGCCACGGGGCCGGTAATGCTGTCGTTCCTTGCCATCGCGGCGGGCTATCATGCGGCGCATTATCTGGTGACGCTGCTGACGGCGGGGCAATATGCGGTCTTCGCGCTGAACGATCCGTTCTTCCGGGGCGACGAATGGCTGGGCCTGCCGCCTTTCTTCGTCTCGTTCGGCTTTCTCACCGATCCGGTGGTGATGCCGCTGATCTATGCCATCCAGTTCGCGGCGATCCTCGGCGCGCATCTTCTGGCCGTGCTGCTGGCGCTGAAACTTGCGGGGCAGGGAGCACGGCCGCTTGCACATCTGCCGCTGACGGCGTTGATGGTGGGATATACGATCCTTGGCCTGTGGCTGTTGTCGACTGCCAGAACCGGGTGAAAATGGTGGACTTCCTCATTGCAGACGCACAACCTTGATCCCGAGGCGCCCGCCAGAGACGCCCGGCAACAGTGGAGAGAGACGATGAAGACAGCGAAGACCTTTCAGCCGTCGCGACGCCTGATCCTGAAGGCGGGGGCGGCGGGGATGCTTGCATCCGCGATGCCGTCATTCGTGGGCGCGCAGGGCGCTCCGATCCGGATCGGGTTCCAGTTGCACCGCACCGGGATCGGCGCGTCTTATGGCCGGTGGTACGAACGCACCGCGCAGGCCGCGCTGAAGCTGATCAACGAGGGGGGCGGCATCAACGGGCGGCCGGTGGAGATCCTTTTCGAGGATGATGCGACCGATCCGAAACGCGGATCGGAAGTCGTGGAAAAGCTGACCGTCCAGGCGGGCTGCGATGTGGTGATGGGCACGCTTTTCAGCCATGTGGTGATCGGTTCGGCGCCGCGCGCGGGAGAGTTGAAGGTGCCCTATCTTGTCTGCTCGGAAGGCTATCATGTGGCCTCCGGCATGCTCAACCGCTGGACCATGCAACCCGGCATCACCGATGTCCGGAGCCAGATCTCGGCGATGGCGCCCTGGGTCGGGGCCAATCTTGGCAAGAAGGTCACGATGATCTTCCCCGACTTCGCCTTTGGCCATGATCACCGCGATTTCTTTACCAAGGCGATGGCGGCGCAGGGTGGCGAAGTGATCGCGCAGATCGCCATTCCGCCCACGGAGACCAGCTTTACCCGCTATTTCCCGCAGATCCCGGCGGATACCGAAGTTCTCTATCACGTCATGGTCGGCCCCGCCGTCCTGACCTTCGTCAAGGAGTTGGGAGAGTTCTACGGATCGGGCGCAAAGCCGCAGATCTTCGGTTTCATCGACAGCTTGGAGGCGGTGGATACCGCGACACCGGGGCTTGAGTTCCTGGAGGGCACGCATTTCTGGGAGGGCCACAACCGCGTCACTCCCGCCGATGCGGGCGAACACGAGGCCGCCTATCGCGCGGCGGTCGGCGTCGATGACATGGGCGCTTCGGTCAGCGATGCCAAGGACGTCTCCACCTACAGCCACATGTTTTCCACCTGGGAGACGCTGTTCGCGATCAAGGCGGGGATGGAGGCGGCGGGCTACACCGGCCCCGCTGACCGGCAGAAATTCGTCGAGGCGATGGAAGCGATGGCGGACCTGCCCTATGGGATGGAGCGGCCGCAGGGGGCAAAGCGGTTCAACGGCAAGACCCATCAGGTCTTCGGCACCCAGAACATCAGCCAGGTTCAGGGCGGCAAGCTGATCCGCGTCCACCAGACCTCGATGGAGGACGGCGCCTATGAGGATGCGGTGGATTACACCGCGATGGCGTTCTGAAGGGGCAGACGGGCAGAATGCCCATCCTTCCGGCCTCCTGCGGGATGGGCAGGCTGCCCATCCTTCCTGTCGTGGATGCCCCATGAGCTTTGGCCCCTTCCTGCTTCTCGCCCTGATGGAGGGCATGGTGACCGCCGCCGTCCTCGCCCTCAGCGCGGCGGGGCTGAGCCTGGTATTCGGGGTGATGCGCGTCGTCAACGTGGCGCATGGCGAATTCTACATGCTGGGCGCCGTGATCGCCTGGTTCGTGACCACGATGATCCCCGGCAGCCCGGCAGTGGCTTTCGTTGCCGCACTTGTCATCGCGCCACTTCTTGTCGGGGCGCTGGCGGCGGCAGCGGACGGGCTGATCCTGAAGCGCCTGAACTACGACCCCGAAGCGACGATCGTCGCCACCATCGGCCTTCTCTACATGATCCAGCAGGCGGTACTCAGCCTTTATGGGCCGAATGCGAACCCGGTGGCGGCGCCGTTCGAGTGGCGCATCCAGCTGCCCTGGTTCGGCTATTCGGGCTACAAGCTTTTCGTCGTGGCCGCGGCGGCTACTCTGCTGCTGGCCGTCTGGGCCCTGATGACGCGGACGAAGGCGGGTCTCGTGATGCGGGCGACCCAGATCGACCGCACGACAGCCCGCGCCTTCGGCATCAACGTCGATCGCGTCTACATGGGAACTTTCGCACTGGGAGCCGGGCTTGCCGCGCTGGCCGCGGTGCTGATCGTGCCGATCCAGCAGGCGCATTACCTGATGGGGGGTGATCCGCTCCTGCTGTCGTTCATCGTGGTGATCATCGGCGGTCTCGGGTCGTTGCGCGGCACGCTTCTGGCCGCCCTGATCATCGGGCTGTCGGATGGCGTCATCTCGATGTTCTTCTCGCCGACGCTGGCCAAGATCCTCGCCACGCTGCTGGTGGCCATGGTCCTCGTCTTCCGCCCGCAAGGCCTCTTCGGGGCCAGGGCATGACGGCGGCGCGGATCTGGGCGCTGCATCTGGCGCTGATCGCAGCCCTTTTCGCCGCGCAATACCTGTTGCCGCCCTATCATGTGACCAATCTTGCGCGGATCATGGTGCTGGCGGTCTTCGCCATGGGATACAACCTCGCCTTCGGCTACACCGGGCTTCTCAGCCTTGGCCATGCGCTCTTTTTCGCGGCGGGCATGTATGGCGGGGGGCTTCTGAGCTATCACCTTGGCTGGACCGCCCTTCCGGCGCTGATCGCGGGGCTTGCGGCAGGTGGCATGATGGCCGGAGCGGTGGGCCTTCTGGCGCTGCGCACCACGGGCGTAAGCTTCATGATCGTGACGCTGATGTTCGCGCAGGCCGGATATCTGACCATCCTCTATTTCGGCCCGACGACCGGCGGCGATGAGGGGTTGAACCTGCCCGCCGCGGGGCGCAGCCTGCTTGGGTTCAGCCTGTCCGCCGATGGCCCGCGCTATCTGGTGGCGCTGGGGCTTTTCTCGACCGCACTTCTGTGCTGCCTCGGGATTGCCCGGTCGCGCCTTGGCCGGATCATGGTCGCCATGCGCGAGAACGAAGAGCGCAGCCGGATGCTTGGCTACAACCCCTTCACCGTGAAGCTGATCGCGCTGGTTCTCTCGGGCCTCTTCTCGGGCCTTGCGGGGGCGGCCTACGGGGTTCTCTTCGGCTATGTCGGCGCAAGCTTTGCGACCATACAATATTCGATCCTGCCGATGCTCTATGTCCTTCTGGGCGGGGCGGGGACGGTCATCGGCCCCTTCCTCGGGGCGTTGCTGATGTTCTATCTGATCGACTTCGCCTCGGGCCTGACCTCGGCCTATCTGTTCTTTGTCGGCGCAGCGCTGGTGACGCTTGTCCTCTTTGCGCCGAAGGGCATTCTGGGAACGATCCGCGAAAGGTGGCTGGGATGGCTGCCCTGATCGAAGCGCGCGGGCTCACGCTGCATTTCGGCGGCCTCCGGGCGGTGGATGGCGTCGATTTTGATCTGCGCGCGGGCGAGATCCATGCGCTGATCGGCCCGAACGGCGCAGGCAAGACCACGCTTGTCGGCCTGCTGTCCGGCCGCCGCCGCCCCGATCAGGGCACCATCCGCTTTGCGGGCGAGGACATCACCCGCCTTCCGGCCCATGCCCGCGTGCGCCTTGGCATCGCCTATACGTTCCAGATCACCTCGATCTTCCCGCGGCTGACCGTGTTCGACAATGTGGCGCTCGCCGTCCAGATGCAGAACCACGCTCCGCTGAAAGAGAGCGTTCACGCCGCGCTTGAACGGGTCGGGCTTTCCGGCTTTGACAGACAGATTGCGGGCACGCTTGCCTACGGTCATCAGCGGCTTTTGGAAGTGGCGATGGGTCTCGCGCTCGGCCCTCGCGTGCTGATCCTGGACGAGCCGACCCAGGGCCTTGCGGCCGGTGAGATAGAGGGTTTCAAGGCGCTGGTGCAAAGCCTGGTGCCGGTGGCCTCGATCCTGCTGATCGAGCATAACATGGATGTGGTGATGGACCTTGCGACGCGGATCACGGTCTTGAACTTCGGCAAGGTTCTGGCGACCGGCACTCCGGCCGCGATCCGCGCGGACAAGGCGGTGCAGGAGGCCTATCTTGGCGCTTGAGATCACCTCGCTCGTCGCGGGCTATGGCCCGGTCACCGTTCTGCACGGCGTCGATTTCCGTGCTGCGGCGGGAGAGGTCACCTGCGTGATGGGCCGCAACGGGGCGGGGAAGTCGACGCTGCTGAAATGTATCATGGGGCTGGTTCCCGCGGGTTCCGGCAGCATCCGGCTGGACGGCACGCCGATCGAGGGCCTCCCGGCGCATCTGGTGCCAAGGCGCGGCATCGCCTTCGTGCCGCAGGGCCGCAGGCTTTTCGGCCCGCTGACGGTGGCCGAAAATCTGGAGATCGGAGGTCTCGTCAGAGGCAATGGCGCGGCGGTGCGCGACCATGTGCTGACGCTTTTTCCCCGCCTTGGCGAACGCCTGACGCAGGTCTCCTCCACCCTGTCGGGCGGCGAGCAGCAGATGCTCGCCATCGCCCCGCGCGCTTTGCCTGGAGCCGAAGGTGCTTTTGCTGGACGAGCCGACGGAGGGGCTGCAGCCCTCGATGATCGCGCTGATCCGCGAGGCGGTGCTGTCGCTGCGCGCGGCAAAGGTGGCGGTGGTGCTGGTCGAACAGCGGGTCGATGCGGTGCTGGCCATGGCCGACAGGATTGCCTTCATGGAACATGGACGGGTGGCCGAAACCTTGCCGGTCGCGGGGCTTTTGCCCGATGCGCCGGCATTCCGCGACTATGTGGGGGTGTGAATGGGGCTTGTGGCGGGCGTCGATGTGGGCGGCACTTTCACCGATCTGGTGATCTTCGATCCCGCAACCGGGGCCGTGCGGATCGCCAAGGTGCCGACGACGCTGCCCAATCAGGCGGGGGGTGTGCTCGCCGCCTTTGACGAGGCCGGGGCCGCGCTGTCGGACATCGACCTGATCGTCCATGGCACGACGACGACGACGAATGCGGTCCTTGAACGCAATCTGTGCAAGACCGGCATGATCACCACCCAGGGCTTTCGCGACGTGCTGGAACTTGGCCGCCGCACCCGCCCGCAAGCCTATGGGATGCATGGCGAATTCCGGCCGGTGATCCCGCGCGACCTGCGCCTGGAGGTGCCCGAGCGGATGGATGCGCAGGGCCGGGTGATCACCCCGCTTGATGAATTGGCGTTTGGCGATGCCGTCCGGCAGCTGCTGGATCAGGGTTGCGAAAGCCTGGTGATCCATTTCCTGCATGCCTATGCCAATCCCGCGCATGAACGCCGCGCCGCCGAAATCGCGGCAGGGCTTTGGCCGAACGGCTATATCACCATGGGCCATGCGCTGCTGTCCGAAAGCCGCGAATACGAACGCGGGGTGACGGCGGCGGTGAATGCCGCGGTCCAGCCGCTTCTGGAGCGCTATGTCGCCCGGCTGGCGGATCAGCTGCAGAGCCGGGGCTATGCCCGCGACCTTCTGGTGATGAACGGCAACGGCGGCATGGTCGCTGCCCGTGATGTCGCGCGCGAGGCCGTGAAGACGGTGATGTCGGGCCCGGCCTCGGGTGTCATGGCCGCGGTCGCCACCGGGCGGCGCGCGGGAATGACGAACCTTCTGACCTATGACATGGGCGGCACCTCGACCGATGTGGCGATGATCAGGGATGGCAGCGCCCCGGTCTCGAACGAGATCGAGGTGGAATATGCGATGCCGATCCACGTGCCGATGGTCGATGTGCGGACTGTGGGCGCGGGGGGAGGGTCGATCGCGCGGATCGACGCGGGCGGCATTCTGCGCGTCGGCCCTGAAAGCGCGGGGGCGGCTCCGGGGCCGGTCTGCTATGGCCGGGGCGGCACGCGGGTGACGATTTCGGACGCGAACCTGATCCTCGGGCGCCTTCCGCCCGGGCGTTTTGGTCAGGCGGCGGGGGCCGCGCGCCAGGCGATGGAAAGCCAGATCGCAATGCCCCTTGGCCTTTCCGTGGAAGAGGCCGCCGAAGCGGTGATCCGCATCGCCAACACCCATATGGCCGGGGCGATCCGGATGGTCTCGATCTCGCTTGGTGCCGATCCGCGCGACTTCGCGCTTTTCGCCTTCGGGGGGGCGGGGCCACTGCATGCGGTGGCGCTGGCCCGCGAGTTGAGCATCCCGCGGGTGCTGATCCCCGCCCGCCCCGGCATCACCAATGCGCTTGGCTGTGTCGTGGCCGATCTGCGCCATGACTTCGTCCGCACCCTGAACCGTCCGCTCGACAGCGCAGATATGGCCGGGGTTCACGCCATCCTTGCCGGGCAGGAGGAGCTGGGGCGCCGCCTGATCGCGGCAGAGAAGATAGCGCTTACCGATCTGCGCGCCGAATTCTCGGCCGACATGCAGTTCATCGGCCAGACCCATCTTCTGCGCGTGGCTCTGCCATCGGCAACCCCAGGGCGGGAGGAATTGCAGCGCCGCTTCGAGGCGGCCTATCACGCGCGCTTTCGCGTCGATCTGCCGACGATCCGGGCCAATCTTGTGAACCTCAACTGCTCGGTCATCGGGCGGCGGGCAGAGCTTGACCTGTCGCGCCTGATCGACCCCGGGGGCCGCGAGGCCAGCTCCGCAGCCAGCGGAACACGCCGCGTCTGGTTTGGTGGCTGGGTCGAAACCCCGGTCTACTGGCGCGATCATCTGCCGTTGAAGATTGCCCTGCAAGGCCCCGTGATCATTGAGCAAATGGATACAACCCTGGTCATCGACCCCGGCACTTCGTTGACATCGGACGCCGATGGCAACCTGATCGTGGAGCTGCTACATGGCTGATGTCAGGCTTGATCCCGTCACCCTTGCCGTGATCCAGGCGGGGCTCCAGCAGGTCTGCGACGAGATGGATCTGACCTTTTTCCCGCGCCGCCTTTTCCCCGGTGATCGCCGAGGCGGACGACCGGTCGGACGGTATCTATTCCGCCACCGACGGCAGCCTCATCGCGCAGGGCTCCAAAGGGTTGCCGGTGTTCGTGGGCGTGATGCAGTTTTCCACCCGGACGATCCTTGACCGCATCGCGCGGGGCGACACCGCCGCACCCGAGCCGGGCGATATCTATATCGTCAACGATCCCTATCTTGGCGGCACCCATCTGATGGATGTGCGGTTCGCCATGCCCGTCTACCGGGGGGGCGCGATCTTCTGCTGGCTGTCCAACACCGGCCACTGGCCCGATACCGGAGGAGCGGTGCCCGGCGGATTTTCCGCCTCTGCGATCAGCGCCGAACAGGAAGGATTGCGGTTGCCCCCGGTGAAGCTGTTCAAGAAGGGGGTGATGGATACCGAGATCTACCAGATCATCTGT
Organism: Tabrizicola sp.; assembly: GCA_012032275.1. Classification (GTDB taxonomy): domain Bacteria; phylum Pseudomonadota; class Alphaproteobacteria; order Rhodobacterales; family Rhodobacteraceae; genus JAAURK01. Next base: position 9,267 of record JAAURK010000147.1, read on the forward strand.
TCCAACATCCGGGTTTCAGAACAGCGGATCGGCGATGTGAAGGCGCAGGCCTCGGCGCTGCTCGTGGGTGCGGAACGGCTGGCGGCGCTACTGGACCGCTATGGCGACGCGACGGTCAGCGATGCCATCGCCGAGATGCGCCGTCTCGCCGCCCGGCAGATGCGTGCGATGATCGCGCTGGTGCCTGAGGGCAGCTATGACAGCACGGCGATCGTCGACAGCGACGGTGTGGTCAATGAACCGCTGACCATCGCGCTGACCGTCACCCGCACGCCAGAGGGGCTGACCTTCGATTTCGCCCGGTCCTCGAAGCCCTGCATGGGGCCGATGAATTCGGTCCGCGCGACGACCCTGTCCGCCGTCTATCTGGCCATGCGCCATATCTTCCCCGATGTTCCGATCAGCGCCGGAGCGTTCGAGCCGCTGACCGTGACCGGCATCGAGGGCACCTTTCTTGACGCGCACTATCCCCGGCCGGGTGTCGGGCTGCGCGGCAGAGGTCAGCCAGCGCATCGCCGAGGCGGTCTTTTGCCGCGCTGGTGCA
>JAAURK010000148.1 GCA_012032275.1 Tabrizicola sp.
GGGGCCGATAGGGCTGCGTCTGGCCCTTGCCGAACGCCTCCGACGCCTGCGCGAGCCGCGCGATCGGGCGGAGCTGGTTGCGCAGGAACAGATAGGCGATCAGGGTCATCAGCAGCGACGTGAAGATCATCAGAACCAGCAGCTGGTGCGGATTGGTCGCCGACATCCGCCGTCGGCTGAGCTGCACCTGCAACGGGCCTTTACTGGTTTTGAAACTGAGGTTTACGATGCGTTCTTCATCTGTCATATCGGCCGCGATCAGCCCAGGAAGCTGCTCCCGCAACGTCTCGATCACCACTTTCCCCGAGAGGTCGATGAAATCGGACGCATCCTCCGTCGGCGCGTCCGGTCCCGCAGGCAGCGTCACCGTCAGCTGCAAGGGTTCGGCCACCCGCGCCGCGAACAGCCGCGCCTCCTCGACCGAACTGCCCCGTTCAACCTCCGACAGCAGGAACCCCAGATCGATTGCCACACCTTGCGTCATCTGCCGGGTGACACCGTTATAGTGGCGCTGGATAAACGCGGTGGACACGACAAGCTGGATCGTGACGATGGGCACGATCAGGATCAGGGCGGCGCGGCCGAAAAGGCCCCGGGGCAGCATGCGACGTAACGGGCTCATCACCACGAAACCTAACCGCACAACAGTGCCATGGGAAGGGACTGTCCATGACAGATGATGGCGTGCCGATCAGGCGGGTACTCGCCCCCAACCCCTCGCCCCTCACCGGCACGGGAACCAACACCTACATCATCGGCCAGGGCGCGGTCGCGGTCATCGATCCCGGACCGGCCCTGCCCTCCCATCTGGACGCGATCCTTGCCAGCCTCGGCCCTGCCGAACGTGTGAGCCATATCCTCGTCACCCATGCGCATCGCGATCATTCGGCCCTCGCACCGGCCCTTGCCGCCCGCACCGGCGCCGAGGTGCTTGCCTTTGGCGCGGCGACGGAGGGTCGCAGCGCGATCATGGAACGTCTCGCCCCCCTGCTGCCCGGCGGTGGCGAGGGCCTCGACCCCGATTTCCTGCCCGACAGGCGGCTTGGGAAGGGCGAGCTGGTCGATGGCGAGGGGTGGAGCCTTCGGGCCCTGCACACGCCGGGCCATCTTGGCGGCCATCTTTGCTTTGCCCTTGGCGAGACGCTCTTTTCCGGTGACCACGTGATGGGCTGGTCGACCACCTTGATCTCTCCGCCCGATGGCGACATGGGCGACTATGTCGCGGCCCTTGTCGGCCTTCGAAGCATGGCATTCCGCCGCTTCCTGCCTGGTCATGGCGATGCAGTCACCGATCCGATCAACCGGCTGGAGGCGCTGATCCGGCACCGGCAGGAGCGCGAGGCCCAGATCCGCAACGCGCTCCGCCAGGGCCCGCTTGACCTCGACAGGCTGACCCGCCAGGTCTATCACGACATTCCCCCGCCAATGCTGCCAGCCGCCACCCGCAACGCCCTGGCGCATCTGATTGACATGCAATCCAGAAACCAGATCACCGCAGAAGATTTCCCCGGCCCCGCCGCAATTTTCCACCTGACGGACAGCTGACCCAGCCCCCCCCATTTGCCCCTTTACGCCCCCTGAACCACTTGCTATACGCCCCCGGGTGTTCCGGCGTAGCTCAGCGGTAGAGCAGTTGACTGTTAATCAATTGGTCGTAGGTTCGATCCCTACCGCCGGAGCCAGCAGTCCCGAAAGTCAGGCGATGTGGTGGGGGTCAGGATTTGACCCTTGTCGAATTCGGGTCGTAGAGTGGTGCCAGATGGAGGGTGGCCGGAACGCGGTTTGCGGCGACTTCCAGTTCGTAGTCCCCCCCGGCCAGAAACGCCTCTGTCACCCTGTCGGGATGGCGGACGTAGCCAAGGCCGATCGGCGTATCGAGGCTGTGCCCGTAGCCGCCTGAGGAGAGCCAGCCGACCCTTTCGCCGTTGCGATAGATCGTCTCGCGGCCCAGAAGCACCGTATCGGGCCAGTCGGGCGTGAAGATGGCGAGCCGTTTCTTCACGCCGGTTGACTGCTGGGCCAGCAGCGCGTCCTGCCCGAGGAAGGGTGTCGCAGAGTTCATCCGCACGGCCGGGGCGAGCCCTGCCTCCAGCGGCGTGTGGTCCGGCCCGATGTCCGCCCCCCAGGCGCGGTAAGCCTTTTCCAGCCGCAGCGTCTCGATCGCGCGGTAACCGGCATTGACAAGGCCCCGCCCTGCCCCGGCAGCCATCAGCGCGCTGTAGACGGCCGCCGCATCCCCCCGGGCGAGGTGCAGCTCCCACCCAAGCTCGCCCACATACGTTACCCGGAGCGCCAGAACCTTGCGCCCAGCCACGGCGATCTGCCGTGCCGTCCCGAACGGAAACCCCGCGTTGGACACATCGTCGTCGCTTGCCGCCCGCAGGATCTCGCGGGAGGCGGGGCCCATCAGCGAGAGGACCGCGTAGTCCTGCGTCACATCTGCTAGGCTGCAACTGCCGGGCGGCAGGTTGCGAGAGATCCAGTCGAAATCGCGGGTCACAAAGCCGGTTCCGGTGACGATGTAGAACACATCCTCCTCCAGCCGCGCCACGGTCAGGTCGGCTTCGATCCCGCCTTTCGCGTTCAGCATCTGGGTATAGGTTAGCCGCCCCGGCGGACGGTCAACCCGCCCGGAAGCGATCCAGGCAAGGGCTGCGGCGGCACCCCGGCCGGTCAGGCGGAACTTTGCGAACGAGGTCTGATCGATCAGCACGGCGGCCTGCCGGGCGGCCAGATGCTCGCGCCGGACCGCCGCCCACGAGCCCGGCCGCTCCGAAGGAATGGCGATCCTCGGCAATTTCGCCCTGCGACAGATCGGCAAACCAGTTCGGACGTTCCCATCCAAGCTTTTCGCCGAAGACCGCACCCGCTGCCTGCAAGAGCGGATAAAGCGGCGATGTCAGGCCTGGCCGGGCCGAGCGCATTTCCTCGCCGGGCCAGGCGATGCTGTAATGCCTGCCATAGGCCTCCAGCGTCCGGCTGCGCACCCAGTCGGTCGCGCGATGCGTTCCGGCAAAGCGGCGGATATCGACGGGCCAGAGATCGAACGGCGGCTCTGCCCGCGCGACCCATTCGGCCAGCGCCATCCCTGCGCCGCCACCGCTCGCGATGCCAAAGGCGTTGAACCCTGCACCCACAAAGAAATTCCGAAGCTCCGGCGCCTCGCCCAGAATGAAATTGCCGTCCGGCGTAAAGCTTTCCGGGCCATTGATCAGCTGTTTCACCCCGGCAGTCCGCAGCGCCGGAACCCTGTGCATCGCATTTTCCATGAACTGGCCGTAATGATCCCAGTCCGAGGTCAGAAGCTCGAAATGAAACTCATGCGGGATGCCGTTCACCGCCCATGGCTTGGGGTTCGGCTCATACCCGCCCCAGACCAGACCGCCGACTTCCTCTTTCCAATAGGTCAGCCGGTCGGGGTCGCGCAACGTCGGCAGATCCGCGGTCACCCCGTCGATCCGGTCGGTCACCATATACTGATGCTCGACCGCGACGAGCGGCACGTTGACGCCGACGGTCGCCGCCAGCGCCCGCGTCCACTGGCCCGCGCAACAGACGACCTTTTCGCATGCGACCGTTCCATGCGCGGTCTCGACGCCCCGGATGCGGCCATCCTCGACAAGGATCCGCGTGACGGGCGTGTCTTCAAGGATCGTCACCCCGGCCATGCGTGCGCCCTTGGCAAGGCTCTGGGTGATGTCAGAGGGGTTCGCCTGCCCGTCGGTCGGCAGATAGGCCGCGCCGACCAGATCGTCGATGGTCATCAGCGGCCACAGATCCTGCGCCTCGCGCGGGGTCAGAAGGTGCATCTCAAGCCCGAAGGAATGCGCCGTCGTCGCCTGCCGCCGCACCTCTGTCCAGCGGTCGGCAGTGCAGGCCAGCCGAAGGCCGCCGTTCATCTTCCAGCCGGTCTGCAGGCCCGTCTCGGTGGCAAGCTTGCGGTACAGCGCGACAGAATAGCCCAGAAGCTGGGTGATACTGGCGCTTGTCCGCAACTGCCCGACAAGCCCCGCGGCATGGAACGTGGTGCCGGAGGTCAGCTTCTTGCGCTCCACCAGCAGCGTGTCGGTCAGGCCAAGCTGGCCAAGATGATAGGCCACCGAACAACCGACGATGCCCCCGCCGATGATGACGACACGGGCGGAACGGGGCAATTCGGTCATGCGCCGGCCTCGAAGGCGGCAAGCGCCTCCCGATAGGTCTTCAGATGCGTGGCGGTATAGGCGGCATAGTCGAAATCAAGGGTGGAACGGGTCTCCTGCACCATGCTCCACATCGCCTCGCGGAGCGCTGCCGCCGCCTTCATCGCGCGGTAGCTGCGCCAGAGATCGGCGTCCGGGTCGCGGTTGAAATAGGTCGCCAGCATCTCCGCCTCCGCGGCCGGATCAAGGCCCGCATTGGCCGCCAGCCCGCCCAGATCGAAAAGCGGCGAGCCCCAGCCGGCATAATCCCAGTCGATCAGCCACATCCGCTTGCCGTCATGCAGGAAATTGGCGGGCAGAAGGTCGTTGTGGCCGAAGACCATGTCGATCCGGCCGACCGCCGCTTCCAGCCCTGCGGCCGCATCGAGAAGCCCCGGAAGGATCGGCAGATGGCGGGACGCGGCCGACTGCAAGGTTGCCCGATAGTCGCGCAGCACCTGAAACACCCAGAACGCCAGCCCCGCACCGCGCAGGTGATGCGGCATGTCGCGATGGGCGCGGATCACCAGATCAAGTGCCGCCCGCAGGCAATCCGGCTGGCGCAGATCCGCGGCGGTCATCGTCCGGCCGTCGATGAAATCGATGACCAGAACGCCGGGCGCATGATAGATCACCTCGGGAGAGATCCCGGCCTGATATGCCGCCTGACTGGCCGCGCGTTCGTTGAAGCGCAGGATGTGATGGGCGGGAATGTCCTCGCCGATGCGCACCACCGCGCGCAGCAGGGCATCGGTGACCAGAAAATTGCTGTTGGTGATGCCGCCGCCCAGGGGCACGGCCTCGGCCTTCCCGCGCCAGATCGGCAGGGCCAGGGCGCGGTCGATCGGGGTCATTGCAGCGCCTTCGGGGCCGACGAACCGCGCCGGGAAGACCGGGCGCACCCTGCCTGTCGGCGGGCCGGGAACAGAGTTGCGGACGGACCTGAGGGGTTCAAGGTCCGCCCGCAAGAAGCCGCCGGAGTGTCCAGATCACCGGGGCATCTATTCAATTTCAGATGGCTCTCAATCGAGGTTTCTTTCAATCACACCGTTCATGACCCAAGGATGAGTGCAGGCAGACCGGCTGTCAAAGAAAATGTGGTTTTCTGTGGGTTTTGACGGATTATTTTGATTTCCCTCATGTCATGGCGTAGCATTTCGTGGAATTCCACATTCCAAAGGCGCAGCCGTGTCGCAAACGCATCGGGAAAGACTGATCATCGAAAGGTTGACGGGCAGCGGCGCGGCCCGAATCGCGGATCTGGCCCGCGATCTTGCCGTCAGCGAAGAGACCATCCGCCGCACGCTGAAAAAGCTGGAGCAGCTTGGCACCGTCAGCCGGGTGCATGGTGGCGTTCATCTGAAGGATTGGGGGCCGGAGCCGAATTTCGCGCTGCGTCTCGGGCTCAATCCCGGGCCGAAGCGGGTGATCGCGCGGCGCATGGCCGAAATCATCAAGAACGGCGCTTCGCTGTTTCTCGACGTGGGGTCGACGACGGCCTATGTGGCCGATGCCCTGCGCAACCATCGCGACCTTCTGGTGGTCACGAATTCACTGCCGGTGGCGCAGACACTGGCCGGGCGCGGGTCCAACCGGGTCTTCATGGCCGGGGGCGAGCTGCGCGCCCATGACGGCGGGCATTCGGCGCCGAGGCGCTGTCCTTCGTGCGTCAGTTCCGCGTCGGCCATGCCGTGTTGTCAGCCGCCGCCATCGATGCGAAAACCGGCTTCATGCTGCAGGATCTGCGCGAGGCGGAATTCAGCCGCACGATCATCAATTGCGCCGATGAGGCGATCATCGTTGCCGATGCAACGAAATTCAACCGCAGCGCGCCGATCCGCATCGCCGATCCAAAGGCGATCCGCCGGCTGGTGACCGACAGCCCGCCCGAGGGCGCGCTCGCCCGGATGCTGCGCGAGGCTGACGTGGAGGTGACCCTCAGCTGACCGGCTCGGCACCGCGAACAGCCACCAGAGCCTCGGCAAGCCGGTCAAGACTGATCGGCTTGGCCACGCAGGTCGCAAAACCCACCTCAAGATATTCGCGGACCTGATGGGTCATCGCATTGGCCGTCACCGCGATCACCGGAGGACAGGGCGCGCCTTCAGCATCCGCCTTGGCACGGATCGCTGCAAGCGTGGCAACCCCGTCCATCTGTGGCATGGCGATATCCAGAAGGATCACGTCATAGGCAGCGGGAGCCCACTGCCGGACCGCGTCGGGGCCATCCCCGACGATCACCGGGTCAAGCCCAAGCGATTTCAGCATCGTGCGAAGGATCAGCCGGTTCGTCGCATTGTCCTCGGCCACCAGAACCGACATCCGGGGCACCTGCGGCAATTCGGTCCGCCTATCGGCGACCGGCGGGCTTGCATGGCTTGCCTCCAGCGGCAGCTCGACCAGCGCGACAAGGCCCTTCCCGGGAGTGCTGGACAGGGTGATGTCGCCCCCCATCAACCGCGCAAGGCGCCGCACGATCGGCAGGCCAAGACCCGTTCCCCCGTATCTTCGGGTGATTCCGCCATCGCCTTGGGTGAAATCCTCGAACACCCGGGTCATATGGTCCGGAGACATGCCCATTCCGGTATCGCTGACCTCGATCTGCAAACGGTGCGGCCCGATCAGCGACAGGTTCAGCCGGACCTCGCCATGGCCGGTGAACTTTACCGCGTTGCCAACCAGATTGTGCAGGATCTGCGTGATCCTCTGGCTGTCACCCAAGAACCAGCCGTCCGTCCCCGGCCCGCAGCCGATCTGCAGCCTGATGCCCTTTTCCCGCGCCCGCAGCGCATGCATCGCCTCGATCCGTTCGGCAAGCTGCGAGGGGCGGAAGGGGCGCGCGTTCAGGCCAAGCTTCCCGGCCTCGATCTTTGCAAGATCGAGGATGTCGTTGATCACCGCCAGCAGATGTTCTCCGGAGTCGCGGATGATGCCCAGTTTCGCCCGCTGTGCGGGATCGGCGATCTCTGTCTCCAGAACATGCGCCATGCCCAGCACCCCGTTGAGAGGCGTGCGGATCTCGTGGCTCATGTTCGCCAGAAATTCCGATTTCGCCCGGCTGGCGGCCTCGGCCTCCGCCATCGCGGCGCGCAGGCGCTCTTCGTTCTTGGCCGCTTCGGTGATGTCGGTCCAGGAACAGACCACGGCAAGATCGGTTCCCGGCGCGGACAAGGGTGCCGCATTGACCGATACCACCCGGCGCGTGCCATCGGGCAGGTGGATCGCGTGGCGGAAGTCACGGACGATCCCCGCTCCGGCAAGAACACGGGCCACCGGCAATTCGCCGGACGGTATGGGATGCCCGTCCAGATCGGAAATCGCGGCATTGCCCTGCAGCAGGCCCGGCTCCTCAGAGCGCAGCAGGTCCGGCCCGAGAATGGCTTCCGCCTCCTTGTTCGCAAACACGATCCGCCCCGCCGCATCCACTGCCGTGATGCCGGAGACCGATGTCTCCATGATCCGGGCCAGCGTGTCGTGTTCCCGCGCAAGCGCCGCCTCCAGCTCTTTCTGCGCGGTGATGTCCAGATGCACGCCGCTGATCCGCAGCGGCTGACCGGCGCCGTCCCATTCGATCACCTGACCGCGGGTCAGGATCCAGACCCAGTCCCCCTCGCGGTTGCGCAGCCGCATCTCATGCTCGACAGCCCAGTTGTTTTCGGCGAAATGCGCCGCCTCCTTGGCAAGCATCGCATGGGCGTCATCGGGGTGGATCATCCCGATCCAGCGGTAAAGCGGGATCGGATTGAGTTCCGACGCGCGATAGCCAAGGATTTCCGCCCAGCGGTCGTTGACGATCGTCTGGCCCTCGCGGACATGGTAATCCCAGGTGCCGACCCGCGCGCCATCGATCAGCCGGGCCAGGCGCTGCTCGGCGTCGATACGGGCGCTGACGTCAAGGTGGACCCCCGCGATCAGCGAGGGCGTGCCGTCCGCCTTGCGGGCAAGCACCCGCCCCCGCCAGCATCAGCGCGACCCAGCGTCCGGCCTTGTGCCGCAAGCGGATCACGAGGTCGAAGTCGGCGGCGTCATCCGTCCAGACCCGGCGCATGACATCGGCCAGCAGACCACGATCGTCGGGATGGCAAAGCGTGCGCAGGTTCCGGGCGTCCGGCTCTTGCGCCGGCCCGGGCTCGTAGCCGAGGATCGCCAGCCATTGCTCGTCGACGCCGGTCATCCCGCCATCGCCGCGCCATTCCCAGACGCCGACCTCGCCGCCCTCGACAACCTGCTGAAGCCGGCGCTCCGATTGCCGACGTTCGGTCACATCGGCATAAAGCCCGACCCTGCCGCCCGACAGGGTCTGCGTTTCGCGGCTCCAGATGACACGGCCGTCAAGAAGCTGGCTCTCGCCGTCCCAGCTTCCGATCTCCTCTCCGCGTCCCGCACCGCGGCCCGGCGCATCTTCGGGGCCGGGCACTCCGATCAGCCCCCGGTCCGCCGCCGCGCGCCAAAGGTCGGCATACCGCGCGCCCACCTCGATCAGATCGGAGAGGTCGGAGAAGATCCGACGATAGGTGTCGTTCCACAGGATAAGCCGGTCCTCGGCATCGAAAATGGCAAAACCGTCGTCCAGCGCCGCAATCGCGGTGGCCAGAAGGGTGCGGGCATCCTCGGCCTCCTGGCGCTGTGCGATCAGGGCGGTTTCGGTGGTCCGCGCCATCGTGATATCCTCGATCAGCGCCCAGATCAGGCGGCGACCATCCGGGTCCACGCTCTTGAAGCCCCGCAGCACTACGGGGAACTGGCGCCCGTCATTTCGGCGAAGCACCGTCTCCAGCGGCCCGAAACTGCCGTCCGTCCTAAGCGTCGTGATCGCGACATCCTTTATCCAGCGGGTATTTTCCGGCAGGATGTCGTCAATCGTCAGCTCCGGCGACTGGGCCGGATCAAGGCCGAAAGTGGCCTTGAAGGCCTGATTTCCGTCGATGATCGCCGCAGTGTCGTAATTGCCAAGCAGGATCGGATAGGGGCACATCTCGAAAAAGGCGGTGAACTGACCCTCCCGAAAGGCAACCATCTCTGTCGCCTCGACCGCATCCGAAATGTCGCGGATCGCGACGACGAAGGCGGTGTCGGGGCTGTCCGGCCCAAGACTGGAAAGCGTCAGCTCCACCCAGCGCCTGCCGTCTGCCGCCTGCACCGAAAATCGCTCTGCACCGATTGCCATGCCAGCCGCCTGCGCGCCGATCAACCGCGACAATGCGGCCGCCAGTTCCGCCGGGAACACATCCGACGCGCGCCGTCCGATCTTGTCGCGGATCTGCGGGGCAAGCCAGGGCAGGCCGTCGCTGTAGCATCCCGTCAGCCGCGCCTCGACATCAAGGCGATCAGCGGGACCAGCGCCGGTGCGGTCAACGCCTTCGTGCTCGGCTTCGGCTGGCTCGAGGGCGGCAAGGCCGGGGCGAAGGCGGCGCTGGAGCAGTTCTGGGAGGCTGTGGCCGCGACGCAGCAGCGGCTGACCCTCGGCCTGTTCGACCGGACCTGCCTCGGCCTGCCGCCCGACGACCCGGGGCTCGACGGCAATCCCCTGTTCCTGTTCGCCGACCTGATGGGCCGGCTGCTGTCGCCCTACGAGCTGGGGCTGCCGGACGAGCACCCGCTGGAGCACGTCTTTCGCCAGGA
>JAAURK010000149.1 GCA_012032275.1 Tabrizicola sp.
CGGCCGGAGTGGCGGCCCTGACCGCAGCACTCCCCGTCTGGCGCGCAACGCACGCCCGACTGGACGCCGCCCTTTCGGAAAATGCACCGGACCGGCCTGCGCGCCGACCTGCGGCAGGTTCCTTCTGCTGCGGCAGAGGTTGCGCGGCCGGGTGCCAAACTTGTTGAGAGGTGACAGGGTGCGGCCTCTGTAACTTATCGGGAGAGAAAGAAAGACGGACGAACAGTCAAAGGCGCATCTGCGATGTGCTTGGCCAGTTTGCTGGGAACCTGTCGATTAACCTATTGTTTGTCTGACGCGTTTTCAGGCCCCAGGTCTTCGTCGCTGTTGCGGGAAGCATCCCACCAATCTCCCAGTGCGTCGATGAGGGGCACGAGCTTTGCTCCTGCAGAGCTCAACTCGTACTCGACGCGAAGGGGATAGCCTGCGAACTCCGTTCGTCGGACCACTCCCGCATTCTCGAGCTTCCGAAGTTCGAACGTGAGCATCTTGTGCGAAATCGTCGGATTGTCGCGCCGGAGATCGCTGAACCGTTTCGTTCCGTCCTGCAGGAAATAGATCAGCAGCGTCGGCCAGCGACCGCTCAGAACCTGCATTACCTCCTCGATGGGGCAGCGCGAAACAAGGTCTTTCATGGGGGCCTCATGGTAACAGAAAGGTGCGTAATTTACCGGGCGGTCCGATCGGATATGGTCTGGCTCCGCTGCGCAGCGTGATCCTCGCAACCATCGGAAAGAATTATCATGGAACCGATCCTGATCTACGGCTTCCCTTCGGGCAGCTCCATGGGGCTTGTGGCCGCGCTTGAGTGGCTGAACCGTCCCTACAAGCTGTGTCGCGTCGACATGCTGCGTGAAATGCGTGAGCCACCTTACAAACGCATCAACCCGCGGGTCGAGACGCCCGTGCTCGTCACCGACCAAGGGGATGTACTGACCGAGACGATGGCCATCGCCGCCTGGCTGGAAGCGCGAGACACAGAGCGCCGCATCAGTTTCGAACCGCTGTCACGCGATTCGGATCGGATGCACCAGTTGATGGCCTTCATCAACACAGGCTTCACCGGCGCGTTCAGTCCACTGTGGGCAGCGTTGGAGATGGAGCCGCCGAACCCCCCGATCCAGACCGCGTTGCGGCAATGGGGACGCGAGGCTGTTATCGAGCGCCATGACAGGCTTGAGGAGATGATCGGGAACACGCGCTTCCTGACTGCAGAGCATCCCACCCTGGCCGATGGGCTGCTGATCGGAATTGCGTGCTGGCTCGACTACCACAACGTCGCTGACCCGGATCGCTGGCCAAAACTGGCCGCCGTGAGACGGCGCATAGAGGCGGAGCCAGCTGTGGCCTACGCCGTTGCACTTGAAAATGGTGAAATGGACACAGGCTCCGGGGCATGTCTCGGCCACGTTCCGCTTGCGGACCTGGTGCCTACGTTAACGTCAACAAACTGATCAGTGCAGCGACAACACCGACACCTCATTCCCTGGTTCCGGGGGAAACTGCATCGACGAGGTTGAAGTTCGTTGACGGATGAGCTCCGCTGAAGAGCAGCTTTATGATTACCGCTGCCATTGGCTCAAGGTTTCTTGCCTGGATCAATGGGCCGAGGTCGAGAGCTTGACAGCCCATCTGATGAATGAGGTCCGCGACGCCGGACTTTGCTGCGTGTTCGTTGCCACAGATCGGAACAGTCAGGGCGCGGCCGTCGAACCGGGGTGGCGCCATGGTCCACACGGATGCCTGACAGAGATGGAAGGCTTTCACAACCGATGCACCGGCTGCGGTTGATGCAATCAACTCGGCCAGAGACCATGCGCCGGGAACAGCCATGGTGAATGCATCGGTTTCCACGGCATTGTTGCAGTCGATGATGGTCTTGCCGATGAAGGCACCGCCCGATCCACCTGCCTCCAATAGTGTTTTCAGAACCCCTTCATAGCGAACGGCAAGCAGAACAGTGTCGCCGAACGCCACCGCCTCCCTGAATGACCCTGCTTGTGCCTTATCGCCAAGCGAAGCAGCAAGCTGCGACGCCTTCGAGGCAGTTCGCCCCGAGATCATGACCTCGTGACCAAGCTCTATCCAACGACAACCGAGAGCTTTGCTCATGTGGCCCGCACCCAGAATTCCAATCTTCATCATCTTGTCTCCCTGACTGATAGGCTTCACGGTTGCGCATCAGGCTGAGTCATGCAAATTGATTGTCATGACAACCAACTTCAATCTGGATGACGTACGGGGTCTGGACCTAAACCTGCTCGTCGTTTTTGCTTCCGTTGTGCGGCATGGCAGTGTGAAGCGGGCAGCGGATGACCTTCGTCTGGGCTCCTCAGCTGTCAGCATGGCACTTTCGCGGCTGCGCCTGGTTGTTGGTGACCAACTGTTCGTCCGCAACCGTTCGGGGGTCGAACCGACAGAGGTCGCACTGGACATGTATCGGAGAATTGTACCGGGACTCGAGCAGATCGCCGGTGCAGTTAGATCCCGAGGGTCGTTTGATCCGCATGCAAGTGACCGACATTTCAGAGTCGGTCTCTCCGACGATCTGGAAGCGACCGTCCTGCCAGCCCTGCTGGCGCGAGTACGATCACAGGGCCCCAAGCTGACGGTGGTCGTCAGAGGTGTCGACTACAAAACAGCTACGGCACGTCTAGACGATGGATATGTCGACGTGGTTTTGGCTGCGCACCCGACTGACGGAGCCGCGCGATATTGCGCCCTGACAGTCTATGAAGAAGATTTTGTCGTATTGGCGTCGGCCCGGCTCAATCTTCCCGCGCAGTTGGACCTTGAAACCTACCTCGAACTTCAGCATTGCTTGGTTTCGGCTAGCGGACAGCCATGGGGCATCGTTGATACAGTTCTTGCGGCAATCGGGGCAGCGCGCAATGTGACCATCACGCTTGAACACTTTCTTGCCGTTCCTTTCATTCTAGAGCGGACAGGAGCAGTGGTCACGATGCCTCGTCGTGCTGCCATGGTACTGTCCGAGCGGTTTCTGCTCGATCTACGAGAGCTGCCCTTTCCAAGCCCGAAATTTCCCGTTGGACTTTCCTGGCACAAACGAACCGATTCTGATTCTGGTCACCATTGGTTTCGCACACAGGTATGCGAAACGATTGCGCAAATGAATGAACGTCCGGACGGGGCAGTCGTCAGATCGTAGCTTCCGTTTGTGTCCGATTATCGGGGGAGCGCTCACTTCGTCGGCCTTGCGCTGCGCTGCGATATGCATCGACGTGATCTTCCCCTCGGGCACATCGTCGCCCCAGCGTTCGCAGAGCGACAGAGTCCCATGCTCCTTGAACACCAAGGCGGCCCTTTCGGCATGGCGCCGGTAGGCTTCCTTGCTGGCGGTCGGAACCGAGCCCACGAATCCATCGACGTAGGTCAAGGTCATCATCCTCTTGCGGGAACCACTTGGCTCAGTTCGGCCCGCGACCGGGAAGGCCACGACCCGTATACCGCCTTCGGCCAGTAGGTGCCGAAGCACCAGAGATTGCCCTCGGGATCGCGGCAGATGAACTCGCGGCGGGGTCGTTGTAGCGGAAGGTGGGGTAGATGCGGGGGGCTTCAGGCATGGCGGTCTCCTGTGTCGGGCGCATGCCAGACCCTAAACCGGGTGCCCCTCATCGGTATTGTCGTTTTGTTTCGTTGGCTGCGGGTTCTGCCTTGAACACCACCGCTCGGGCGTCTCGCCCGCAAAGGCGTTGAAGTCGCGCACGAGATGCGCCTGATCGGAATAGCCGCAGGCGGCGGCGATCCCCGCCCAGTCGGGGTACTGCGCGCTTTGCGCAAGGTCGGTCGCGTGCTGAAAGCGCGCCACCCGGGCAAGCCGCTTCGGTGTCATCCCGAAGGCGTCGCGGGCATGGGCGGCCAACCGCTTGCGGCTCCACCCGAGGTCTTCGGTCAGCCGGTCGATGCGCAAAGTGCCCCGGCTGCGCAGGATCGCCGACCAGATGAAGTTCACCTCTGGAGCCACCGCTTGGCCCAGCAGGCGGTGTTCCAGGAAGGCAACCGCGATCCTCAGCCTTTCGGGTTGCGTCGCAGCCTCGCCAAGCTGGCCGCTGAGCGCGTTCAGCCCGGGGTCCTCGACATCGTCCAGAGGCACGAGGCGGGTCGCGAGTTCGGCCATGGGGCGCCCGAAGAAGAGCCGCCCCCCGATCGGCGTGAGGTCGATCTGGAGGCAGGAGACCGGGCCGCCATAGGCGATATCGACATAGCCCGCGTGCAGGCCGGAGACGAAGCTGCCGATCCGGTCGTCGGCCTCGGGTTCGCGGTCAAAGGCAATCCGGAACGGGTCGGCGAAGCTGATGATGATTGGCACGACGAATGAGGCAACCTCGCGGTCGCCGACGGCATTGACGGCGTCCACATCGTAGGCGCCAATCCGATGAACCAGCCCCGCAAGCCCAGGAATTTCCGAAATTCTTGAAATGGCAAAGGCATCTGCGGTCATTGTCGGTGTCTTTGCTCAACGGATGTGTCTGGACAGGAAAGCCGAGACGATCTGCCGGAATTCGGAAGGCTGCTCCAGATTGGGCAAGTGCGCGGCGTTCTCTATGACAACCTTTTCCGCACCCGGAACATGCGCCGCCATGTGATCGGCCGCAGCGAACATATAGGGTATGTCATGCGCGCCGACGAGAATAAGAAGAGGTACCTTGATTTCATGCAAGCGCTGTGCCGCAGGGGGTTGCATGTTCGGCAGGCGTTTACCCAAGCCTTTGGATTCATGGGAAAGAGCCGTACGGTTCATCTCGAAGACAAGCTTCCGCGCCGTCCGGTCAACCTGATCCGGCGTCCGATCCATGCCGTCGAACCAGATCTGCGTCTCGATCTCTGCGAGCAAATCCCAATCCCTGGCATCATAGGCCTTGTCCGCATCGGCAAACTTGGCTGGGCTCGGCACATCCAATTCCAACCCCCCCGGGCCTGCATCCACCATGATCAAGGCCCTTGCACGCGCGGGTTCGGACAGCGCAAAATCCATCGCCAGACCACCGCCCATGGAACAACCCATGAGGATCACTGGCTGCCGAATGTCCAGATGGTCGAGAAGAGCGATCAAATCTGCCAGATGGCTGAATTCACCGTCAACGGGCTCGCTCTTGCCATATCCCCGCAGGTCGTAACGAATGACCTGGTGTTGCTGTGAAAAGTGCTCGAACTCACGATCCCACTGTCGACTGTCGGCCACACCCGCATGAAGCATCACCAACGGTTCCCCAACGCCCGCCGTCTCAAAGTAAAGCTGTGCGCCGTTGACGTTTGCCAGTCCGCTTTTGGTGGCCATATCATCCTCCGCCGAACACGTCACGGTTGCATGATAGCACAGGCATGCCTCCGTTAACCCTCTCGCTCTCTGCGCCGCGGCGTGACTTTGTCACCGTGAGCGGATTCCGGGCGGTGCGGACCTCACGCGGAACGTGCGGCGGTAGTCGCCCGGTGAGACGCCGGTTGCCTGCCGGAAGACCCGGGCGAAGTGGCTGGCGCTGATGAACCCCACCTTGAAGGCGATCACGCCGACCGACAGGGTGGTGCCTGCAAGGAGTTGTTTCGCGGCTTCGACACGGCGTGCATTGACGTGCTGCAGGGGCGTCACGCCAAGTGTCGCCCGAAACGCACGATGGAAATGGCCTTCGGACAGACCGCAGGTCGCGGCAAGATCGCGGATGCGCAACTCACCGGACATCTGCGCGTCGATCAGGTCATTCACGCGCCTGATCTGCCAGGAAGCGAGCGCGGTCGGACCAGTCGCGACGCGAAGGACAGCGGCATACCTCTTCGATATGTACGCGAGAAGCGCATCAATCATGCAACTCCGCCAGATCGGGTCGAGGCCGCCGTCAAGCGCATCGAGGCGTTCGAACTCAGACAGCACGCCCAGAACGAACATGTCCTCGGATGCACTGAATGGCCCTAGGCTGCCCAATACGCTGGCGTTTTCCAGGTCCGGCTGAAACGCAATGGATGCCCAACGCCATTCGACCCGGTGAAGCCGAAGCGTCCTCATGCAACCGGCTGGCAGAAACGAGATCGTTCCGGGTCGATCAGGCCCATCGTATCTGACGCCGCAATCCGTTCGAAACTCGTGCCGTCTGGCGCCGCCTTTCAACGTCGCCATGATCAGATGGCTGGACGAATGAATCTCGCCTTCGACGCAATCCGTCGCCGGACGGTAGGCGGTGGTGAACGCGCCATCGTCCCAGGCCGATCGGCGCGTCTCGTCGGGCTGGGATGAGAGCCGCGCCGGGAAAACTGAAATTGATTGCATGTACGATCCCCCGTCTGGGTGCCAATAGTGCGTATATAGGCCGACAGGTGCGGCTAGTTACATCAGGATCGCGGCAATCCGGTCAGGAACCGGCACGACCTTGCCGACCGCGTAGACTAATTTCCGCTCAAGCCTGCGGCGACCGGACGGTAAGGG
Organism: Tabrizicola sp.; assembly: GCA_012032275.1. Classification (GTDB taxonomy): domain Bacteria; phylum Pseudomonadota; class Alphaproteobacteria; order Rhodobacterales; family Rhodobacteraceae; genus JAAURK01. The sequence goes on from JAAURK010000149.1 coordinate 6,437, forward strand.
TCTTCGCGGTATCACCAGTGGAGCGGAGCAGACCATGACCGACACCGACACCGACACGAATGGAATACCCATGGATCGCCGGACAATGCTGGGCGCTACCGCTGTTGGCGTTCTTGCCGCAGCAACGGGCGCCGTCGACGGGTTCCAGACCGTGCAGGCGCAAACGACACCGGTCGAGGACGCGACGCCCGTCATCACCCGGACGCCGGGCAAGGCGGATGACCCCCTGACCGCACTGGGTCTGGGAACGTTTCTGACATTCGACCTGCTTCCGGGGATCAATCGCGACGATCTGCGCGACATCACCAGGACCTATATCGACGCCGGTGTCGGCGTCGTCGATACCTCGCCGCTTTATGGCACCGGGGAAGTGTCGGTCGGCGCTTTTCTCAGCGCCATGGCGGCGACCGACAGCGTCTTCATCAGCAACAAGGTCTGGTCGACCGGCGACTTCCTTGCTGACGCAAGCCATGCCGAGCAGAGCCTTGACCAGTCGCTTCTGCGGCTCTGGCGAACGCAGATGGACCTCATGTTCTGCCACAGCCTCGTCAACGTCGATGTCGCCCTGCCGATCATGCGCGCCTGGAAGAGGGAAGGGCTGATCCGCTACGTGGGTGCCTCGCACCACGAGAACACCTATCACCCGATCCTTGCCAACCTGGTGGAAGGCGACCAGCTGGATTTCGTGCAGGTCAACTATTCGATCTTCAACCGCGGGGCCGAGGAACGGATCCTGCCTGCCGCCGCCGACAAAGGCGTTGGCGTCTTCATCAACATGGCGATGGAGAAGGGGCGGCTGCACAAGATCGTCGAGAACCAGCCGCTTCCAGATTTCGCGACCGAGTTCGGCGCGACCAACTGGGCGCAGTTCTTCATCAAGTGGGTGATGGCAAACCCGGCGGTGACCACGGTGCTGACGGCGACGTCGAACCCGGCCCATGCGGTCGAGAACGTCGCGGCCCTGCGGGGACCCTTGCCGGACGAGGCGATGCGGCAGCGCATGATCCGCCACATGGAAAGCCTGCCGGGTTTCGGCACGCTTGCATCCCTGCCCTGGTATCCGGACAAGGAGGCGCAGTATCAGGGCATCATCCGGCGCGCACAGGGCCAACTGCGCGCCCGCCTCGGTTGAACGCTGCTGCCCCACAGAGCAGCCGGGGCATGTCCCCCTGAAGCGTCAGAAGGTCACCAACAATGCGCGTTTCCCCTACGGTCCTGCCGTTGCTACTCGTCGCCCTGCCGGCCTCGGCCCAGACATCCGACCGGCTTCAGATCGACGGTTTCGCCCTCGACCGGACCGAGGTCACCATCGGCCAGTTCCGTGCCTTTGCCCGCGAGACCGGCCTCACGACGGCGGCCGAACGCGAGGGCGGGGGTTTCGAGTTCCTTGGCGGCTGGACCCGTCAGGCAGGCTGGACCTATGAATTCCCGCAAGGCGAGACAGGGACCGAAGACGAGCCCGCGGTTCACGTCAGTTGGGACGAGGCCAACCGCTACTGCGCCCATGTCGGTGGCCGGCTGCCGACGCTGTCCGAATGGCAGAGTGCCGGATTCACAGAACAGCGCGCGGAACCGACCGACGGGTTCGAGACCGGGCGCACCTACACCTATCCCGTGGGCGATGCACCCGACGGAATGAACAACAACCGCCGGGCGCATGTCGCGGTCGGAACGACCCGGCCGGGCGTCAACGGCCTCTACGACATGGGTGCGAATGTCTGGGAATGGCTGTCGGATCGGCGGGGCGCCGACGCACTGACGGCGGGAGGCTCATGGTGGTACGGCCCTGAGAACACGCGCGCGGATGCCACGCAATGGAAGCCCGCAGATTTCTACGCACTCTACGTCGGCTTTCGCTGTGCCTATGACGCGGCGGATTAGCTGGCTTGTTGAGCGAGCCGCGCATTTTGCGCGTCGGGCAGAGAGCGTTTCCGCGGCAAGATCTACTCTCAAGAATTGCAAGCCCTTAGCGATCTTTCGCCCAGCGAGGCGGGTCTAATGGCTCATAGCAGAGCACCCGTCAGGCTCCGTCAACTGAGGTATTTCGTGGCCGCCGCCGATTACGGCAGCTTCCGAAAGGCGGCCGCAGCCCTGTCAACCCAGGAATCCTCGATCAGCCGTCGGATCCGCGACCTCGAGGATGATCTCGGTGCATCACTGTTCCAGAGATCGCACGGAGGGGTTAGATTGACCATCGCGGGGCAAAAGTTTATCCCGAACGCCCGTGATGCCTTGCGCCAGATCGACATCGGCGTGACGCGGGTCGCTTCGATCGGGCGTGCGGAAGAAGGTATTCTCAGGGTCGGCATCTTCTCCTCACTCGCCTCCGGGTTCCTGTTCGACCTCCTGGACGCTTTTGGCCGCCAGCACCCTAGGGTCCGGGTTCATCTGGTCGATGGTGACCCCACCGAACACGTCGCTGCAGTTCGCAACCTCGAACTGGATTCGACCTTCGTCACCGGGACGGGTCCTTGGGACGACTGCGAAACGGAGCAGCTCTGGTTCGAGCGGGTCTTTGTGGTCCTGCCCGACGGTCACCTTCTCGAGGACAGGGCTGCCCTAGCATGGTCAGATATCGCCGGAGAACGCTTCATCGTGAGCGACGCACCACCCGGCCCCGAAATACACGACTACCTCGTCGCGCATCTTTCCGACCTTGGGCGCCATCCTGACATCCAGGTCCAGAAGGTCGGCCGTGACAACCTCCTATCACTGGTGGCCCTGAGAAGGGGCCTGACGTTGACGAGCGAGGCCACAATTGGCGCTCAGTTCCCGGGCATCGTGTATCGGCATCTCGCAGGAGAAGTCCTGCCGTTCAGCGTGGTCTGGTCGACACGAAACGACAATCCAGTGAGCCGGAGACTGTTGAGCATAGCGCGCGCGAAGGCACGGACTTCACCAAAGGTCTGACCCAAGGAATGGAAAACTGCTTGGCACGATCAGGAGAAGGTAGGCTTGCAGAATCTCTCGTCAGCATTGTCAGTGGCTCGCTGGAATTGCCTGATTGCAAACGCTAACCAGCTGTTACCTTGGGTAAAAGAGCGTCTCGATGCTTGGGCATTATGCAGCTGATCTAAAAAGCGTCGAGAAGCATTCGACCTAGACCCTTTTGCATTTACCTTGAGACATATCCTGCATGCCTGAGGTAGCTTGAGCATTCCTCTGGTGTGAAGAGGTCGCAGATGTCTCCCAGGGCTTTGATGAGGTGGTCGAAGGTTCTGGCGC
>JAAURK010000150.1 GCA_012032275.1 Tabrizicola sp.
GCGTTGAAACCTCCGACGAATGTCGAGCGAGAGCGGTGCGGGCATGGCGTGATCCTCCTGAAAGGGATGAATCACAGTTAGACCCTCAGGGGAATCCCTCGATTCAACGTAAGCGCAGGTTGCTCTAAGGGGCCGCAGGCGCATGAGGAAAATTGCTGCAATGCCACAAGTCCGCTCCGAGCCCAGGGCGGGCCTTGGATTTCAGCAAAAGAGTATGCTTCAGGCAGGCAGTTTACGAACAGCATCTACCCATGTCTTGCAAAAATCAGTTAGCCAAGCGGCGTTCGTCTGGATGTCGTCAAGGTCTCGAAACGACATATATGCTCTTTGATCAGTCGCCCAAGTCAGTCTACCGCTCTCGTCCTTGGCAATTCGGTTTCCGGTTTTCGTATCGACAGCCTTCGCCCCACTGTGAAAGACAATGCGAACGGGATGCTTGGGCGAAAAATTCAATGTAATCATATCACGATTGTCGATTTCGAAGTTGGGCGCATTCCATTTTGTGGTCTGCTTTGCTGCGGGAAGCGCCCCCCCGATCAGTGCGCACAACGCATCTGCGATCTGCTGAGTGTTTTCGGACGTGGACATCCTGACGTCACCTTGATGGAGTGCCATCCTTTGGCAGAACGAGCCGCGACATAATGCGTCGGACCATATGAGGAGGGATGCGAAAGCTTAGACCCGGCAAAACCGTTCGTCAACGTCCGCTTTGTCCCACATAGCTGCCCGAAGGACCAGTGTTTCGCTGCGGCACTGGTCGAACGGCTGCTTGGGGGAATGCGGCCACGCAGCATAGGGCGAACCCTACCGGCAGCTTCGGGCCGTCAGTCCCAACCCTGTCTAACGCCTGTCCATGGCGCTCGGACACTGCGGAGAGTTGGTCTGTCGATTTTCCGACCGCCCGCGCGGACTTCGTCTCGTCAAGCACTTCGGCTTCGAAGCGGCGCCCGCTGTTGACACCATAGAAGTCAACGCGTTTGGTCTGGACGCGTGAGATGGCGTCAATCTCATTTCGGGTCCGACCATCTTCATCGAACTTGCGTCGGTCTGCGGGTCCAGCCTCGGCCATCAGCTTGTCAAAAAAATGCAGAATCACTGAACGTCTTCGCTGCTTAACAACCGGATAGTGGCCTGTCGCTGTTCGGGTGGGCAACAGAGTCGTCAGTTCAACTGCTTACAAAGTGCTTACATGAATGCGAGCAGACGCCATGTAAGCAAGAAGCGCCCCGGGGGGCGCTTCTTAAGCCTTTGATATTACTGATCCAAACTGGAGCGGGCGATGAGATTCGAACTCACGACCCTAACCTTGGCAAGGTTATGCTCTACCCCTGAGCTACGCCCGCACCGGTTGGACGAGGCGGGATGTATAAAGGGACGCGACACTTCGCAAGAGGGAAATTGCTTCGGGGCGGGAAATCTTGCCGGAACCGGCGGCGTCGTGCGGGTCTGTCGGGCTATTTCAGGCCGGGCGGGATCGGATCGGGGGTGAAGATCATCTCGAACGGCACCGCGCCGAAGGCGCCCTGGTCATACATCACGCGCGAGGTGTAATTGCCGTAGAGAAGCCCCTCGGGGGAAAACAGGCTCCAGTCGCTGATCTGGTCTTGCGAAAACGGGATATCGTCGCCCAGCCGCAGATCGCCAAGTTCGACCGGCTCATTGGCCAGAGTGCCGACAAAGCTGCCATCGGCCTGGCGCTTGACCGGGGCAACCCAGATATGTTCGTGCGCGTTGACGCCGTTCACCGTGGGCACCGCGACTTTCAGCATGACGCCCTCGACCGTCGATCCATTCGCCCCGATCATAGTGTCGAGGAAGGCCGGCAGCGTGTCCCGCGCCTCGGCAATAGCCGCGTTCATCGCCGGATCGTCCGCGCTGAAGCCAAAGGTTGGGTCCTGGGCGACGACGGGTGTCGCGAGGAAGAGGAAGATGGCCACCAATATTCGGGTCATTCACGTGCCTTCGGTTGTTTTCTGCCGCAATTCGGGTGGCCCTCACGATCCTGGCCTTTGCCCCCGTCGGGCGCAAGAGGCCGAAAGATCGGCCCGCGCCGGGGGCGATCAGGCTTCGCCCCCAAGTTCGACCAGCAGATCCTTCGCCTCGATCTGGGCGCCGGGCTGGACATGCAGGGCCGTCACCACCGCGGACTTGTCGGCGTGGAGGCCGGTTTCCATCTTCATCGCCTCGATTGTCAGAAGCAGGTCGCCGGGCCGCACCTTCTGCCCGACGGTCACCGCCACACTGGCGATGGAGCCGGGCATCGGCGCGCCGACATGCGCGGCGTTGCCATCCTGCGCCTTTGGCCGCGCCACGGTCTTTGCCTTGATTGCCCGGTTCGGAACGCGGATGACCCTCGGCTGCCCGTTCAGCTCGAAAAACACCTTCACATCGCCGTCGTCGGAGGTTTCTCCCACCGCCTGCAGACGGATTTCAAGCTGTTTGCCGGGGTCGATCTCGGTGGTGATCTCTTCGCCCGGCTCCATGCCGTAAAAGAAGGTCCGCGTCGGCAAGGCGCGCACCGGGCCGTAGATGCGGTGGCGGCTGCGATAGTCGAGGAACACCTTGGGATACATCAGATATCCGTTCAGATCCTCGTCATCCACGGTTTCCGGATCATCCTCGTCGCCGCCAAGTTCAGCCGCGAGCTTTGCCCGCGTCTCGGCAAGATCGACCGGAGGCAGCACGGAACCTGGCCGCTCCAGCATCGGGCTCTCTCCCTTCAGGACCTTGGCCAGGATGCCTGCGGGCCAGCCGCCCGGCGGTTGGCCAAGATTGCCCCGCAGCATGTCGATCACCGAATCCGGGAAGGCCACGTCGACCTCCGGATCCTCCACCTCGGCGCGGCTCAGGCCTTGCGCGACCATCATCAGCGCCATGTCGCCCACCACCTTGGACGAGGGCGTGACCTTGACGATATCGCCGAACATCCGGTTCACGTCGGCATAGGTCTGGGCTACCTCGTGCCAGCGTTCTTCCAGGCCGAGCGACCGCGCCTGCGCCTTGAGGTTGGTGAACTGGCCGCCCGGCATTTCATGCAGATAGACCTCTGACGACGGTGCCTGCAGCCCGCTTTCGAAGGCCGCGTAATGATCGCGCACCGTTTCCCAGTAGTTGGAGATCTCGCGGATCGCCGTGATATCGAGGCCGGTGTCCCGCTCGGTATTGGCAAGCGCCTCGACAATCGTGCCAAGCGTCGCCTGGCTGGTATTGCCTGAAAGCGCATCCATCGCGCAATCGACCGCGTCCACCCCCGCTTCGGCGGCGGCAAGGATCGATGCGCAGGCGATGCCCGCCGTGTCATGGGTGTGGAAATGGATCGGCAGGCCCACCTCCTGCTTCAGCGTCCTGATCAGAACGCGCGCCGCGGCGGGTTTCAACAGCCCCGCCATATCCTTCAGTCCCAGCACATGCGCGCCTGCGTCGCGCAGGGCCTTGCCCATGGCGACATAGTATTTCAGATCATATTTCGCCCGGTCGGGGTTCAGGACATCGCCGGTATAGCAGATCGAGCCTTCGCAGACCTTGCCCGCTTCCACCACCGCATCCATCGCGACGCGCATGTTCTCGACCCAGTTCAGGCTGTCGAACACGCGAAACACGTCGACGCCGGTCAGCGTGGCCTGCTGAACGAAGGCCTGCACCACGTTGTCGGGGTAGTTCGTATAGCCGACGCCGTTCGAGGCGCGCAGCAGCATCTGCGTCATCACGTTCGGCATGGCGGCCCGCAGATCGCGCAGCCGTTGCCACGGGCATTCCTGCAAGAACCGATAGGCCACATCGAAGGTCGCTCCGCCCCAGCATTCGACGCTGAAAAGCTGCGGCAGATTGGCGGAATAGGTTGGCGCGACGCGGATCATGTCGATCGACCGCATCCGGGTGGCCAGCAGCGATTGATGCCCGTCGCGCATCGTCGTGTCGGTGATCAGAAGCCTCGTTTGCGCGGTCATCCAGTCGGCCACGGCCTGCGGGCCCTTCTGTTCCAGCAGATTGCGCGTGCCCATGCCGGGGGTCGGCCTTGGCCGGGGGTGCCTTCGGGGGCGCGGGCATGCGCCGGGGGCAGGGGCGCGGCCAGCGGTCTCGGGATGCCCGTTCACGGTGATGTCGGCGATATAGGTCAGGATCTTCGTGGCCCGGTCCCGCCGTTTCTTGAACTGGAAAAGCTCTGGCGTCGTGTCGATGAACTTCGTCGTGCAGGTATCGTTCAGGAAAGTCGGGTGCTTCAGGAGGTTGATGACGAAGTCGATGTTCGTCGCCACGCCGCGGATGCGGAATTCGCGCAGCGCCCGGTCCATGCGCGCGATGGCTTTCTGCGGCGTCTGCGCATGGGCGGTGACCTTGACCAGCAGGCTGTCATAATACCGGGTGATGACGCCCCCTGCATAGGCGGTGCCGCCATCAAGCCGGATGCCGTTGCCGGTGGCACTGCGATAGGCCGTCAGCCTGCCGTAATCGGGGATGAAGTTGTTCAGCGGGTCTTCGGTCGTCACCCGGCATTGCAGCGCGTGGCCGTTCAGCACCACGTCCTCCTGCCGCGCAATCCCCGTCGCCTCGGCCAGGGTCTTGCCTTCCTCGATCAGGATCTGCGCCTGCACGATGTCGATCCCCGTCACCTCTTCGGTCACGGTATGTTCCACCTGCACGCGGGGATTCACCTCGATGAAATAGAACTTTCCACTGTCCATATCCATCAGGAACTCGACCGTTCCGGCGCATTCGTAATTCACATGGGCGCAGATGCGTTTGCCCATCTCGCAGACTTCGGCCCGCTGTTCGGCGGTCAGATAGGGGGCGGGAGCGCGCTCCACCACCTTCTGGTTGCGGCGTTGCACGGTGCAGTCGCGTTCCCAGAGATGATAGATATTGCCGTGCTTGTCGCCAAGGATCTGCACCTCGACATGGCGCGCGCGCAGGATCATCTTCTCCAGAAATCCCTCGCCGTTGCCGAAGGCCGCTTCCGCCTCGCGGCGCCCCTCGCGCACCTTGGCTTCCAGTTCGCCCTCGTTCAGGATTGGCCGCATGCCGCGGCCGCCCCCGCCCCACGAGGCCTTCAGCATCAGCGGATAGCCTACCTCTGCCGCCTGGCGCTTGATCTGCGCCATGTCCTCTCCCAGCACATCGGTCGCGGGGATGACGGGCACGCCCGCCTCCATCGCCACCCGCCGGGCGGAAGCCTTGTCGCCCAGTGCGCGCATGGTTTCGGCGCGCGGTCCGATGAAGGTGATCCCGGCCTGATCGCAGGCATCCACGAAGTCGGGGTTTTCCGACAGGAGCCCGTATCCCGGATGCACCGCATCGGCCCCCGACATCTTCGCCACGCGGATGATCTCGGGAATGCTGAGATAGGCGCCCACCGGCGACAGCCCTTCGCCGATCCGGTAGGCCTCGTCCGCCTTGAACCGGTGAAGGCCAAGCTTGTCTTCTTCGGCAAAGACGGCAACGGTCTTCTTGCCCATCTCGTTGGCCGCCCGCATCACGCGGATCGCGATCTCGCCCCGGTTTGCAATCAGGATCTTCTTGAACTCGGTCATGCGTGGCCACCCCCTAGCGTCCGGGGCACTCTACGGACGCTGCGGTGCAGCGCAAGAGGCGAGAATGCTGTGAGCGATAACAGCAGGCGAATCTTTCCGATCTCAGGAATCGAGGTCCGGGCGCCGGTCGGCAAGTTCCTGCATCAGGGCATGCGCGCCGACATAAGTGGCGCGCCAGCTGACCTGGGTGCCGCCCATGCCGCGGATCGTGATCCGGCTTCTGGTCCCCCGATGCAGCGCGGTGATGCGCCCCCATTCGATCTTGTTCTGGGTCATGCCGAACGGGGGGAACAGCACGCTTCTTGGCCCGGTGACGCCGGAATAATCCCATGTCACCAGATAGCTCGGCAGGAAACGGAACAGCATCGATATCCCGCCGGCCGTGCCCACCACCACGACGATCCAGTTATGCCACAACTCCGGCCTCTCGATCACGAAGGTCAGGGCGACGGCGGCCAGGCTGAACGCGATCAGCGCATAGGCAAAACTGAACGGCTTCGACGGCTCGATGCTTTTCTGCCCCGCCACGCCCTCCCAGGGACCGCCTCCGGCCACAAGCCTGCTGACGAAATGAAACGCCCAGGCAAGCACGATCGCACCGCCGCAATAAAGGGCAAGGCGCAGCATCTCGTCTTGTGGCATGGAACTCCTCCTTGTTTTTCTTGTATTTCTATTGCGAAATTAGGCATGGGTTTGGCAAGTGCCCCGTTCCACGTCACAAAAAAACATGAACATTTATGGAACACCGCTTCAATTCCGTGCGGAAGCCCGTTAATGTGGCGAGATGGCATCGTTTGATGAGTCAGAAGCCTTTGAAGCGGCCGTGCCGCTTTCGCAGCGCGCGCTCGCGGCGCGGCCTGCGGCCTATCTCGACGATCTGAACCCCGCCCAACGCGCCGCCGTCGAGGCGCTTGATGGACCGGTGCTGATGCTGGCGGGCGCGGGCACCGGCAAGACGAAGGCGCTGACGGCACGGATCGTGCATCTTCTGCGTCAGGGCAGGGCGCGGCCGAACGAGATTCTCGCCGTGACCTTCACCAACAAGGCCGCGCGCGAGATGAAGACCCGCGTCGGCCGCATGCTGGGCGAGGTGGCAGAGGGCATGCCCTGGATGGGCACCTTCCACTCGCTCTCGGTCAAGATCCTTCGCCGCCATGCGGAGCTGGTCGGGTTGAAGCCGAATTTCACCATTCTGGACACCGACGATCAGTTGCGGCTGTTGAAACAGCTGATCGTCGCGGCCAATATCGACGAAAAGCGCTGGCCCGCGCGGATGCTGGCTTCGCTGATCGACGGATGGAAGAACCGCGCGCTGACACCGGACCGCGTGCCGTCATCTGACGCCTCTGCCTACAACAACCGCGGGACGGAGCTCTACGAGGCCTATCAGGAGCGCCTGAAGGCGCTGAACGCCACCGATTTCGGCGACCTGCTGCTGCATTGCGTGGTGATCTTCCAGAACCACGAGGATGTTCTGCGGCAGTATCAGCGCTGGTTCCGCTATATCCTTGTCGACGAATACCAGGACACCAACGTGTGCCAATACCTGTGGCTCCGTCTTCTGGCGCAGGCGCACCGGAACATCTGCTGCGTCGGCGATGACGATCAGTCGATCTACGGCTGGCGCGGCGCGGAGGTCGGCAACATCCTGCGCTTCGAGAAGGATTTCCCCGGCGCCCAGGTGATACGGCTGGAACAGAACTACCGCTCCACCGCGCATATCCTCGCGGCTGCAAGCGGTGTCATCGCGGGCAACAAGGGCCGCCTTGGCAAGACCCTCTGGACAGCGGGGGAGGCGGGCGAAAAGCTCCGCCTGATCGGCCATTGGGACGGCGAGGAAGAGGCCCTCTGGATCGGCGAAGAGGTGGAGGCGATCCAGCGCGGCACGCGGGGGATGGAGCCGGTTGATCTCAACCATCAGGTGATCCTGGTGCGCGCCAGCCACCAGATGCGCGCCTTCGAGGACCGCTTCCTGACCATCGGTCTGCCCTACCGCGTCATCGGCGGCCCGCGCTTTTACGAACGCCAGGAAATCCGCGATGCGATGGCCTATTTCCGGCTTGCGGTGTCACCCGAGGATGATCTGGCATTCGAGAGGGTGGTGAACCTGCCAAAACGCGGGCTGGGCGACAAGGCACAGGCCGATATCCAGAGGCTTGCCCGCGGGGCAGGGGTGCCGCTGCTTGACGGCGCGCGCGAGGCTTTGGCGAAGGGCGTGTTCGGCGGCAAGGGGGCGGCGCAGCTGCGCATCTTCGTCGAGGCCGTTGACCGTTGGCATGCACTTTCCCGGCGCGAAGGCCAAAGCCATATCGGGCTGGCCGAAACGATCCTCGAGGAATCCGGCTATACCGAGATGTGGCAGAACGACAAGACGCCCGAAGCGCCGGGGCGGCTCGACAACCTCAAGGAACTTGTCAAGGCGCTGGAGCAGTTCGACAACCTGCAGGGTTTTCTCGAACATGTCGCGCTGATCATGGACAACGACACCGAGGGTGCCGAGGAAAAGATCTCGATCATGACGCTTCACGCCGCCAAGGGGCTGGAGTTTCCGGTGGTCTTCCTGCCGGGGTGGGAGGACGGTCTTTTCCCCAGCCAGCGCAGCATGGATGAAAGCGGGCTGAAGGGGCTGGAGGAAGAGCGCCGCCTTGCCTATGTCGGGATCACCCGGGCGGAGGTGCTTTGCACCGTTTCCTTCGCCTCGAACCGTCGGGTCTATGGACAGTGGCAAAGCCAGCTTCCCAGCCGCTTCATCGACGAGCTTCCCGCCGCCGATGTCGAGGTGCTCACGCCCCCCGGCCTTTACGGCGGCGGCTTCGGCGCTGCGGCGGGCGTCGGCTTCGGCTCCGGCATCGAGGAACGCGCCACGCGGGCGGATGTCTATAATTCCCCCGGCTGGCGGCGACTGCAGGAGCGCCAGTCCATCCGCCCGATGAGCCAGCCGAAGGAGGCGCGCAACATGGTCATCGACGCCGAGGCGCTGTCGGCCTACATTCTGGGCGACCGGGTCTTCCACCAGAAGTTCGGCTATGGCGCGATCATGGGGATCGAGGGCGACAAGCTGGATGTGGAGTTCGACCATGCCGGGACGAAGAAGGTCGTCGCCCGCTGGGTGATCCCGGCGGATCAGGTTCCCGACCAGGTGAACGACGTGCCGTTCTGAGGCGGCCAAATTCCTTTGAAGGAATTTGCAAATTCTTCGAAAGATTTGCGCCTAGCGTCGCAGCCGTTCCAGAAGCTGCACGCCGATCCCCGCGACGAGCCCCCAGAAGGCCGCCCCGATCCCGAATACTGCGACGCCCGATGCCGTGACCGCCAGCGTCACGGTGGCGGCAAAGCGTTGCTCCGGCGTCTGGTACGCCCCGCTCAGCGCGCCCATCATTGGCGACAGGAGCGCCAGCGCCAAGAGCGCCGACATCACCTCGCCGGGCAATGCGGCCAGTAGCGCGATCACCATCGGCCCCGACAGGCCCAGAAGCACCCAGACCCCGGCATAGACCAGCCCGACGATCCACCGTCGGTCCTTGTCGGGATGGACGTCCGGCCCAAGGCAGATCGCGGCGGTGATCGCCGCCATGCTGACGGAATGCGCGCCGAAGAAGGCTGTGACCGCGGAGATGCCGCCGGTCACACGCAATGCGCTGGCCACCGGTGGCTCGTAGCCCGCGCTGCGGAGCGTGGCGAAGCCCGGCAGGTTCTGCGCTGCCATCGTCACCAGATAGAGCGGCAGCCCAAGGCCGATGAGCGCGGTCAGGCTGATTTCTGGCCGGATCAGCGTCAATTGCGGCAGGGTCGGCCGCAGATCGGGCGGGGCCGCGCCCCCTGCGAGGAATGTGGCGATGATCCCTGTCGCCAACGCCGCCAGAACCGCGAGCGGCGGATTTCGCAGCCTGACCAGAACGAACACCGCCACCATCGGCATCACCAGGAGGGGCAGCGCCTCGGCGGCGAGCGCACCCTTCAGGCAAAACGGTAACAGCACGCCCGCGAGCATCGCCCCGGCGATCCCGTCAGGGATCCGCGCCACGAGCCGCCCCAACGCCTGCACCTGCCCGGTCAGCGCGATCAGC
>JAAURK010000151.1 GCA_012032275.1 Tabrizicola sp.
GGCAGCAGCGCGGCGAGGTCGGCCCGCGACGCCGACTTCAGCGCCGCAGCGACCGCCCGGCCTTCCGGCGTCAACCGCAGAATGCGCACCCGCCGATCGGTCTTCGGGACCAGACGGGCCAGCCAGCCGCGCCGGACAAATCCCGCCAGCACCCTGCTTACATATCCCTCGTCAAGCGTCAGATCATGGGCAAGCTCGCGCGCCATCGGCGGCTCCGCGACATCGAGATCATGCAGCAGCCGCACCTCGGAGAGGCTGAGGCCAGAGCCGAGATAGCTGCGCCCCAGCAGCCCCAGCCGCCCGGTATAGAACCGGTTGAACGCCCTGATCCGGTCAATTGCATCCATCGTCGGCCTCCGGTAGCGGACCTTATCACCATAAACTTGACTGAGGCAAGTAAATCGCGCTTGCCTGCCGGTGCCCGAACCGCTACGCCGCCGCGATCCAGCCGGAGACGCATCATGAGCATCGACAAGCAAAGCGAGATCGCCGCCAATCTGCAGATCGGCCCCACGGACCGGGGCATGGTGAGGATCTATGTCGAGGCGGAGGGCGGGATCGAGCTGCCGCTTGATTTCGATCCCGAAGAGGCGGAGGAAATCGCCGAAGAACTGCGCGCCGCCGCCGAAGCAGCCCGTGCCATGGCAGGCGGCAAACCGATGAAGAAACGCTGACCGCGCCACCTGCGGCCACTGCGTTCAGCCAAAGACGCTTCTGCGGATGCAGGTCTTCGGATCACAGCGACAGGGCCACGGCACCGGGGTCGCGCAATCCCTGCAACCGCCCGGCGGCCGCCCGGGCAAAGGTCCGCAGAACTGCCTTGCGCCGCGCGCCAGACAGCGGCGTCTCCGGCCCCATTCGCATGATCTCCGCGTCATAGGCATCGGCCAGGATCAGACCCGTCCCCTCCGGCAGAAGTCCGGCCGGAAAATCGCCGTCCACCGCCCAGAAAAACCGGTCACACCATTCAAGATACCCGTGCCACTTCCGGTCCGCCGCGAAATCGGCGCGGCTCGACTTGCACTCCACCACCCAGATTTCGCCTTTCGGGCCCAGCGCCATCACATCGACCCGCAACCCGGGCGCCGGGACCAGTTCCTCCACCGTGACGAAATCCAGCGCGCGGAGGCCCCGGCAAACCCCGCGCTGCAAGCGCTGGCCGGGAAGCGAGGGCAAGAGATCGGCGAGGTCGTCCATCGTCCGATCATGAACCAAGCATGAACATCTGGCAAGTCTTGCGGATGCTGACGGCGCAGCATCCGCCCGGCGCGGCGTGAAACAGGCAGCGGCGCGCGCATGTCTTGCGGTTGGGGCCGGTCACGCCTATCTTCCGGATTGGCGGGTTCTGCTCTTCTCGTGCGAGGCCTCTTTTCCAGTGGCCGATAAGCAAGCGAACGGGCGCTGGCTCTGACAGGATCCTGGTCCTGCTACCTGGCACCCACCTGAGACCTCTGGCTCTCGGGAAAACCCCGGCCTTCACGGCTGCTGCGGGCCCGCCACCTTTCCGGAACGTCAGCGCCGCTCCTGCGCCACCGCACGGAACCGGTTCCCGCATCCGCCGCGGGGGCCGTCATCCTCGCCCATGCGCATGACCCTGATGCCGAACTGGACGCCGGAAAAGACGATGCCGTTGAAAATGACCATCATCACCGCAGCAATCCAGCCGATATCGGACCCGAGGATCAGATGCCCGATCCCGGCCACATCCTGCCAGACGAGAATCCCTGTAAAACCGGCGGCAAGGGCAAAGCCAACGCCGATGCTGAAGAGATAAAGGCGGATCAACTCTGGCATCACACTCTCCTCTTTGTGCCATACCTAGGGCTGCGACACGGCGCTGCCAAGGGCCGCGGCGCAAAACATCACACCTTGATATGCGCGAATCCGTCGCGCAGGGCGGTGGACCAGGCATCGCTCATCGCGCGGAACCCCTCATCCCCCGCCTCGATCCGTCGGGCATGGGTTACCCGACAGGCATCCTTTTCGATCACCGCAAGATCCAGCGGCATTCCGACCGACAGGTTCGACCGCAGCGTGGAATCCATGCTGAGAAGCACGGCCTTCTGCGCATCCTCAAGGCTGGTCGAGGGCCGCACCACACGGTCGAGAATCGGCTTGCCGTATTTGTGCTCGCCGATCTGAAGGAAGGGCGTATCCTCTGTCGCCTCGATGTAATTCCCCTCGGGATAGATCAGGAACAGCCGCATCGCGCCGTCCTTGCGCTGCCCGGCCACGATCATGCTGGCCACGGCCCCCTGCATGGTGCTGATCTTCTCATCCACTTCGGCACGGACCCGGCAGAGCATGTCGCCCACGATATCGGCCACCTTGAGCATCGTTGGCGCCTGCATGATCGATGTTTCGGGCGTGGCCTCCGGTTCCTCCATCGCCTCGCGCAGGCGCGCGATCGTCGTCTGCGAAACCGACAGGCTGCCCGCCGTCATGATGACGATCACGCGCTCGCCCGGATTCTCGAATGTGAACATCTTGCGATAGGTGGAGATATTGTCGAGCCCGGCATTGGTGCGCGTATCCGACAGCAGGACAATGCCCTGATTGAGAAGCAGGCCCACACAATATGTCATCGCGATCCTTCACCCTGGCCCGCAGGTTTTATCGGCACCGCCTGCCGTTGAAAAGTGCAAAGAAGACCAGGGCGGCCCCGTCTCGCGCCTCCTTTCGGGGTGCCCCGGCCGCGGACCTGCGCGCTGGCGTTACTGTTGCCCGGCAAGGACGGCAAGGCTTACATCCAGCTCTTCCTGCGCGCCCCCGCGGGCAATGCCGCGGATCGGGGCGGCATCCTGCGCGTCAAAGCCGGAGCCGAGGCGGATATATCTTTCGTCGGGGCAGCAGCGGTTCGCAGGATCGAACCCGACCCAACCCAGACCGGCCACGTAGACCTCTGCCCAGGCATGGGCGGCCTCATGCAGCGTGCCGTCTTCCGTGGCATGCAGATAGCCCGATACATAGCGCCCGGGCATCTCCCGGGCCCGCGCCACCGCAATCAGCGCATGGGCATGGTCCTGGCAGACGCCTTCGCCCAGCGCCAGCGCCTCGGCGGCGGTCGTATGGGCATGGGTCACTCCCGGTCGGTAGGATATCGCATCGGCGACACAGTCCGACAGCGCATGGGCCAAGGCCAGCGGATCGGCCGCATCCACCGACCGGGCCAGTTCCGACAAGGCCTTGTCGGTACGCGTAGGCCCCGTCGCCCGCAGATAGCAATCGGGCGAGACCGTCTCGCGGTGCCGTTTCAGAACCCCGGCCAGATCCTGCGTCTCGACCGCACCCCGGACGGTGACGACGATCTCATTTACCGGGCCTGCCACCGTCCAGCCCTGGATCACATCGCCCGCGCCGTCCCGGAACTCGGCCCCGCGCCGACCGTCCGACACCGTCACCTCCCAGTCGATGACGCGCTGGCCCTGAAACACCGATGGCGTCAGCCGATGGCTTTGCACCACCGACCGCACGGGCCGGTCATAGTGATAGCGGGTGACATGATCGACGCGCAGCAGCATCAGCGCATCTCCCCGCTCAGATAGGCGTCATGGATGTCATTGGCGAGAAGAGCCGTATCGCCGATGAAGCGGGTCAGATATTCATGCAGCCCTTCCTCGAAAATTGCCTCCACCGTTGTCTCCTCGATCCCCGCCATCAACGCCTCGGACCGGGCCTGGGCATCGGTCCGGTGATCGTAGGCCTTGGCCAGCCGACCCAGATGATTGGCCATCCCCGCCACGCAGGTCTTCAGTGACCGCGGGCATTGCGTGTTCAGGATCAGGAAATCGGCGATCTTTCCCGCCGTCACGTCGCCGCCATAGGCCCAATGAAACGACCGGTGCGACCCGAGCGCGCGCAACAGCGTCGTCCATTGATAGTTGTCGAGACCGGAGCCGACGTAATCGACGCGCGGCAGCAGCACATAGTATTTCACATCCATCAGCCGCGCCGTACTGTCGGCCCGTTCCAGATAATAGCCCATGTTCAGGAAGTTGTATCCCGGGCCGCGCAGCAGCGTTGCGTCGATTGCCCCGCGCGCCAATGCGCAATGCCGCATCGTCCAGTCGGACAGGTCGCTGAGTTCCAGCTCGCTGCGTGGCCGCCGCTCCAGCGCCTTCAATTCCTGGAAGGCCATGTTCAGCGCATCCCAGACCTGCGTGGTCAGCGCCGTCCGGACAATCCTCCCGTTTTCCCGCGCGCTGGTGATGCAGCTTGCGACCGAGCTTGGGTTGTCATGGTCGAAAAACAGCCAGCTTCGATGTTGCGCTGCACCGGATCGCCGTATTTGCGGGTGAAGCCAGCAGCCATGCCGGTGGCGCGCAACAGGCTGTCCCATTCGCTGCGGTAGCCATGCGCCGAGGGGATCAGCGAGATGCGGCTTCCCACCTCCAGCAGCCGCGCCGCCGTGTCGGCCCGTTCCATGTAGCGGGCGATCCAGTAAAGGTTGTCTGCGGTCCGGCTCAGCATGCCCTGCCCCCTCCCCGCGCCCTTCGCACAGCGGTCTCTGCCACAAGGCGCCGTCCCGGCCGCGATACGAGGCCCCGTCGGTGTGCCGGCCGCCTCATTCCGCCAACACCCAGGTGTCCTTGACGCCGCCCCCTTGCGAGGAATTGACCACGAGAGAGCCATCCTTCAGCGCCACGCGCGTCAGGCCGCCGGGCACCAGTTCGACCCGCTCGCCGACAAGACAATAGGGCCGCAGGTCGACATGCCGGGGGGCCACCCCCTCCTCGACAAAGGTGGGGACGGCCGAAAGGGCGAGCGTCGGCTGCGCGATGTAGTTTCCGGGGTTTTCGATGATCTTGGCGCGAAAGGCCGCGACCTGCGCATGGTCCGACTTGGGCCCGACCAGCATCCCGTAGCCACCCGAGCCATGCACCTCCTTCACCACCAGTTCGGGCAGATGCTCCAGCACATATTTCAGATCGTCGGCCTTGCCGCATTGCCAGGTCGGCACATTGTTCAGGATCGGCTCTTCCCCCAGGTAGAACCGGATCATCTCCGGCACATAGGTGTAGACCGCCTTGTCGTCGGCGACGCCCGCCCCGGGCGCCGAACAGATCGCCACCCCGCCGGACCGGTAGACATCCATGAGCCCCGCGACGCCAAGCATCGAGTCCGGGCGAAAGCAGAGCGGGTCGATATAGGCGTCGTCGATCCGCCGGTAAATAACATCCACCCGCCGCGGCCCTTCGGTCGTGCGCATGTAGACGTAGGCTCCGTCCACGAACAGATCCTGGCCCTCCACCAGTTCGACCCCCATCAGATCGGCAAGGAAGGAATGTTCGTAATAGGCGCTGTTGAAATGCCCCGGCGTCAGGATCACCACCGTCGGCTCGCCCTCGCATTTGGCCGGCGCGACGCTGGCCAGCGTGCGGCGCAGCTTTTCGGGGTAGATATCCACCGGCTCGATCCTGTTCTCGCGGAACAGTTCGGGAAACATGCGCATCATGATCTCGCGGTTTTCCAGCATGTAGCTGACCCCGCTTGGCGTGCGGCAATTGTCTTCCAGCACGAAGAATTCGTCAGGTCCGGTCCGCACCAGATCGATGCCGACGATGTGGGAATAGACCCCCTTGGGCGGCACGATGCCCGCCACTGCCTTTTCATAGGCCTCGTTTTCATAGACCAGCCGTGCGGGGATGCGCCCGGCCCGCATGATCTCTCCCCGCCCATAGACATCGACCAGAAACGCGTTCAGCGCCCGCGCCCTCTGCTTGATCCCGCGTTCCAGCCGTGACCATTCGGTGGCGGAGAAGACCCGCGGAAACATGTCGAACGGGATCAGCCGGTCCGGGTCGCCGCCCTCGCCGTAAACCGCGAAGGTGATCCCGATCCGCCGGAACAGCGCTTCCGCCTCGGCCTGCTTCAGGCTGCGCAACTCCACCGGCATCGACCGGAGCCAGTCTTCAAGATGCGCGTAAGGCAGGCGGACGTCGGCCCCGTGATACATCTCGTTGAAGAACGCTGTCACCCTGCACCCCCCGCCTTCTTCTGTGCAGGCTAAACCGTTAGACAGCCGCTGTGAAAGGCCTGATTGCAGGATTTGGCCGATATCACCGGAATCTGCACAATTTGGCAGCGGTGCTACAGGATGGGGTGCGGGCGCGCGCCTGCCGCCGGGAATACGTGGTTTCCACTATGTAGTTTCCACATCACAATTTTCTGGCCATCGACGGATAAATCCGGAACCATGGGGACTTGGGTCCGCAGAAGACGGGCCGATGATTTTAGGAGGAGATCATGACCACCTTCCATATGACCATCCGTACCGGGCTCGCCTCGCTTTGCCTTGCGGCCCTTGTGTCCGAAGCCAGGGCAGAAGAATTCATCAACATCCTGACCGGCGGCACGTCAGGCGTCTATTACCCGCTGGGTGTCGGGCTTTCGAACATCTATTCCGAGAATATCCCCGACGTGCGGGTTCAGGTGCAATCGACCAAAGCCTCGGTCGAGAACCTCAACCTCATCCAGAACGGCGGCGGGGAACTTGCGCTGGCGCTTGGCGACAGTGTCGCGCTGGCCTGGGCGGGCGATGCCGACGCGGGTTTCAGCCAGCCGCTGGACAAACTGCGCGGCGTGGCCGCGGTCTATCCGAATTACATCCAGATCGTCGCTTCGGCGGAAAGCGGCATCACTTCGCTGGCCGATCTGGCCGGTCATTCCGTATCGGTCGGCGCGCCGAAATCGGGAACCGAGCTCAATGCGCGGGCGATCTTTGGCGCGGCGGGGATGAGCTATGAGGCGCTTTCGGCAACCGAATACCTGCCCTTCGCGGAATCGGTGGAGCTGATCAAGAACCGCCAACTTGACGCAACGCTGCAATCCGCGGGCCTTGGCGTTGCCTCGATCAAGGATCTGTCGACCTCTGTCGAGATCAAGATGGTCGCCGTCCCGGCAGAGATCGCAAGCGCCCTTGGCGCACCCTATATCGCGGCGACGATCCCGGCGGGCACCTATGAGGGCCAGACCGAAGACGTGCCGACGGTGGCGGTTCTGAACTACCTTGTCACCGGGGCCGATGTGCCGGAAGAGACGGTCTATCAGATGACCAAGCTTCTGTTCGAGAACCTCGGGCCACTGGAGGCGGCGCATGTCGCGGCCAAGGAGATCAGGCTCGACGGCGCGCTGGAGGGGATGCCGATCCCGCTGCACCCCGGCGCGGAACGCTATTACCGCGAAATGGGCCTTATGTAGGATCGCGCGACGGTCCTCGGGGCGCGGCGGAACCGGCCGCGTCCGTTCCCTTGACCGACCCGCGAAGGACGACCCAGCATGATGCCGGAGCCTGATCGAGACGCAGTACCGACCCAAGGTGAAATGACCCATGATCCGCTGCTGCAGGGTTTTCCGCAGGGCAGGACCGGCCGCGTCCTTTTCTGGATCGCCGTCGCCTTTTCGCTTTATCAGATCGCGACGGCGGCGCACCTTCTGAACCTGCCTAGCCAGGTGATCCGGGCGCTTCACGTGGGCTTTCTCTGTCTTCTGGGGTTTCCGTTGCTGGCGGCAATCGGGCGGCGGGGTCCGGGCCCGATGGCATTGGCCTGGGCAATGGCGGGGGCGGGCGTCGTCGTTGCGGGCTATCAATGGGTGGAATACGGCGCGCTGATCCTGCGCTCGGGCGATCCGACCGTGACGGATACGGCGGTGGGCGTGCTGCTTTTGGTCGTGGTCTTTGCCGCCGCATGGCTTTTGATGGGCCCCGCCCTGCCGATCATCGCGGGGCTGTTTCTGGTCTATTGCCTGCTCGGCCAGTATCTGCCCTCGCCGCTCAACCATCGCGGCTACAGCTTCCGCCAGGTGATCGATCACATGTCCTTTGGCACCGAAGGCATCTACGGCATCCCGACCTATGTCTCCTCGACCTACATCTTCCTCTTCATCCTTTTCGGCGCATTCCTGGAAAAGGCCGGGATGATCCGGCTTTTCACCGATGTTGCGCTTGGACTTGTCGGTCACCGGCAGGGCGGTGCCGCGAAGGTCGCGGTCGTCTCTTCGGGGCTGATGGGAACGATCTCTGGCTCGGGTGTCGCCAATGTCGTCACCACCGGCCAGTTCACCATTCCCCTGATGAAGCGCTTCGGCTACCGCCCCGCCTTTGCCGGAGGGGTCGAGGCCACGGCATCGATGGGCGGGCAGATCATGCCGCCGGTGATGGGGGCGGTGGCCTTCATCATGGCCGAAACGCTTGGCGTCGAATATCACGAGGTCGTGCGCGCCGCGATCGTGCCGGCGATGCTCTACTTCGCCTCGACCTTCTGGATGGTGCATCTCGAGGCGGGAAAGTTCGGCCTGCGCGGCATGGCGAAAGAGGATCTTCCCTCGCCCATGGCGGCGGTGAAGAAGAACTGGCCGCTTCTTCTGCCGCTCCTCATGCTGATCTATCTGCTCTTCTCGGGCTATACACCGCTTTTCGCGGGAACGGTCGGGCTTGCGCTGACGCTGCTTCTGATCCTGGGCGGGGCCGCGGTCCTGAACCTGCCCGCCTTCCAGATGCGCGTCATCTTCTGGGTCGTGCTTGGCCTCGCGAGCGCATCGTTCCTGCGCTACGGGATCGGGATCGTCGCGGCCACGCTGGCGATCCTGATCCTGTGGTGCGCGCTGTCGGCGGGCGGGCGCGCAACGCTTGCCCTGTGCCGCGACAGCCTGGCCGAGGGCGCCAAGACCGCGCTGCCCGTGGGTATCGCCTGCGCCGTGGTGGGCGTGATCATCGGCACGATGACGCTGACCGGCGCTGCCAATACCTTCGGCCAGTTCATCGTCGCGGTCGGTGACAAGAGCCTGTTTCTCAGCCTGCTTCTGACCATGCTGACCTGCATCATCCTTGGCATGGGGATCCCGACGATCCCGAACTACATCATCACCTCCTCCATCGCGGGCCCGGCCCTTCTGGACCTCGGCGTGCCGCTGATCGTCAGCCACATGTTCGTCTTCTACTTCGGCATCCTCGCCGATCTGACGCCTCCGGTCGCGCTTGCCTGTTTCGCGGCAGCGCCGATCGCGCGTGAAAGCGGCCTGCGCATTTCGATCGAGGCGGTCAAGGTCGCCGCGGCGGGCTTTGTGATCCCCTTCATGGCCGTCTACACGCCTGCGCTGATGCTGCAGGACGGCGGTGCGCTTGCCGCCTCCATCGGCTATCTGCCAGCGGTTCTCTACATCGTCGCGAAAACGGTGCTTGCCATCGGTCTCTGGGGGGTGGCGGTCATCGGCTGGTCGGCGTGCGGCTGGCCCTGTGGCAAAGGCTGCTTGCCGCGACCGCGGCCTTCACCCTGGTCGCCGCCCTTCCCGCCACCGACGAGATCGGCTTCGCGCTCGGCCTGCTTGCGGCGTTGAGCTTCTGGCGGTCGAACCGCCGGGTGCAGGCATGAGCTCCTGCCTTCTGATCGGTGCGCTTGCGGTGCAGCTTTCGCGGCAGGAGTTCACGCTGGAATGGACCCATTCGGTGGAAAGATCCGTCTGGCGCGAAAGCTGGCGGGTCGAGGCGGCGGGTCTCACGCTGGCGGAAGCGCGGGTCAAGGGGATCGGGCGCGGGGATGGAGCCGGGCCCAGAGGCAGTCCTCCGCGAAGGCTGGTGGGGTCTG
>JAAURK010000152.1 GCA_012032275.1 Tabrizicola sp.
CGCCACCTCAGTCCCCGCTACGCAGCGGGCGGGCGAGATGCACGCGCAGCCCGTCCGAGCGGCGGGAGCGGCGGGCGCTGCTTCTGCCGCGGCGGGGATTTCGACCTTGGCCGGTGCGTCAACCTTGAGCGGTGCGTCAACCTTGAGCGGTGCGTCAGCCTTGAGCGGTGCATCGGCCTTGGCGGGCATCTCGGCCGTGACCGGCATTTCGGCTGGCGCCGGTGCTTCCAGCGGTGCGGCCGCGGCCGGTTTTTCCTCGGGCGCTGCCACGGCGGGTTTCGGTTCGGGCGTTGCCACGGCTTCTTTCGGCGGCAGGTTGTCGACGCGAAGCTCAGACACAAGAACAAGCGGCGCGGGCGAGATCAGCTCTGGCCGGATCGAGCCGGGGCGCGGGCCTGCCGGTCGGGCGTCCAGATCGCGGGTCGGACGGGCCGGAACGGGCTTTGTCTCGACCGGCGGGATCGGCTGCACCGCGCGGGCAAGGTCGTCGCGGTAGGATTCGATCCGCTTGCCCTTTTTAGACCCTGCATCGCCCGTGACCAGCCGGTCCGCCTCGGTCGCCACAACGGCGGCCTTGAGATGCGCGATGGCTGACAGGCGGCGGCGGTTCTCTGGCACATCCATCTGATCGTCGGTCTGCCGCAACAACCGGGACACGGCCGCATCCTCGCGGAATTTCTTGAACGGCTTCGGATCCTCGTCGCCCGATGCCTCGTCATCGGCGTCGCTGGTATGGCGATGGCGGATGCGGACGACTCGGGCATGGGCGTGGCGGGGTTCGTCCTCTTCGCCGAGATCGTCGTCGGCGAGGGCTTCGTCTTCCGCTTCCGGGGCGGCGAGCGTCTCTTCCGCCTCCACGGCATCAAGTTCCGTGGCCTCGTCCGCCAGCGTATCCATTTCGGCGGCGGCGAATGCCCTCGCGATCTCTTCTTCGGCTTCCTCGGCAGCGGGAGCGAGGTCAAGCGCCTCCTCCGGCAGCGGCGCGTCCTCTCCGACGGTCAGCAGCTGGCCGTCTTCTGCCGCGGAAACCTCTTCGCTGTCCGGCACTTCGGCAGTGTCCAAAGCCTCGGGCGGAATATCGACGAGGGTTTCGTCGTCATCCAGGGCCACGGCATCAAGGATCAGCGGTTCAGGGCGCGCGGCGTCGCCGTCAATCGCGGCAAGTTCTGCAGGCGCGCTGTCGTGGCCATCGTCGGCCAGGGCGGCGTCGCCGTCAGCAGCGGTGAGGTCGACGTGCTCGATCACCGCCTCGCTGAGAACAAGCGGTTCGGGCGTGGCATCCGGCGCGGCCGCCTGATCTTCCGCCTCGGCCAAAGCCTCTACCGGTTCGGGCGCCGGATCCTCGTCCAGCGTCAGTACGGGGATATCGTCGGACGCTTCGGCATCGAGGAGCGCCTGGATATCCGCGTCGGTCAGATCGTCCTGCGCAGCCGATTCGGGCTCCATGGCCGACTCTTCGGCGCCCGTCTCTTCCGGCGCGGTGGTGGCCTCATCGCCAAGCAGTGCCCCGATCCGGCCGAGCATGCCGTCGATCGGGTTGTCAGCCTCGTCACCAAAGGGGGTTTCCGTCGGCAGGCGCGCGGTATTGCCAAGAGCCATCACATCGTCAGCAAAGGCGCTGTCGTCGCCATCCTGTTCGGGAAAGGCCGAGGCAAAGGCCGTGGCGGCAACCGGAAGTTCGCCGCCATCGGGGCCAACGGATTTGCGCAGCCGCGCGAGTTTCGCGGCCACGCCGTCGGGAACGGCGTCCTGCAGGATCGGGGCTTCCATCTCTTCGCCGGGTTCGTCGGCGGCAGAGGCCTGCAGATGACGCCGCGCCTGATGCGCAAAGCCTGCAACGACCGCGGCGGGATCGTTTGTCCCCGCAGCAAGGGCGGCCGCCGTCATCCGGCCACGGCGCCGCGGCGCGTCACGATGGCTGACGACAACGCCATCCTCGCCCACCCGGGCCTCGACAATGCGCTGCACCTCGCGCTCGGCAACGCGGTGCAGCATGGCTGCATCGGGCGAGGGCGGTTCGGACCCGAAGTAGCGGTCCTCGGCGGAAAGGTCGCGGAAATACTCGGCGATTTCCTTCATGGTGCTTAACGGATCGTCGAAGCCTTCCAGCGTGCAGCTGAAAGCGCCGTAGGAAATCGTCAGAACCTTGCTGTCACCGGCCATTGGAAACTTGCCTCTTGCATTGCATTGTGGACCCTGCTTTCGCGAGCCTGCCCAAATTCATCGCCAGACCGGGGTAATTTGATGGATGGATTGTGGCCATCACCCGGAAATCTTGCCATAATTAGAGACAATATTCGCATGTCGTCCAAGATTGTCCAATCAACAAACGGAATCACGCTTGTCGGCGGCGGGTCGGTCACCGCACGGGACCTGCGCATGGCGATTGGGCGTGCCCCCGAGATGGTGGCAGCGGATGGCGGGGCCGACCGGCTGCTCAGGGCGGGGCTGACGCCGACGGCGGTGATCGGCGATCTTGATTCGCTTTCAGCCGCCGCGGGGGCGCGACTTTCGCCCGACCGCCTGCACCGGATCGAGGAGCAGGAGACGACGGATTTCGACAAGGCACTGCGGTCGATTGAAGCGCCCTTCGTGCTGGCGCTTGGCTTTGCGGGTGCGCGGATGGACCACGGCCTGGCCGTCTTCAACACATTGGTGCGCAGGGCCGGTTGTCGCGCCATCGTCATCGGACCGCAGGATATCGCTTTCGCCGCACCTGCCGAGATCGCCTTGCGGCTTCGCTCCGGGGATGTGCTGTCGCTGTTCCCCTTCGCGGCGGTTCGGGGCGAAAGCGAGGGGCTGGAATGGCCGATCGACGGGCTCGACCTTGCGCCAGACGGGCGGGTCGGCACCTCGAACCGGGTGGCGGCGGGTCGCGTGCACCTCCGGTTCGACCGGCCGGGCATGGTGGTCATCCTGCCGCGCCGCCGACTGGACGCCGCGATCAGGGCGCTGTCCGCACCCGGGCTGCCAGACGCTCGCGGTGGATGACATAGAGACCGGAGGAGGCGATCACCGCGATCCCGGCCCAGGTCAGCGCATTCGGAAAGTCGCTGAAGACGGCATAGCCAAGCCCGACCGCGGCCACGATCTCGACATAGTGAAGCGGGGCCAGCGTGGCGGAGGGCGCGAATTTCAGCGCATAGGTCATGCAGATATGGCTGACGGCGGCCCAGAAGCCGACACCGAAGAGCCAGAGCCAGAGATATCCCGACGGCCAGACCGGATCGAGTGCGGCGATGCCGGAACCTTCGGCAAGGAACATCACCGGCAGGCAGAGCAGCAGTCCCGTCCATGAAGTGTGAAGCTGCATCGCAACAGGGTGCATATAGGCCGAGATCGACCGGGTGATCAGCATGTAGAAGGCAAAACCGAAGGCCGTGCCAAGGGGCCAGAGGGCCACCCAGCCGAAGGCCGCGACCGAAGGCTGGATCACCAGAAGCGCGCCCGCAAAGCCGACAGCCGAGGCGATGATCCGCCGCGGGCCGACCTGATCGCCAAAGATCACCCGGCCGAGAAGCAGAAGGATGAACGGCTCGACGAAGGCAATGGCCAGCGCATCGGCTACCGGCATGACCGCGATGCCCGACACGAAGGAGAAGGTGGAGAAGACGAGAAACGCCGCGCGCAAGAGAATGAAGCCCAATGCGCGGCGATGCAGCGCAAGGCTGAGCCCCATGACCAGCGTCACGGGCAGCATGAGCACGCCCTGCACCGCAAACCGCGCGGTGGTGATCTGGCCCACGGGAATGCCGCCGAGAGCCGCGAGCTTTGCCGAAACATCCAGCAAGGGGGCAAGCAGACAAAAGAGGAGCATCAGCACGATGCCGGGAAGGATGCGGTCGTCGCGCATGAGTTCTGCCTAGCCCGCAGGCCGATCTGCGGCCATCCCGAAAGCGACGTCTCCGCGCCGCAACCAGCGGTTTCCGAATTGAGCGCCTTGCGGCGCGAGTCGTTCTCTCGCCTCTGCGCCAGAGGCGCAACCGGCTCGGGCAGGATGAGTATTTGGAAAAGAGCAACTGCCCGTGCTTGCTCTTTGGCAAATACTCCCGCGCGGAGCGCCGCCGCGGCACGCTACCGCGTGCTGCGCCACGAAAGCCGTGCCGCGCCTCTGGCGCGGCTCCGCAGGGGTCACGCTCTCAACAGTTCGGAACGTTGACGGCAAGGCCGCCGAGCGAGGTTTCCTTGTATTTCTCATGCATGTCGCGGCCGGTCTGGCGCATGGTCTCGATGCAGGCGTCGAGACTGACGAGATGCTGGCCGTCGCCGCGCAGCGCAAGGCTTGCCGCCGAAACCGCCTTGATCGCGCCGAGCCCGTTTCGTTCGATGCACGGCACCTGCACCAGGCCCTTGACCGGATCGCAGGTCATCCCGAGATGGTGTTCGAGCGCGATCTCGGCAGCGTTTCAATCTGTTCTGGCGTGCCGCCCAGCACGGCGGCGAGGCCTGCCGCGGGCCATCGCGGCGGCCGAGCCGACCTCGGCCTGGCAGCCGCATTCCGCGCCGGAGATGCTGGCATTGTGTTTGCAAAGGCCACCGATCGCGGCAGCTGTCAGCAGGAACTCGGTCACCCGGCCGGCCGATGCGCCGGGAACGTGGTCGAGGTAGTAGCGCAAGACTGCGGGAAGCACGCCTGCCGCGCCGTTGGTGGGTGCGGTGACGACCTGGCGCCGGCGGCATTCTCTTCGTTCACCGCCATGGCGTAAAGGCTCATCCAGTCGTTGATCACATGCGGCGCGGTCATGTTCAGCCCGCGTTCGGCGATCAGCGCGTCATGGATTCCCTTGGCGCGGCGGCGTACCTTGAGCCCACCCGGCAGGATGCCGGTGCCGGTCATCCCGCGTGAGATGCAGTCGGTCATCACCTGCCAGAGCCGCGCCATCCCGGCGTCGATCTCGGCGCCCGTCCGGGCCGTCAGTTCGTTCGCCCGTTTCATCGCGGCAATCGAGAGGCCGGAGGCTTTCGCCATTTCCAGCATCTCGGCGGCCGTCTCGAACGGATAGGGTACGTCGGCGCGGGACTTGGTCTTGGCCGCACCGGTTTCGGCAAGCTCGTCCGCGGTCAGCACGAAGCCACCGCCGATGGAATAATAGGTTTCCTCAAGGATCACATCGCCTTGCGCATCCGTCGCTTTCAGGATCAGGCCGTTGGCATGGCCGGGAAGGGCAGGGCCGTAGTCGAAGAGCAGATCGCTCCCCGGGTCGAAGCGGAGCGGGCCGATCCCCGGCGCCTCGATGATGGCAGTGGCACGGATCGCGGCGATGGCGGTCTCGGCCTTCTCGGCGTCGTAGGTCGCGGGTTCGAAACCTGCGAGGCCGAGGATCGTCGCCCGGTCTGTCGCATGGCCGACGCCGGTGAAGGCGAGCGAGCCGTGGAGCGAGGCTTTCAGCCCCTGCGGACGGAAGGGCGAGGCGCGCAGGAGCGCGAGGAAGCGCGCCGCAGCCACCATCGGTCCCATCGTATGCGACGAGGAGGGTCCGATCCCCACTTTGAACATGTCGAAGACGGAAAGGAACATCTAGGCCCTCGGATCGGTGAAGGGGCTGGGGCCGAGGCCTTCGGCCCTGGCCACCCGCAGGGCGGCGGGGCGGGCTTCATGCGCGGCAAGAACGTCGCGCAGCGCGGGGAAAGCGTCAAGCGTCACAGCATCGGCAGGATTGGCGGCAAAGAGCTTTGCCCAGCGGGCGAGCGTGCCAAGGTAATAGCCAAGCGCGCCGGGCTCGCGGGTCGAAAGCCAGGGGGGAGCGCCTGTCTGAAGCATCGCCTCGATCAGGCCAAAGCGGTGGATGAGCGTGTCACGCGCGATCTGCGAGGCTTCGGCATGGCCGCTGTCCCCCGCCTGACGTTCCGGGTGAACGAGGGCCATGACCGAATTGTGGACGCTGTTCGAGGTGAAGAAAAGCCAGGAGAGATAGCCCGCCCGTTCCGCGCTTTGCGGCGGCGGGGCGAGCGCTCCGTGCCGATCGGTCAGCCACAGCAGGATCGCTGCCGTCTCGAAAATCGGGCCATCGGGTGTTTCCAGGGCGGGGATCAGGCCTGCGGGGTTCACGCGGCGATAGGCGGGCAGGTCAAGATCGCCCGCCTCGGCATCCTTCAGAACGATCTCATGGGGCAGGTCCATCTCTTCAAGCACGAGGCGGACAATGACGGAAGCCCAGTCGGGAACGGCGTGCAGTGTGTACATGGTGGCCTCAGGTTGCGCTGCCTTCGGGGGGGCGGGGATAGACGGGGGCGGTGAATGGATGCGGGCCCAGACCCTCTGCCCGCGCGATCACCCGGGTTTCGACGCGGGTCTCCTGCGCCACGGCGAGGGCGGCGAGCGTCGGGAAATCGCCAAGGCGGAACCAGGCCGCCGCTCCTTTCGGATAAAGCACCGACCAGCGCGCCAGGGCAAGGGTGTAGACCGCCAGCGGCCTGCCCGGGGCAAAGAGGGCGGGATCGGTGCGCGCCGCATCATCCAGCAGTGTGAAGGACCGCAGCATCCGGCGCGAGATGATCTCGGCATGGCCGGGATGGGCTTCGGCGGGGCAGTATTGCCCGGGATAGAAGAGCTGCCGCAGATCGGCATGGGCGGTGTTGGACAGAAAGAACAGCCATTTCAGAAAGACCGCCCGGTCGGCCGCCTCGGGCCTAGGACCAAGAAGATGGGTATCGGAGAGCCACAGCAGAATGGCGCCGGTTTCCGAGATCGGCCCCACGGGCGTTTCCAGCGTCGGGATCAGGCCGACGGGGTTGAGCGCGCGGTAGGCGGGGCTGTCTTGCTGGCGCGCGCCCCGGTCGACCAGCGCGGTCCGGTACGGCAATCCCGCACCGTCCATCACCAGCCGGATGATGAGCGAGGCATTGTCAGGTGCGTAGTGCAGTTTGTACATCGTACCGTCGGACCGATCTTGCCACAGCAGCCGTGGCCGAGACCCTGCGTCAGGTCAAGCCCCGGCGCTGGCCAGAAAACGACGCCCTGGCACGGTTCGCGCAATTGCGCAAAGCCGAACCGAGCAAAACACGCTCGCCCTTGTGTGACGATTGCGCTAAGGCGGATGAAAACACGGAGTCGCTGCATGCCCGCTGATCTTTCGCCGATCGACAAGGCCAAATTCGCCGCCGCCCGCCGCGCCGTCGATTATGTCGAGGCGGGCATGAAGATCGGGCTGGGCACGGGGTCGACCTCGGCCTGGATGGTGCGCTGTCTGGCCGAGCGGATCCGCGATGAGGGGCTGAAGGTGACCGGCGTTCCGACATCCTCGCGCACTGCGGCGCTGGCGCGCGAGCTTGGCGTTCCGCTCGCGACGCTTGAGGATGTGAAATGGCTTGATCTGACGATCGACGGGGCCGATGAATTCGATGCCAACCTGAACCTGATCAAGGGTGGCGGGGCGGCGCTTTTGCAGGAGAAGATCGTCGCCACCGCATCGGACCGGATGATCGTGATCGCGGATGCGGCCAAGGAAGTCTCGCATCTCGGGGCGTTTCCGCTGCCTGTCGAAGTGATCCCTTTCGGCTGGCAGACAACGCGGGCGCTGATCGAGGAAACGCTGTTCAGCTTTGACGTTCTCGGCCGTGATGTGACGATCCGCATGAGCGGCGACCATCCGATCAAGACGGACGAGGCGAATTACATTCTTGACCTGCATCTGCGGCGGATCGGCAATCCCCGGCAACTTGCGCTGGTCCTGAACCAGATCCCCGGGGTGGTGGAGAACGGGCTTTTCATCGACATCTGTGATACGGTGGTCATCGGCAAGGGCGATGGCCGCGTCACCATCCGCGACATCAACACGGGGCGGGTCGAGGAGGACCAGATCTTCCTTGACCGGGACGACAATATCTTTGCCGATCTGGGGGATTGAGGATTGGCCTTCGACTATGATCTCTTCGTGATCGGCGGCGGCTCCGGCGGGGTGCGCGCGGCGCGCATCGCGGCGGCAGAAGGCGGCGCGAGGGTCGGGCTGGCCGAGGAAAGCCGGATGGGTGGCA
Organism: Tabrizicola sp.; assembly: GCA_012032275.1. GTDB lineage: Bacteria > Pseudomonadota > Alphaproteobacteria > Rhodobacterales > Rhodobacteraceae > JAAURK01. The sequence goes on from JAAURK010000152.1 coordinate 7,975, forward strand.
CGTGCGTGATCCGCGGCTGCGTGCCGAAAAAGCTGATGGTCTTTGCCTCGTCCTTTCCCGAAGCCGTGGCCGAGGCGCGGGCCTATGGCTGGGACGCAGGGATCGGCGCCTTCGACTGGCCGCAGTTCCGGACGAGGCTTGAGACAGAGCTTGACCGGCTTGAGGCGGCCTATCGCGCGACGCTGAAATCGGCCGGAGTGACCACCCATGATGCCCGGGCGGTGGTCGAGGATGCGCATCGCGTGCGTCTGGCGACGGGCGAGACGTTCAGCGCCAAGCACATCCTGATCGCAACTGGCGGACGTCCCTTCGTCCCCGATATTCCGGGCCGCGAACTTGCCGTCACATCGAACGAGATGTTCCATCTGCCCGCGTTGCCAAAGCGCGCGCTGGTTGTTGGCGGCGGATATATCGCTTCGGAATTTGCCTGCATCCTGAACGGGTTGGGCGCGACGGTCTGTCAGTATTACCGGGGTGCCCAGATCCTGCGTGGCTTTGACGAGGAGGCGCGCGGCCTGGTCGCCACCGCGATGCAGCAAAACGGGATCAGCATCCATTGCGGCACCGATATCCTGCGGCTGGAGAAGACGGCAGGCGGCATCAGTGCGGTGGCGACGGACGGCACCGAGCAGGAGTTCGACCTGGTCATGTACGCCACTGGCAGGCATCCCAATACCGAAAACCTCGGGCTGGAGGCGCTAGGGGTCCAGATCGGGCGCCGCGGTCAGATCCTGGTCGACGAATGGAGCCAGACGGCAGTGCCCTCGATCTATGCGGTGGGCGATGTGACCGACCGCGTCAACCTGACGCCGGTGGCGATCCGCGAGGGACATGCCTTTGCCGATACGGTCTTCGGGGGCAAGCCGACCCGGTTCGATCATGACCTCATCGCCTCGGCGGTGTTCACGCAGCCGGAACTCGGTTCGGTGGGGCTGAGCGAGGAGGCCGCGCGGGAGCAGGAACCGATCGAGGTCTATGCAACCGCGTTCCGGCCGATGAAGACTGCTTTCGCCGGTCATTCCAACCGGGTGCTGATGAAACTCATCGTGTCGCAGAAAACCCGCAGGATCCTTGGATGTCACATCGTGGCGCCCGAAGCCGGAGAGATGATCCAGCTTGCCGGGATCGCGATCCGGATGGGGGCCACGAAAGAGGATTTCGACCGGACCTGTGCGGTGCATCCGACCATGGCGGAGGAATTGGTGACGCTTCGAAAACCCTTGAGAACGGCATGACGGTGCGGTGGCCGTGCGCTTGATTTTTGGCGCCCGGTAACCAGTTATGCCATAACGCAATCTGGAAAGGTTCCAATAAATGGCAGGAAGTGGCGGCCCCTGGGGCGGCGGTGGCTCTGGTGACGATGACCGGGGGGGGCGCGGCAACGGGGGCGATGACGACCGCCGCGGCGGGCGCAGGGGCGAGGGTGGTCCGCAGATCCCCGAGATCGACGAGTTGGTCAAGAAGGGTCAGGAACAGTTGCGCGTCCTGATGGGTGGCCGCGGCCGTGGCGAATCAGGGGCGGCGGGCGGCGGTCCCGGCGGGACCGGT
>JAAURK010000153.1 GCA_012032275.1 Tabrizicola sp.
GTCACCGGGTGGCACCAGGCGACGGCGTGGTCGCTGGCGGCCCCGGCCAGAACAAGGCGCTCGTCGCGGTCGAGGATCGCAAGAAGCTGGGGCGCGGCATCCGGAGCGATCCCCTCGGCATGGTCGATCGCGCCCTGCATGGCGTCCGCCAGAGTCGCGAAACGGGCTAGGACCAGCGGCGCGGCCCGGCCTGACAGCAGGTCGGCCGGTGCGCGGCGCGACAGGGTCAGGGCGAAGGGGTGACTATGGTCAGCGTCGTCCGAGGAAAAATGCGGCGGGACGCCCCGCGCGTGGGCGGTCGGGTGGATGGGCAATGGCAGGTCGAACATGGGAAAATCTCCAACGGCGCGGGAAGCCGTTCTGCCCGCCTCAAACCGTCAAAAACCAAACCGCCGCCCTCTTCCTCGAAGGGGCAGCGGCATACCGACGAGGGATTTCATCGGTTGCAAATTGGACCATCCAACACGCTCTGATTGACTGCTTCGCGGCGGCCAACTAAGGTCAATAATACTGACTTAACCGGGGAAGATGATGAAAGACGCTGCTGCCTTTGCTGAAAGCTGGAAGAATGGCTGGAACACGCATGACATCGACCTGATCATGTCGCACTATCGGGAGGACATCGTCTTTCGCTCGAAAAAGGCCATGGCGTTGACCGGGCATGGGGAGGTTCACGGGCATGCGGCCTTACAAGAGTATTGGAAGGCCGCACTCGCTCTTCAGCCAGATCTGCACTTTGAAGTGCAAGATGTCTTTGAGGGACATCAAATGCTGGTCATCTCGTACCTCAATCACAAAGGTATCTTGGCTGCGGAAACGCTCTATTTTGATGCAGACGGGAAAGTATTCCAAGCCGCGGCCTGCCATCGCTCAACTGGTGTCTAGCGACCAAAAGTTTCAGAGAGGCCCGAACCGGTTGACCAGATGAAAGCCCCAAAAATCTCGGCGTATGGAATGACGGGGCTAGAAGCGCCCCAACCCTCAACCCGTCACTGGGAAACCGGCACTCCTCTTGCTCTTCGGCCTGAGCGCGAAAGGCGGCAGCGTGGACGAAGCGGACTTTGGCAGAGCGGTAGGAATGGGTCTATAAGTATTTAGTGGACCACTATTAGGAACGCGACAGATGCAGAGGTTGATTGTTACCGGCGCGAACGGAGCGGGGAAAAGTCACATCGCAAGCCGATTGAGTGATGCGCGTCCCGGAATACCGCTTGTTTCTTTCGATGCGATCAAGCTGACGAGGGACTGGAAACAAAGGCCAAGAAAAGAAATAGACGCGACGCTGTCGCAAGTGGTCGCAGGAGAGGCCTGGATAATCGAGGGTGGTCCAAGCCTTCTTTCTCGGGCACTTCCGAGAGCACAAGCCGTCATTTGGCTCGACCCTCCGGTGATGGTAAGAGCATGGCGTCTCCTCATCCGTCCTTGGCGCAGCTTTGGAAAAACGCGCACGGAATTGCCTCCTCACAACATCGATTGGCCGCTTCAGCAGTATCGTTTTGCCATTCGCAGCATCAAGAATGGGTCAAGGTTCCGCAGTTACATTTATTCGTGTCTAGCGGCTACAGAGCCACCGCGCGTTTGGCATTGCAGGAACCAAAGCCAAGTAGAGACGGCGGTTGATGAATGGCGTCGCTCTGGCGGCTAAGGGCTCATCGCGACGATTCCAGCGGGGCGCCTGCCAGGCGCCCCACTCTGCATCAGCCGACCCGGTCGAGGAGCTTCTTGGCGCGCCCTTCCATGTCGAGGCGGGCATCCTGCTGGGTCTTGTCGCGCGCAAGCCGCGTGATGCCCTGGACGAAGTCGAAGATGCTTTATGCCGCGCTTGGGATTATGCCGAAGTTGGGGCGGGAAGTCGTTTCCCGGCAGAGAGTTAGGGCCGAATTCGCTCGGCATAATTACAGTCCCCCGGGTCACACCAACCCGAGGGACTGCAGGGATATCCGATCACCGCGACGTCTGGATTTCGGCCAACATGGCGAGAAGTTTGTCGGGCGTTCGGAACTTTCCCTTCGGAACGGCTGGCGGGGCGTTAGCGGCCAGGATGGCCAGTTTTTCGGCAGGATCGACGCGCAGATAGGCTTCAGTGCTTTGCAGGCTGGCATGTCCAAGCCAGAGCGAGACCTTTCGGATATCGCCCGTCGCCTCCAGCGTGTGCATGGCACAGCTGTGGCGCAACACATGCGGCGTCACCCGCTTTTCCGACAGGGTGGGCCGTTTCTTTGCCGCTTCGGCGACGTGCACCCCGAGCCGATTAGCAAAGCCATCGCGGCTCAGGGGCTGACCGTCGCGGTTGACGAACAACTCCTGCACTTGCACTGACGGACGTGCGGCGATCCAGGATCGAAGGACGGTCCGGGTCACTTGCCAAAGTGGTAGGACCCTTTCGCGCCGCCCCTTGCCAAGAATCCGGACCATCGAAAGCGACCGGTCTGAGAAGTCGCCGATCTGCAGCGCCAGCAATTCGGACACCCGAAGCCCTGCGGCATAGGTCAAATGCAGCATTGCCCGGTCCCGGAGTCCAATGTTGGTCTTTGGGTCCGGGGCAGCCAGAAGTGCATTCACCTCGTCTCGGGTCAAATAGTCGATCAGCGCCTTGTCGGTCTTCTTCATCGGCAGGGCACGGACCCGAAGTGCCTGTTCGAGACAGACGGGAACTCTGTATTCCAGATAGCGGAAGAAGGACCGGATTGCGGCGAAACGGGCATTGCGCGACCGCGCCGTGTTGCCCCGTTCCTGCTCTACATGTGTGAGGAAGCCAAGGATCAGTTCCGGGTCGAGGTCTTCGATGGCCAGATCGGTCGGGCGCCGACCCAGCCGGTCCGCGGCATAGCGCAGCAGAAGACCGAAGGTGTTGGCATAGGCCGCCACCGTATGGGGGCTGGCGTTGCGTTCGCGTGGCAGATGCTCGCGCAGGAAAGATGCCAGGGAGGGTGCAAGCGCCGTCATGCCCGGCCCTCCGCAAACAATTGTTCGCCGGCAGCTGCGATGCTGTGCATCAGCACGGGCGTCGCCTCGAGATACCAATAGGTGTGGGCCATGCTGGCGTGGCCGAGATAGGTGCTGAGACCGGCCATGTGATGGGCCACGGCCTCCCGGTCATGAAGACAGGCTTCCAGCGAGCGAACGGCGAAGCTGTGCCGCAAGTCGTGGAGCCGGGGACCCGGACTTCTTGGGGCTTGGGGGCGAATACCGAGGTTCCGGGCAATCTCGACGAAGACGGCATGGGCTCGGACCTTGCTGGGGGCCCTGCCAGAGCGGAGGACGAAGAAATCGTCACCACTCGCCCTCATCCCTCGGCGGATGACGGTGTATTCGGCCAGCGCAGCGCGGGTCGAGGCATGGATCGGCAGCAGTCGGCTCTTTCCGAATTTGCCATGCCGGATGGTAAGTCCGTCTGGGCCGAAGTCACCGGCTTGCAGCGCGAGGGCCTCGGAGATGCGCATCCCGGTCGTTGCCAGGAGGCCATAGAGGTAGTGGAAGGTGTAGGGGCTGATCGAGCCGTTGGGGCCCAAATCGAGGGCCGCGCGCAGGATGTCCCGGATCTGCCCAGGCTCCAGCAGATGCGGGGCCGGGCGCGGGCGTTTGCCGCGACCAAAAGCTCCGGCTGGCGGTAGCTCATGGCGGGGATCCTCGGCATTGAGAAAGGCACCGAGGCGGCGGACCGCGTCATAGCAGGTTCTTGCCCGGTTGGGCGATGATGCCGTGGCGCACCAATCGTGGATGCGGGCGATACGGACATGGCTGTCGCCCTGCGCCTCGGCGAAGCGGGCATAAAGATGCAGGGTCCGGCTCTGCTCGGCGAAACTGCGCCCGAGCCGACGGTAAAGCGCCACATAGCGGGTCACGTCATCGCTCAGCATGCCAGATCTCCCGGCCAAGGCTGGGCGATCTTCTGCAGCATGGGGATGTCGACCTTGGCATAGATGGCGGTCGTGTCGGGCGAACGGTGGCGCAGAACCGCGCCTACGGCTTCAAGGCCCGCGCCCTGGCGCAACAGCCGGGTGGCGAGCGAATGGCGGAACATGTGGGCACCGGAAGGAACCCCCGTTATCCCGGCGCGGACAAGATGCCTGGCCAGGATGCCCGATATCTCGGACGAAGAGGCAAGGGGCGTGAACGGCGCACACAGGCGCAGAAAGAGACGTTCCTCCGCCACGATCGGGCGGACGTCTGCCAGATAGGCCGCAACGGCATCCCCGGCATCCTGCGGCAAAGGCAGATGGATGCTGCGCCGCCCCTTGCCATGAACGCGCAAAAGACCGTGTTGCCAATCGATATCGGTGATCCGCATCAGCCATACATCGCCAGCCCGCAACCCGAGCCGCGCCAAGAGCAGGATGATGGCCCGATCCCTGATCCGGGTCGGTGTGTCGGCTCCGCAGGCAGAGATGATCTGCTCGATCGCCGCCTGATCTGCGTATCGCGGAAGGGTCGAGAGGCGGTAAGGGGCCACGGACGGCACGGCGTGCTGCAGTTCGGGGCGGCAGCGGCCATTGGCGGCATGAAACCGCAGGAAGCTGCGCAGAACGGTCGCTGTCATTCTGATCGACGCCCGGGAGCGTGATGCGGGTTGGTTCATAACCAGGGCACGAAGGGACGAAGCCTGGTAACCGGATGGATCGGGCCCAAGTTCAGGCAACCATCGGGCCACTTCAGAGACGTAGCGATCGATTGACTTCTCCGTGGCACCCCGATGTTGATGGAGCCAGTTGCCGTAAGCCTCCAGAACCGGTTCGCGGGTCTGCGCGGGTTCGTGCGCCGCAACGCAACCGCTTTCCCTAAGGAACGCGAAAAACCGGGATGCCCCGCGCCGACGCCTCTCGATACCAGTCTGTGAAATGCCCCCCTGCTTGCGGCCTTCGCCGCAATCGCAGTCGTGCCGGGCAAATCGTTCGATGACGGTCGCAGTCACGTCGTGCCATCCAATCCGAGATGCGCGCAGCCAGAGTGCGAAGTGCTGCGCGGTCGAGTTCAGCCCCCGCTGCGACCATCGGTTGTATCCAAGCGACGCAAGATGATCGGCGTATCGACCCAAATGCTGGTCCAGATCAGCAAAATCGCTGACGATGGGTATGTCGCCCCGATCCTCCAGAAACCGGACAAACCGCCTGACCCGGTTGATGTAATAGGGGTCGCGAAGCTGGGCGGCGCTGTAGCGCGGGCAAGAGCAATCATGCCCCGCAAAGCGCCGAAGGACGGCGGCGTCCAGCGTGCTGATCGGGATGCACTGCAGCTTGAGCCAGTAAAGAAAGTGACGGGCCGCACAGCCATAGGCGACATAGGTGGTGGCGGCGCGCATCGGCTCGATAAACGCGTTGACCGCGTCCTCCGGCGAAAAATCTGAAGTTGTGGCTCGAGGCTGGGCAGGCAATGGGATCGTGTCTTCAGTCATGGTCTTCCTCGGGTTGGTGTGACCCGGGGGACTGTAATTATGCCGAGCGAATTCGGCCCTAACTCTCTGCCGGGAAACGACTTCCCGCCCCAACTTCGGCATAATCCCAAGCGCGGCATAATCGATTTTCGACTTTGTTCAGGGGATTACGCGGCTTGCACGCGACAAGACCCAGCAAGATGCACGCCTCGACATGGAAGGCCGCGCTAAGAAACTTCTCGACCGCGTCGGCTGACAATGGCGCCGGGGCAGGGGGCTTTCGCGGCCTCCTGCCCACCCTAACCCTCTCCGTTCCTCCCTTCCCGGCCCTTCTCGCCACCGCAGTCCGCTGCGGCGGGTGGAAGTTGCTCGGGATCAACTCGTGAGCATTCCATGACACGCTTCTCTGAACTGCCCACCGCCTTCATGCCGCGCCGATCTGGTCGGATCGAACTAACCGCTTCGGAACAGGCCACGATCTTTGCCGCGCGCGAGATCCTGTCGCGCCACATCAACCGCAATCCTGTCCTAACTTCCTGGACTGCGGTCATGGATTATTGCGCCCTGTCGGTGACGGGCGAGGTCGAGCGGTTTCATGTCCTGTATTTGGACCGCAAGAACCGGCTCATCTCCGACGAGCGTCTTGGCACCGGCACCGTCGATCATGTTCCGGTCTATCCTCGTGAAGTCGTCCGGCGTGCCCTGGACCTCAATGCGTCCGCCCTGATTCTGGTACACAATCACCCGTCGGGCGATCCTGAGCCTTCGGACACCGATATCGCCATGACGAAGGAGGTTCAGAAGGCCTGTCAGGCCCTCGGTCTCGTCCTGCATGACCACATCATCGTCGGTGCCGGCCGAGAAGTCAGCCTGCGCGGTCGGGGGGATTTTTGATGACCGGCCCCGGGCGTGGCGGCCAAGCCGGTCAGAGGAAGAGAAGGGCAGGGGGTTTTCGACGGGTTGGAGACCGAGAGAGAGGCTCTCGGCGCCCGTCTGGAGATCGGTCCGATGACCAACATGCAGAAAATCACCCTCGCCTCGTCGCGGGATATCCCTTTCCACAAATTGGTCCTGAGCCAGTCCAACGTCCGGCGTGTGAAGGCCGGGATCTCGGTCGATGAACTGGCCGAGTCGATCGCCCGCCGCGGATTGATCCAGAGCCTGCATGTCCGCCCGGTGATCGGCGAGGACGGAGCGGAGACCGGCAAGTTCGAAGTCCCGCCGGCGGGCGCCGCTACCGCGCGCTGGAACTCTTGGTGAAGCAAAAGCGCCTTGCCAAATCGGCTCCGGTGCCCTGCATCGTCAGCGCGGCCGATGATGGCGTGCTGATCGACGAAGTCTCGCTCGCCGAGAATATCGAGCGTGCGCCGCTGCATCCGCTGGACCAGTTCCGCGCCTTTCAGGCCATGCGCGAGAAGGGAATGACCGAAGAGGCCATCGCTGCGGCCTTCTTCGTCGATGCGAAGGTGGTGAAACAGCGCCTGCGCCTCGTCACCGTCGCGCCGGTGCTCCTAGAGGTCTACGCGGCCGACGAGATGACGCTGGAACAACTGATGGCCTTCACCGTCTCCAGCGATCACGCGCGCCAGGCGCAGGTCTGGGAGGCGGTCAAGAACTCCTGGTCGAAAGAACCCTACCAGATCCGCCGCATGCTGACGGAAGGGGCAGTGCGGGCCTCCGACAAGCGCGCCCGGTTCCTCGGCCTCGATGTCTATGAGGCCGCGGGCGGCTTCGTCTTGCGCGATTTGTTCCAGCAGGATGACGGCGGCTGGCTGCAGGATCCGGTGCTGCTCGAACGGTTGGTGGGCGAGAAGCTGAAGGCGGAAGCCGAGGCCATCGCTGCCGAGGGCTGGAAATGGATCGAGGTCGCCATTGGCTTTCCCTATGGCCACACCATGGGCCTGCGCGAGCTCCTGGGCACCACGGTCGATCTGACCGACGACGAGCGGGCCACGCGAGAAGCGCTGCGCGACGAGTATGATCGGCTGGAGGCAGAATATGCCGAAGCGGACGACTTGCCCGAAGAGGTCGATCAGCGTCTCGGTGAGATCGAGCGTCTTCTCGGCGCCTTCGACAGCCGCCCGATGGCCTTTGATCCCGAGCAGGTCGGCAGGGCGGGGGCCTTCGTCAGCATCGACAGCGATGGCACTCTGTTGATCGAACGCGGCTTCGTTCGTCCCGAAGACGAACAGCCGGTGGCATCGGCGGGTGAGGCCTCCGACGATAACCCCGATTGCACTGCGTCCATGGATGCCGATCGCAGCGACAATCGCGCTGCGGTGATCAGCATGGGTGGCGAGACCCGCGCGTCCGAGGATGACGAGGACGAGGGCGATGCGATCAAGCCGCTGCCGGAGCGGCTCGTCATCGAACTGACGGCGCATCGCACTTTGGCGCTGCGGGATGCGATGGCGAACAACCCGCGCATCGCCACGACGGCACTCCTGCACAAGCTGGCAACGGATTGCTTCGTCTCCCGGGCCTCCGGGGCCGCGCTAGAGGCAAATGTGCGCGACATCCACCTGCCGGTGCAGGCCGCCGACCTGGCCGACAGCTATCCGGCGCAGAACATCGACGCGCGGCACTCTGCCTGGAAGGCGGACATGCCGCTGGGGCAGGGGGACGATGTACTCTGGGACTGGATCCACGCGCTGGACGAGGCCAGCCGTCAGGCGCTCCTGGCCCATTGCCTCAGCTTCGGGGTGAACGCGCTCTATGAGCGTCCAAACCCCTACAGCGGCATGGGGATCAGCCAGCACGGCCTCGACCGCCGCCTGCGTGAAGCTGACCGGCTGGCTCGCACCACCCGGCTCGATCTGGTCGAAGCGGGCTGGAAGCCGACGGTGGCCAACTACCTCGGTCGAGTCACCAAGAGCCGCATTCTGGAAGCCGTGCGCGAAGGGGTGGGCGAAGGCGCGGCCCAACTCATCGACCATCTGAAGAAGGGCGACATGGCACGCGAGGCCGAGCGGCTCCTCGACGGCTCCGGCTGGCTGCCCGAGCCGCTGCGTTTGGACGACCCGGACCTGGGGCAAGATATGGCGACAGAGGATGCCGGCGTCGAACTGCCCGCTTTCCTCACGGGCGACGACGAGACTCAGCCCGAAGACGAAGAGGAGCGCCAGCAGCTGATCGCGGCGGAATGACCTTGAACGGGGTGGCTTCGGTCACCCCGTTTTTTCATGTGGGGGATTGAGAGGCGGGGCCTTCAGGCAAGGCGTTCGGAATATCGCTTCTTCACGGCCCGGTTGATGAATTCGTTCAACCCATCGCCTGATCGCGCGAGGACGATCATGCGGTCGATATTGGCCTGGCCGGCTGACACCGAGGTGTAGCGATAGATCGCTCCGTCCTTGAACGCGACATCCACATGCGTGGAGCCGATGTCATAGGCACGGATGCCGGAATCTTGGTCCCAATCACGATATGGTGTCATTCTAGTCCCTGCGTCACAATATGCTGAAGAAGCATAGTGGCTGTTCGTGTTTCGTTTAAGCTCAGGTGCATTTGCGTTGGCCCCGGGTTTCGACGTGCCTTTGCCAAGCGATCATTGAAGCGGCAGGACATCGGCGGGGGAGGAGGGCAAGGCCCTACGGCCGGATCGTCATTGAGAAGGGCTGTTGAACTCGTCGTGTCAGCCCGATCAGCCAGCGTCTTGGCCCAATCGCTGCCCTCGTTCGAGTATCGTTCGTTACCTGCCATCACGCTGGCAGACCTGAACCGGTGGGGTGGCGGGAGTCGCGAGGCGGCAAGGCAGGGGGATGTGCAAACTGGCCTGACCTAACCAGAGGTGATCTCATCGCCTGTGGTGCCAGTCCTGTCTTTCCTGACGGGCCTTAGGGGTCGCCTTGATCTCCTCTCCCCGTCTGTCCCAGCCCGCGTCCAAACGGCCTCTGGTGATGGGCTGATCTGCCCGAAGGACGTCTTCGCCTCGACCGCTTCGGCGCAACAGCGTCGTCACAACTTTCTTCCCCTGTCGGTGCGGGCACCGTCATTCCTCGCGCGGAAGAAAGTTCCTCCTGTGCTGTCAGGGCCCCAAGGGGCTGCGC
>JAAURK010000154.1 GCA_012032275.1 Tabrizicola sp.
GACGGCGGGGCGCGGTCCAGATCGCGCAGGCTGTCCATCACCCGCTCTGCGGCCTGCGCATAAGCGGCGCGCGCCGAGAGGCCAGAGGCGACCCAGGCCGGGGCCACCAGCGTCACCTCGCCCTTCACGCCATCAAGGACGGCCACCACGGAGGGGCGCATCAGCACCGCATCGGGCAATCCCAGAGGATCGGGGTTTACGTGCGGCAGGTGTTCGACCAGCCGGATCATGTCATAACCGAGATAGCCGAACAGCCCCGCCGCCACCGCCGGCAGCGCCTCTGGCATGTCGATCCGGCATTCCGACAGCAGTGTCCGCAGCGTATCAAGTGGATGCCCCGGGAGGGGGGCGAAGGCCTGCGGATCGAACCGCGCCAGGCGGTTGATGCGGCTTTCTTCGCCGTGGCACTGCCAGATCAAATCGGGTTTCAGGCCGACGATGGAATAGCGGCCCCGCACCTCGCCGCCGGTCACCGATTCAAGCATGAATGTATCGGTCCGCGCCTCACCGAGCTTCAGCATCAGGCTGACGGGCGTGTCGAGGTCCGCGGCGAGCCGCGCCCAGACGACCTGATTGCTGCCTTCGGCCCAGCCGCGTTCGAAGTCCTCGAAAGAGGGAGAGAGCTGCATCTTACCGAAAGCTCTCGTTCACCGCGCTGATGGCCGCCTGATCGAGCGAAATCCCCGCATCGGAGGTCACCGCATTGGTGAAGGAGGTGAACACATCCTGCGCGATCGCCTGTTGGATCCGTGCGGCGAGCGCTTCGCGTTCGGCACGGCTGTCCTCGCCATCGGTGCTGGCGGGCAGGATCGAGTTGAGCGTGACGAGCGCGACAAATTCGCCCTCCTCGATCACCCGGACATCGCCCTTTGCCATCTCGAACACGGCGGACATCAGGGTTGCGGGCACGTTCTCGATGAAACCGTTGCGGGTGATATCAGGCGTCACATCAACGATGCCGAAGCTGCCGATGGCCTTGCCCGCCTCGATCTCTGCCTTCACCTCGACCGCATGCGCGGAAAGGGCCTTGGACAGCGCATCGGCGCGCCAGGCGGCCGCAACATCCTCGCGCGCCTCCTCGAAGGGGATCGGCGCAGGGGCGACGATCTCGTCAAGCTGCAAGGCCACGGCGCCGCCGTCCTCGAGAACGATGGCCTCGGGAAAATCATCCGGGGTGACGGCATCCGCGGCAGTCCGGAAGGCGGCATAGGCCGCAATCCCCTCCCCCCCCTGCCCGCCCGGCACATAATCGACCGTCGCGACCGTCATGGCGAATTGCGTGCCAAGCTCGGCCAGCGTCGCCCCGGCCGCAAGCTCATTGTCGATCTCCTCGATCCGGTCGGCGATGGCACGACGGGCGGCATCGGTCTTCATCTCTTCGGCAAGCAACTCGCGCGCCTCGTCAAAGCTGGTTTCCTCGCCAGCGAGGATTGCGTTCACCCGAAAGAGAGCCGGGCCGAGATCGGTTGTCACCGGCCCCACGACATCGGTTTCGGCGGCGGCAAAGACGGCGTCACCGGCCTGCCCAAGTTCGGCCTTGCCGACATCGCCAAGGTCGATGGCATCAAGCGTGAGGCCCCGTTCGGTGACAAGCGTCTCGAATGCCTCGCCGGCATCGAGGCGGGTTTTCGCGGCTTCGGCGGCGGCCTGATCGGGATAGATCAGCCGCTCGACCAGCCGCCGTTCGGGCACGACGAATTCATCGATGCGCTCATCGTAAAGCGTCTTCAGCGCCGCCTCGTCAACCGGCTGGTCCTTGGCAATGGCCTCGGGCAAAAGCGCGGCATAGGTGATCCGCTTTGCCTCGGGTTTGGTGAAGGTGGCGATATTGGCCTCGTGAAAGGCCCGCAGCTCTTCTTCCGTCGGCTCTGCCAGCGGCGCGGCGAGATCGGCCTCGGTCAGGCGAAGCATCGAGAAGCCCCGCCGTTCGGCGCCATAGGCATAAAGCGCATCGGTCAATGCGTCGGGCGCCGTGAAACCACCGACAATCGCCCCCTGCAGGATCGAACGTGCCACACTGCGGCGCAGGCTCGCCTCATATTCGGCCTCGGTCTGGTTGTTTCGCTCCAGCGTGAACCGATAGGCCTCGCGGTCGAAAGTGCCGGAGGTGCCTGCGAATCGATCCATGGACATCAGCGCATTGGCCACCGTCTCGTCGCCGACCGACAGGCCGACGCGTTGGGCCTCGTCGTCCAGCGCGGTGGTGGCGACAAGGCCTTGCAGCGCCTTGCTGTCCAGCCCGAAGCTGATCGCCGCCTGCATGCCGATCGGCTGACCGATCTGTTGCGAGAAGACGTTGACCTCCTCGCGCACCGCGCGCGCGTAATCATCGATCGTGATTTTGGTATCGCCGACGCTGCCGACCGAACTGTTCCGGCCGCCAATGCCGCCCAAACCGCTGAAATTCGTCACGCCGAAGCCGCCAAGACCGAAGATGAGCAGGCCGACCACGATCCAGGCGGCAGTGTTCTTCGACTTGCTGACAGGTCTTTTCGTTTCGGCTTCGGGAGTTTTGGCCATCGGTCTGCCTCGGCTTGCATGTCGGGTCTGTCTAGTGGGAAGCGGGCATGGGGGCAAGATGGGGAACGTTGGCCGGGCCCGGCGGAACCGCGCCGGCAAGGCATGCGGTCACATCCGGAATGCGGCAAGCCTGCGAAACATCTCGGCGATGCCGCGCGCATCGGCATTGGCAAAGGCGATCCGGATCTGGCGCGTCCCGGCACTGGCCCCCGGCGGCTGAAACATCGTGCCCGGCAGCATCAGAAGCGAGGCCTCGGTGACCAGCCGCTTGCAAAGAAGGTCGGAAGGCATGTCGAAAGGATGTTCGACATAGGCGAAATAGGCGCCGCAACCGAGAAGCCTCCAGCCGGGCAAGGCGTGAAACCCCGTCTCCATCGCCTGACGGCGGGCAAGGATTTCATCGCGCTCCGCGGCGAGCCACTGGCCGAGATTGCGCATCCCCCAAAGCGCGCCGATCTGGCCAAGCTGGCCCGGACAGATCGCCACCGTGTCGAGGAACTTCTCGACCTCCGCCAGCCGGGCCGCATCGGCCACGATGGCCCCGATGCGGTGACCCGTCAGCCGGTAGGCCTTGGAGAAGCTGTAAAGATGAATGAAAGTCTCCGGCCAGTCGGGATCGGCGAAAAGATCGTGCGGGCGGGCAGAGCGGCTGTCGAAATCGCGGTAGGTCTCATCCACGATCAGGGCGATGCCGCGCGACCTGGCGAGATCGCGGAAAGCGGCCAGCGTTTCGGCAGGATATTCCACGCCTCCGGGATTGTTGGGCGTCACGAGAACGATCGCCTTTGTCCGCGCGGTGATCAGCGCGGCCGCGGTGGCCGCATCGGGAATGAGCCCCGGCCCCGTCTCAAGCGCAACCGTGCTCACCGATGCCATGTCGAGCCACATCTTGTGATTGAAATACCATGGCGTGGGCAGGATCACCTCGTCCCCCGGCCCGGCGAGGGTCGACATCACCGCGGTGAAGGCCTGGTTGCAGCCCTGAGTGATGGCCACCTGCGCTGCGGCAATCGCACCGCCATAGGCCAAAGACCATTGGGAAGCGATCTCTGCCCGCAAGGCGGGCAGGCCGAGGACCGGACCGTAGAGATGCGCGTTCGCATCGTTCAGCGCGGCATCGGCAAGCGCCTGCCGGAGCCCGAGCGGCGGGCTTTCGACGGGCGCGGCCTGGCTGATGTTGATCAGCGGTCGGTCGGCCGGGAAGCTGACGCCCTCCAGCCAGCGCCGGGCTTCCATGACCGGGGGTGGTTCGGTCGCAGCGAAAGCGGGGTTCAGGGGAAGGGTCATCGCGCTGTCTTTCGGGATCGGTCGGAGCGGGGGTTTTCCACCCCCGCACCCCCGGAGGATATTTCAACCAAAGTGAAAGCGATAGCGATCAGTCCTGCCCCCGCATCGGCTGCACATATTGCAGCGCCATATCCCAGGGGAAGAAGATCCACGTGTCCTGGCTGACCTCGGTAATATAGCTGTCGACCATGGGCTTGCCGGAGGGCTTGGCATAGACGGTGGCGAAATGCGCCATAGGGTAAAGCCTGCGGACGAGTTCCAGCGTCTTGCCGGTATCGACAAGGTCATCGACGATCAGGATGCCGGTGCCATCGCCCATCAGATCGGCCTGCGGTGATTTGGTGACCTTTGCAGGCGTCTGGGCTTGGTGGTTGTAGCTTTTGACGCTGATCGTGTCGACGACGCGGATGTCAAGCTCGCGGCTGACGATCATCGCGGGCACGAGGCCGCCGCGGGTGATGCCGACAACCGCCTTCCAGGCGCCATTGTCGGGGCCCTTGCCATCCAGACGCCAGGCCAAGGCGCGCGAGTCGCGGTGGATCTGGTCCCAGCTGACGTGAAATCCTTTTTCATGCGGCAATCGGTCGTTCATGGCGGGGGTTCCTGTCAGGTGGCGGCGATCTTCAGTCCAAGAAGCGCCAGAATGCCGCCGAAGCTGCGGTCGATCGTGGTCTTGAGGCCCGCGTAGGCGCGGCGCGGCCCCTCGAAGGAAAAGGCGCGCGCGACCAGCAGGTTGCAGAGCGCTTCGTTGAGAAAGACCGCGATCAGAAGGGCCGTCAGCGGCAGAGCGCCGGCATCGGGCGGCACCGTTCCGACGAAGACCGCACCGAAGAAGACGGCCGGTTTGGGATTGGCCAACTGGGTCAGGATGCCCAGTTTCAGCGCTGAACCGCCGCTGCGGATGGAATGCGGCCCGGCGGCCATGCTCAGGGGCTCGGTGGCATTGATCCACATCTGGAAGGCGATCCAGCACAGAAAAAGCCCGCCGCCGATCTTGAAGGCCCAGAGCAGAGCGGGGGCAAGCTGAAACAGGAGGGCGAGGCCGAAGAGCGCCGCGACGGCCCAGAAGACCGCGCCGAAGCCGATCCCGATGGCAAGGATGGCGCCGGCGCGAAAACCCTCGGTCACGCCGATCCGCGCCGTCATCAGCACCGCAGGTCCAGGCGAGGCGGCGGCAATCAGATGCAGCCCCCAGGCGGCGAGGAACGCCGCGAACGTCATTCCTTGCGCCCCGTCACCACATCGATATCGGGCGCGTCGACCGCCTTCATGCCGACGACATGATAGCCCGCATCGACATGCAGGTTCTCGCCCGTGGTGCCGGAGCCGAGATCGGAGAGCAGGAAAAACGCGGCCTTGCCGACTTCTTCCTGGGTGACGTTGCGGCGCAACGGCGAGTTCAGCTCGTTCCACTTCATGATATAGCGGAAATCGCCGATCCCGGAGGCGGCCAGCGTCTTGATCGGCCCGGCAGAGATGGCATTGACGCGGATCCCGTCCTTGCCGAGGTCTTCGGCGATATACTTGACCGAAGCCTCGAGTGCCGCCTTGCAAAGCCCCATCACATTGTAATGCGGCATCACCTTTTCGGCGCCGTAATAGGTGAGCGTCAGAAGCGCGCCGCCCGCAGGCATCAGTGCCGCAGCCCGCTGGCAGACGGCGGTGAAGCTGTAGACCGAAATATCCATCGACATCATGAAATTCGCGCGCGACGTATCCACATAGCGGCCGCGAAGTTCGTTCTTGTCGGAAAAGCCGATGGCATGGACGACGAAATCGAGGCTGCCCCAGCGCGCTTTCAGATGCGCGAAAAGCGCGTCGAGCGAGGCTTCGTCGGCAACATCGCATTCCACCATCTCGGTCATGCCGATGGAGGCGGCCAGCGGCTCCACCCGTTTTTCAGCGCCTCGCCCTGATAGGAAAACGCGATCTCGGCCCCTGCCCCGGCCAGTGCCTGGGCGATGCCCCAGGCGATCGACTTGTCATTCGCGAGCCCCATGATCAGCCCGCGTTTGCCCTGCATCAGTCCGGTTGACATTCCTGGCCCCTCGCCCATTTCTGGAGACGTTTGGATCGACGTGTAGGCGAAGAGCGCCGCTGCATCAAGGGCGGCGCCAAGAACCGGGCAGGAAGGGTCAGCGATGGATCGCGGCGGAGTGTTTGCGGGGGACGACCCGTTCGGGATTGCCCGCGACTGGCTGGCAGAGGCCGAGAAGATGGAACCGAACGATCCCAATGCGATCGCGCTGGCGACGGTGGATGCCGACGGGATGCCCAATGTGCGGATGGTGCTTCTGAAAGAGATCGAGGCGGAGGGCTTCGTCTTTTACACCAACTACCACTCCCGCAAGGGGCGCGAGATCGAGGCCTCGTCCAGGGCCGCTTTCGTGCTGCACTGGAAATCGCTGCGCCGCCAGATCCGGGTCCGGGGCGTGACCGAGCGCGAGGAAGGACCACAGGCAGATGCCTATTACCAGTCGAGAAGCCTAAAAAGCAGGCTTGGTGCCTGGGCGTCGCGGCAGTCCGAACCGCTGGCTTCGCGCGAGACATTGATGGCGGAAATGGCTAAAATCACCTTGAAACATGGGCCGATGCCGCAGCGGCCTCCGTTCTGGGGCGGGATCCGGATCCGGCCGGTAGAGATAGAATTTTGGGCAGATGGCGCTTTTCGACTGCATGACCGCTTCCGCTGGACGCGCACATCTCCTATGTCTTCATGGGTGATTGAACGATTGAGCCCTTGAAACGGGCCATGTTGCAGCGGTTTTTTTGCGGGATCGTGCCAGTTTGTGCTTGAACCCGGACGGCGATTGGCGGCAATTGGGCCGTCGACAAGGGCTTATTCTGGGGAGAAGGCTCTGATCATGACGGAAGACGAAGAGGTCATGCAGCTGGTGCATGGTCGCGTTAAGTGGTTTGACCCTGCGAAGGGTTTCGGGTTCATCGTATCGGACGAGACACCGACGGATATTCTGCTGCACGCCAACGTCTTGCGGAATTTTGGTCAGGGATCAGTGGCCGATGGTGCCGGAATTGCCGTCAAGGTCCAGCGGACCCAGCGTGGCATTCAAGCTGTAGAGGTGGTGCGGATCGACCCGCCGGAAGGCGTGGCCTTTCCGCTTGGCGAGGAAGCCGGTCTGATCGCCGCGACCGATCTAATGGCGATCGCGCTGGAACCAGCGCGGGTCAAGTGGTTCGACAAGGGCAAGGGCTTCGGCTTTGCCAATGTCTTCGGGCGGACCGAAGATGTGTTCGTCCATGTCGAGGTGCTGCGCATCTCCGGGTTCGCCGATCTGGCGGCAGGCGAAGCGGTTGCGCTTCGCATCATCGATGGCAAGCGCGGCCGGATGGCTGTTCAGGTGGTATCATGGGAAGCAGCCTCGCGCAGCGGGCTTTGATCGCGGTCACGCTTTGCGGGATGGCGGAGGCGGCCTTTGCCGAAGCGGCCTGCGCGCCGGAAAGGGTCGATCTGCGGTGGCAGGACGGGCGGGAGAGCTTTTCCGTCGAACTGGCCGACGAACCGGCAGAGCGTTCCAGGGGGCTGATGTTCCGCGAAAGCATGGATCTTTCGGCGGGCATGCTCTTTGTCTACGAGAGCCCCCGTCGCGCGCAATTCTGGATGAAGAACACGTTGATCCCGCTGGACATGGTCTTCGCCGATGCGACGGGGCTGGTGACGCGGGTGCATGCCAATGCGGTTCCCGGCGACGAGACGCCGATCGACGGTGGCGCCAATGTGCTCTACGTGCTGGAAATCAACGCGGGCCTCGCGGCGAAGCTCGGCATCGCTCCGGGTGCCGAATTGCGTCATCCCTCCATCGCACCGGCCATGGCGGTCTGGCCCTGTGCAGAGTGAGGCTTTTCTTCCGTTCGAAAGCCCTGTAAGGCAGGCTCCGTCGGGGCGTAGCGCAGTCTGGTAGCGCGACGGTTTTGGGTACCGTAGGTCGCGAGTTCGAATCCCGCCGCCCCGACCACTTCACTTGCCGGTTTCCTGCAGAGTCAGCGACCGAAGCGCCGGGTGATCCGCGCCGCTTCGCGCGCGCGTTTGGCCAGATCCTTGCCCTGCCTCGCCTGGGTCTTCTCTTCCGGCGTCATCTCGGCCTCGGGTTTGCCGCGGCGGGCGGCATAGTCGACACCGGCCTTCACACCGCGGTTGATCGCCTGACGCATGAAGCGGTTCATGATCCCTTGCAGCAACCGGTTCCAGTCCATGCCGTGACCTCCTGGTCTCAATCCTCGAACAATTCACTCTGCCCCGCCACGGCCTCTTCGTCCTCTTCCGCGGGCACGAGCGCGGAAGGTGCGGGGCGGCTGTCCAGAAGCCCCGCCGCGCGCAGCTCCTTCAGGCCCGGCAGATCGCGCGCCGATTCGAGGCCGAAGTGATCCAGGAAATGCTCGGTCACCACGAAAGTCACCGGACGCCCTGGCGTCATCCTGCGGCGGCCAAGGCGGATCCAGTCCAGCTCCATCAGCTGATCGACGGTTCCCCGGCTGACCGCGACACCGCGAATTTCCTCGATCTCGGCCCGTGTCACGGGCTGATGATAGGCGACAATGGCCAGGGTCTCAATCGCGGCGCGCGACAGCTTGCGGGTTTCGACGGATTCCCGCCGCATCAGATGGCCAAGATCGGGCGCGGTGCGAAAGGCATAGGCATCGCCAAGCTTCACCAGATTGACCCCGCGCCCCTCGTATCGCCGCCGCAGCGTGACCAGCGCCTCGGCAGGATCGCAGCCATGCGGCAGCCGCGCCAACAGTTCGGCAAGCGTCACGGGTTCCGCCATGGCGAAGAGAATCGCCTCGATCATCCTCTCCTGCTCACCCAGCGGAGGGGCGGCGAAAAGGCTTTTCTCTTCCTCGTCCATCACGGCTCTCTCCGCCGGATCTGGATCGGTGCGAAGGTCTCGCCCTGGCGCAGGACAAGCTGGCCGCGCTTGGCAAGTTCCAGCACCGCGGCAAAATGCGCTGCCGTGGCCGAGCGTCGGCGCGCAGCAGAGCCATGCCAGCCGTCGGGCAGGAATGTGGTCAGATCGGCCCAGTCACCGGCATAGCCGATAAGGCCGCGCAGCCGGTCAAGCGCCGCTTCCATCGTATAGACATTGTCACGATCCATCACGAAGGGGCGGAATTCGTCCTTGGTTCGGATCCGCGCATAGGCCCGCATCAGATCGAGAAGCGTCGCCGAATAGGTGATCTTGCGGTGATGCGTCACGTCTTCGGGCAAACCGCGGGCAAAGAAATCCCGGCCAAGCTGGTCGCGTGCCATCAGCTGGGCCGCCGCCTCGCGCATGGCCGACAGGCGTTCCAGCTGAAACGCCAGATGCGCGGCCAGGTCTTCGGCGGAAGGCCCCTCCTCGGCCGGATCGGGCGGCAGCAGAAGGCGGGATTTGAGAAAGGCAAGCCAGGCCGCCATCACCAGATAATCGGCCGCAAGTTCGATGCGCAGGCTCTGGGCCGCCTCGACGAACCCGAGGTATTGCTCGGCAAGCTGAAGCACGGAGACACGCCGCAGATCGACCTTCTGGGTGCGGCTGAGCGTCAGGAGAAGGTCGAGCGGCCTTCGAAACCGTCGACATCGACGATCAGCGCCTCGCCGCCAGCCGGCTAC
>JAAURK010000155.1 GCA_012032275.1 Tabrizicola sp.
GATTGAACTTCATTCCTTTTTATCCTCTTCCGCTTCCTGCCCCACCCGATATTTGATGTCGCATCGATGAGGGAGAGGCATGAACGGGGTATCTTTAATTACTCGCCTATACTGCCTTCGTCTGCTGGCGTGCTTTGGCGAAAAAAGCATTGTCATTCTTGTGCTATCTCACTAACCAGTCCGCAAATTCCTGGCTGTATTGCGGAGGGCTGCCTTGGACGCTGCCTTTGTAGAAAAACTCCGGACGTTTTCGCACATCGTAGCCCCGCTGTTCGAGAACGAATCGGGTACGGTCGAGCATGAAGGTCCAGAACGCATCGTCCGTTGCTTCGTCCACGAGTTCACCGAGCGCTACAGGCTGATCAAGACCCGTCAATTCGGGAAGGTCGACGAGAATGCGCACCACGCCCTGAGCGGCGCGGCGCAGTCCATAGGCGGCAAGCGTGAGGATGAGAAGCGCGCCAACGATCCCGCCCGCAGCACCGAAGGCAAGCTCTGGGATGCCCGACAGCGCCACAGCGCTTCCGATCAGCAAGAGCCCCGTCCCAAGGATCGCCCAGAGATAGACGCCGCGCGGCCGGTTTCCGCGACCCTCCATCCCCCGGTAAAGTGCCGCAGCGCGGACTTTCTCGGTCCGCGCCAGGGGCCAGAGCGTGAAGAGAAGTGCTGTCAGCAGGCCATAGAACGCCGCTTCCAGAAGCGCCATCGGGGCCAGCGCGATCTCGGCCGGGAAGGGAAGCTGCGCCTCGATCACCGGCGCAAGCAGCAGTGGCGCGCCCGCGCCGAGGAGGAGCCCGATTCCGATGCCGATAGCTGACAGGGCGAGGATCTGGATCAGATAGATCCGGAAGATCAAGCGCCCGTCGGCGCCGATGGTCTTCAGCGTGGCGATCGTCGGGATCTTGCCCTCCAGATAGGCCCTTACGGCCGCAGAGACGCCGACACCGCCCACCGCCAGACCGGCAAGGCCGACGAGAACGAGAAAACTGCCGATCCGGTCGACGAAAGTCTCTACCCCGGGGGCCGCTTGACGGCTGTCAAGCCACCGCATCCCCTTGTCGCGGAAGGTGTCCGTCGCCTCGGTTTTCAGGGATTCGAGCGAAGTTGAGGGCGGAAGGGCAAGCCGGTACCGGGTTTCGTAAAGCGATCCCGCCGCGAGAAGGCCGGAGTTCGCCAGCGCATCGGTCCGCAGGATGGTGCGGGGGCCAAGGGTGAAGCCGGCCGAGGCGCTGTCAGGTTCCCGGATCAGCGCGGCGGTCAGGCGGAACTCCTGGCTGCCAAGCGCGAAACGGTCGCCCACCGCCAGCGAGAGGCGCGAGATCAGAACCGGGTCCATCACCGCGCCGGGAAGTCCGTCGCGGGTGGCCAGCGCCTCGGCCAGCGGGATGGCGGGGTCGAGGATGACCTCGCCGTAAAGCGGATAGGCGTCATCGACAGCCTTGATCTGGGTAAGGGCGCTATCTTCGGGGATCGCGGCCATTGACCGGAAATCGACGGTTTCGGACACTTTGCTTGCCACACTGTCCATGAAGCGCCGCTCGTCTGCATCGGCAAAGCGATAGGTGAATTCCATCTGCGCATCGCCGCCGAGGAGGATAGCGCCCTGATCTTCAAGGCCGGACTGGATCGCCGCACGCAGCGTGCCGACCGCCGCGATGGCCGCAACGCCAAGCGCAAGGCAGGCGAGGAAGATGCGGAACCCTTTCAGCCCGCCGCGCAGCTCGCGCCGGGCAATACGCGCCGCAAGGTTCATTCAGCGGCCTCGCGTGCGGTGTCGGGCACCACCAGACCATCGGCAAGGCGAACCACCCTGTCGCAGCGCGCTGCCAGATCGGCGGCATGGGTCACCAGAACCAGCGTTGCCCCATGGCGGTCGCGAAGGCCGAACAGCAGATCCATGATCGCCTTGCCGTTCGCTCCGTCCAGATTGCCGGTGGGTTCGTCGGCCAGAAGGATCGCCGGACGCGGTGCCGCCGCGCGGGCCAGCGCCACGCGCTGCTGCTCGCCTCCGGACAGTTGCGAGGGATAGTGATCAAGCCGCGCGCCAAGTCCCACGGCCTGAAGCTCTGCCTCCGCCCGCGCAAATGCATCGCCGGCCCCGGCCAGTTCCAGCGGCAATGCGGTGTTTTCCAGTGCGGTCATTGTCGGAATAAGGTGGAAGGATTGGAAAACCACCCCCATATTCCCCCTACGGAACCGGGCGAGCGCATCTTCGTCCATCGCGGTCAGATCCTGCCCCAGCGCAAGAGCCGATCCGCCGGTGGCACGCTCCAGCCCGCCCATGAGCATGAGGAGCGAGGATTTGCCCGACCCCGATGGCCCGATCAGGCCGACCGTTTCGCCCTTGGCGACCTCAAGGCTGATCCCCTTCAGGATGTTGACCGGCCCGGCGTTGCCCGCAAGGGTCAGCCGCGCATCTTTCAGCGCGAGGATCGGATCAGGCATCGGGGCGTTCCTTCGGCAATGTCTTGCAAGGGGATATGGCGCAAAAGCTGGCGTTCGCAATGGCTTTTGGGCCGCAGTCACGGCAAGTTTCGCCTTCGCCGGGGCCCTGGCCGCCGAAACGGTCACGATTGTGGCGCTGGGAGACAGTCTGACGGCGGGCTACGGGCTGGACAATCCCGCCGATGGACTTGTGCCGCAGATGGAGGCCTGGCTGAAGGCTCAGGGTGCGGATGTCGTCGTGCAGAATGCCGGAGTGTCGGGCGATACGACGGCGGGGGGGCTGGCCCGGGTTGGCTGGTCCCTTGGGCCGGATGCGGATGCGCTGATGGTCACGCTTGGCGGCAATGACATGATGCGGGGCCTTGATCCGGCGGGAACCCGGGCGAACCTTGAAGGCATCCTGAAAGAGGCGAAGGCGCGGGATCTGCCCGTCCTTTTGGTCGCGATGCAGGCGCCGCCGAACTTCGGCCCCGACTTCAAATCCAGCTTCGACGCGATCTATCCGGAACTTGCCGAAGGTTATGGCACCCTTCTGGCCGACAGCTTTTTCGCCGGTTTTGTGGCGGCGGGGGCCGATCCGGGCGATCCGGCCAGCTTTGCGCCCTATATGCAGGCCGATGGCATCCACCCCAATCCCACCGGCGTGAAGCTGATTGTCGAGGCGCTCGGCCCGAAGGTGATGGAGCTTCTGGCCCGGGTTCAGGGCTGAGGTTTCGGGGCGTCGGGATTGCTGAACTCCGCCTCGATGATCACCTCCACCTCATCCGAGACGCCCATGGTGCTTCCCGGTTCGGGAATGCCATAGGCGACGCCGAAATCCGAACGGCTCAGGGTGCCGCTGGCCGAGAAGCCGATCCGCGCGCCGCCGGGATCAAGCGGCATATAGCCCCAGCCGCCGTTGTAGACGATCTTCAGGACCACCGGCCTGGTCACGCCATGCAGGGTCAGGTCGCCCGTGACATCGGCCGTCTTCTCGCCCGTCAGGGTGATCGCGGTCGACCGGAAGGTGATCTCGGGAAAGCGCGCGGCATCCAGGAATTCAGGGCCGGTCAACAGCGCGTTGAAGTCGACTGCCGGGTCCGGGTAATGGGTTTCAAGCGAGGTGGCGTCCACCGTCGCCGTCACCGACATCGCGGCAGGATTGGCGGGATCGAAGGCCAGCGTCGCGTCGAATTTGGTGAAAAGCGCGGTGTAGCGCGAAAACCCAAGATGGCTCACCCGGAACAACAGGCGGCCATGCCCGAGGTCCAGCTTGTAGTTGCCAGCTGGCGGATCGCCCAGATCCTCCTGCGCAAGGGCGGCTGACGGCAGGAGGAGCGCGGCCGAGAGACACAAGGCACGAAGCATCGGAAGGCCTTTCACTTAGCTGATGAACTAAGTATTTGCCGCGATCCGGCCTGTCAAGCTCGATCAGCGATGACGGGGGGCCGCGCCGCATCTTCCGTTTGCCCCGCGCGCGGATTAGCCTTTGCCCGCCAAGGCAGGAGGCGCGACATGGGGCTGCTGGAGGATCTTGAACAGGCGCTGGGGCCATCGCATGTGCTGAGGGGCGCCGATCTTGCCCGCTACGCCCGCGACTGGATGGGGAAATACCAGGGCGCGCCTGTCGCCGTCGCCCGGCCCGCCAGCACAGCGGACGTGTCGGCCTGCCTGCGGATCGCCGCGGAGCATCGCATTGCGGTGGTGCCGATCTCGGGCAACACCGGGCTTGTCGGCGGCACGATGACGACCGGTGGGCTGATGATCAGCCTGGAGCGGATGAACCGCATCCGCGCCGTCCGGCCCGCGGCCCGGCTAGTTGTGGCCGAGGCGGGCGTCGTGCTCTCGCAACTCCATGAGGCCGCCGCGGCGGAGGGGCTCTATTTTCCGCTGTGGTTCGGCGCGCGCGGCTCTGCCATGCTGGGAGGCGCGCTGTCGACCAATGCGGGCGGCTCGAACGTACTGCGCCATGGCTCGACGCGGGGGCTCTGCCTCGGGGTCGAGGTGGTGCTGGCGGATGGCAGGGTGCTCGACCTGATGAGCGAACTGCACAAGGACAATTCCGGCTATGATCTGAAGGATCTGTTCATCGGCGCGAGGGGACGCTGGGCATCATCACGGCGGCGGTCATGAAGCTGGTGCCCGCGCCGCGTGCGCATGCGACGGCGATGGTGGCGGCGCGGTCGCTTCCGGATGCGCTGGTGCTTTTGAACCGGATGCAGGAGGCGACGGGCGGGCGGGTGGAAGCGTTCGAATTCATGCCCGAGACCTATTCGCGACGCCTTCGCGAGGTCCGCCCCGATCTTGGCCTGCCGTTCGACACCATCCCCCCCGGTGACCATCCTGATCGAAGCGGCAACAACGGTCGAGGCCGAAGCTGTGCCCGACGCCGACGGGGTGGTGCCGGTCGTGGGCCTTCTGGGCCGGGTTCTGGAAGAGATGTTCGCCGCGGGGCTGGTGACCGATGCGGTCGTCGCCCGCAACGAAGCGCAGCGCCGCGCGATGTGGGCACGACGCGAGGCCGCGGCCGAAATCGCGGTGGGCCTGACGCCTGCGGTGGATACCGACATCTGCCTGCCGCTCGACAAGGTGGAGACCTTTCTTGCCACCGCTCTCGCCCGCCTGCAGGCGCTTGATCCGGGCCTTGGCAGTCTGACCGTGGCGCATCTTGGCGATGGAAACCTGCATTTCACCGCCTTGCCGACGCGCGACGATCCGGTCTTGAAGGACCGGGTGCTGGAGGTGATCGAGGATGTGGTGGCCGATCTCTGCGGCAGCTTCTCGGCGGAACACGGGGTCGGCCTGTCGAAGCTGCCGTCGATGGCGCGGCGCAAGGCGCCGGTCGCGCTGGATGTGATGCGGGCGATCAAGGCGGCGCTTGATCCCGAGGGCCGGATGAATCCGGGAAAGGTGCTGCCGGGCTGACATGTGCCTGCGCTGGCGCCGCGCTACCGGTCTCTCCATGTCCGCGATCCGGCCCGTCCTCTCTGATCCGACCCTGCGCTGCGCGGGACTGGCCCCTGTTCCAGCGGGGCGCCGGGTCTGCGCAACCGGCCCCTGTTTCTCGAACCTCGCGGTGAACAGCTTCGGCTTCGGCGATGCCGGACATGCCCTGCTGCTGCCTTGCTTCCGCCACCTGCCGATAATCATATAGACTTCGGGCCGTGATGCAGAGAAAGGCAAGTCACGATGCAGGACGAGTTGACCGAAACCGGCATGAATGTGCCCCAATTTCTTCCCTATCACCGCAAGTTGGCCGACCTTCTGTCGCGGCAGGAAGATGGGATCTGGGCCTGGTTCGCCTCGGACAAGCTGACGACGCAAGCGTTTGATCAGCAACGGCTTTATCTTCTGAAGTCCGCGATCCGGCTAGACGAGAAGAACCATGCGCCACTCTATTCCGCGGCGCACGAGGTGGCTGAGCGTCTGGGGATCGAAGCCAGGGTCGTGCTGCATCAGGGCATGGGCGGGCCCCGAAATGCCGCGCTGGTCTATCTACCCGACGAAGTGAACATCCTGTTCGAGGGCGATATCCTGACACTCCTCGACCCGCAGGAGACGCGCTGCCTTTTGGCGCATGAGATGGCGCACTACTTGCACCAGATTCGCGAGGGGCAGCGCCATTTCCTGACCGACCGGATGCTGCGCTGGATCTGTGGCGAGCCGGGCGCGCATCTAGCCCATGTCCGCAGCCTGTGGCTGTCGCGGTTGTATCAAGAGATTTTTGCCGACCGGGTGGCGCTTGCCGTGAGCGGATCGCGGGATGCGGCGATCTCGACGCTGATCAAGGCGACGACCGGGTTGCCACAGTTTTCGGTCGATGCCTATGTCGCCCAGGCGCAAGAGGCGGTGGCGCTGAACCGGGACGGGGGGTCGGACGGCTCGTCCCACCCCGAGACTTTCATTCGCGCCATCGCGCTGGATGACTGGGCGCGTGACCCGGTCGTGGCGGATGCGCGCCTTGCCCCGCTGATCGAAGGCAAGTGGCAGCTGGAGCAGCTGGACCTTCTGGCGCAAGCCGAACTGTCGGACCTCACGCTGCAGCTGATCAGCGCCTTCCTGGCCACGGACTGGGGCGGCAGCGACACACTTGAGGCCCATGCCCGCAGCTTTGACCCAAGGTTCGAGCGGTCTGATGTACCGCGAATCACGGGGCTTAAGGGGATCGCGGAACTGGACGATAGTCTGAAAGCCTACTTCGCCCAGGTCATCGCCGATTTTGCGACCGCCGATGCCGATCTGGAGGATGCTCCGCTTATGGCCGCGCTGGAGTTTTCGGCGCGCTGGAGCTTTGCCGAGGCGTTCGATACGGTGGCCAGTACCGACCTTGGGCTGCCCAAGAAGAAACTGGCCGATCTCCGCGCGGCCCGCGCCGGAGCGACCGCATGACCGATAGCCTTGCAGCCCCCCAGGAAAGCCTTTTCGACCTTCTGATCCGCTTCAACGCAGCGGCGTCGATCGGCAGCGAAGATATCCTTGCCGCTGTCCTGCCGCTTTTGGTGCAGGCCCAGCAGACCCATGCCGAAGGCCGCGTTGTCCCGCTGGCCCCGCCCGACGCGTTGCACGCCGACCACGGCCATCTGTGGTATCAGAACCACGCAGCCCTTGCCCCCCGGACCCGCGCCGAGGTCCTGGCCCGACTCCGCGCGGACCGGGTTACGGGCATCCGGATCATTGAGGAGCTGCGCGTCGAATCCGACGATGTCGTGGGCCGGTCGGTGACCGATGTCCTGGTTGCCGACACGCCGGATGACACCCCCCGCTACTTGACCGGCTATCGGTCCTGGGAGGTGGAGGCGGGCCAGCACGACCCCCTGACCGACATCTTCAGCCTGGGGATGCTGATCGGCTCGCTCGCCACGGGGCTGGATTTCCGGCAGACAACGGCGCTGCAGACCTTTGTCCGCCACCGTGCCGACCTGACCCGGCTGAACAGTCGTCTGCATCCGGTGATCTGCCGGGTGATCGAGCGGATGACCGCGCTGGAACGGCACGACCGGGCGCAGGACCTTGGGCTTTTGATCACCACGCTGGAAAACCACCGCGCCATTGATCCGGGCGAAGGCGGCGAGGCGTTGCGCCCTGGCAAGGGCGAATCCCGCGCCGATCTTCTGCGCCGCCTGCGTGCCCGGTTGTACGATCTGACCCGCCGCAACCGGCTGGTCTTCTACAAGCCCACGGCCAGCGAGCTGAACCTGACGGAAACCTCGGTTCCTCTGGTGATCGACCCTAAGGCCATCCGGGCCGAGGATCTGTTCACCGCGCAGTCGCGGCCAATGCAGATGCTTCTGGCCGGGAAAGAGGTCACGCTGGGGGAATTCCTGCGGTTCGAGGAGGTGCTGTTCGCGCCCTCCGTGCTGGGGCGGCTGCGGGCCGATGCCGACCGGGATGCGCGGGAATTTGGCGCGTCGCAGCTGCGTTTGGTGCCGGTGTTTCTGCGCTGGTACGACCTCAAGTCCGATCCGGACAACCCGATCTCGTCGCCGCTTTTGCTGATGCGGGTCATGCTGAAACGCCGAAAGGGCGTGCGCGACGCGTTCACGCTGGCGCTGGATGGGTCGGTCGCCGAGGTAAACCCGGCTCTGGCCTTCTTTCTTGAGCGGCTTTACGGCATTGCGCTGCCTGCGACAGTGGATCTGGCCGACTCCGAGGCGCTGCCGAAGCTCCACAAGATGCTGGAGGCCCAGATCAAGTCCAGCGAACCCGGCGTGTCGTTGGACTATGCCGACCGACCCCGGATGCGGCTTTTGCACCAGAAAGTGCGGCGGCGGCTGGACCAGTTCAACCGGCGGCAGGTTGTGGTGGCGAAGGGTCTGAAGTCCCGGGCGGGGATGACGTATTCCTATGACCGACCCGGCTATAACCCCTTGGGCGTGCAGCTGTTCCGTGAATGCGTTGCACTGGCCGAGGCTCCGAACCGCGAGCTTGCGGGTCGCCCCTTGCCGCGCTTGTTCAACCGGATGTCGATGGTGGAAGAGCCCGCCGTGACCGAGCTTTCGCGCACCCTGCTGCAGCATGTCGAAGAGACGCGCAGTCGGTTCGAATGGGCGTTCGACCTGTGTTCGGTCACCTTGTCGAACTTCAACTATCGCAAGATGTCGCTGGTGCGCGACTACAACGACCTTCTGGCCGGGGCGGACAGTCAGACAGCGAATTTTGACATCTTCTTTTCCAGTTCGCCCCGGCTGACCGAGGACGTGCCGCAAGTGCCGTCGCCGGACAGCCGGTTCCCGGTGATCGCGATGGACCCCTCGCAGGATCGGGCGGTGCTGCGGGCGCGGACAGGGCAAAGTTACGTGATCCAGGGCCGCCGGGGACGGGCAAGTCGCAGACCATCGCCAACCTGATCGCCGACTATATCGGGCGCGGGAAGCGGGTGCTGTTCGTCTGCGAAAAGCGGGCGGCGCTGGATGTGGTGTTCAACCGGCTGAAGGCGGTGGGCCTGGGATCGATGTGCGCGCTGGTACATGACAGCCAGGAGAACAAGCGCGATTTCATCAAGGAACTCGAGCAGATCTATTCCGGTTGGGCCGACCTGCCGCCCCGGCTCACCGAAAGCCAGATCGACGGCCAGCGCCGCGCGGTGCTGGAGCGGATTGAAAGTGTAACCCGCGACGTGCGGCTGTTGGTGCGCAGCATGACGGGACCTGCGGCCGGCACGACGACTGCGCTGCATGACGTGCTTGAGGAGGCGCTGTCGCATCCCCCCGTGGCCTTGGCCGAAGAGTTGCGCCCGCTTCTGCCAGACCTTGGCGATTGGCTTGCCGTGCGCGATGACACGCGCCGGGCCTTGGACGGGTTCCGGCGGATGACCGGTTCGGCAACGCTTTCCTCAAGGCCCGAGCGGTTGATTGCCCCCGCCCAGTGGGCCAGCGCCGGTCTGCGCGGCGACCTGATGCCCGTGCTGGAGGGGCTGCCGACCC
>JAAURK010000156.1 GCA_012032275.1 Tabrizicola sp.
GCTTGCGCTTTGGCGGGGCCGCCGTGACCTCGGGGGCGGCAGCGGGTTCGCCCGCAGCCGGGGCCGGAGTTTCATCAGCGACCGCCGTCGGTTCCGGTTTTGCGTCGGGCTGTGCGTCGCCCGAGGAATGGGCGGCAACCCATTCGCGCATGAACCGGCGAATTTCGCGTGCCGCGCTGGTGTCGCGCTTGTCGCAAAGCTTGACGAAAGCATCGCGTTCCGCCTTGTCGACACGCAAGACAAGTTGACTGCCCTTTTTCTTCTTGCCGTCGGACTTGTGTTTTCCCATGGTTCCCTCGGTGGAATGTATATCAAACGTATATACATTTTTAGAGGGGCATTCCACGAAACGCAATGCCCCTTCCCGCGAGGGCTCGTCACGGGAAAGGATGCCGCGATGCGCAGAAACGGCTTCGGCGCCCGGGGGCAAAGACGGCCTTCGCCCGGAGGTCACTTCTGCGTGGCAAGGTAGGCGGCCATATCCTCCCCGCCTTTCGGCAGCTTGAAGGTCATCTTCGACTTTGCCCCGTCATCGCCGGTCTTTTCCTTCAGCCATTTCGCCGGATCGACGAGATAGGCGGCGATGGCGGCTTCATCCCAGACCGACCCGTCGGCACCAGCCGCAACAATGGACTCGCCGTATTTGAAATCCGGGTAACTGCCGATCTGGCGCCCCACGATGCCAAAGAGATTCGGTCCGGTCTTGCCGCCCTTGACGATCTCGGTTCCATCCGCGCCGATGATCGCATGGCAGGATTTGCATTTCTTGAAATCGGCCTCACCCTTTGCAGGATCCCCCGCAAAAGCAGGCGACGAAAGGACGGTGGCGGCCAGGACCAGACGGAGAAGCATGAGCATTCCTTTCATTTTGACACACGAGGGCGCCCCTCGATCTGCACGCCAACTCGGCCGAAATGCAGTTGGCTGTCCTTGACATAAGTCAGCCGGACAAGGTTTTGCGGGGGGAACGGCATCCTCTTTCACGGCTCATCCGCCTGGCGTTTCAGCTTCCAGGCGATCTGGCGCAGCATTCCGTGAAAGGTCTGGACCTCGGCCCGGGTCAAGCCAAGCCGCCCCCACATGTTGCGCAGGTTCGCCTTCATGTTCGCGGCCTTGGTCTCGGGATGAAAGAACCCGGCCGCGTTCAGCCGATCCTCGAAATGATCGGCCAGTTTCTCGATCTCCAGCCGGGTTGCGAATTCGGTCCGTCCAAGCACCATCACCGAGGGCGCCGCCGTGCCCTCCTGCCGGCGCCATTCATAGCCCAGAAGCAGCGCGCATTGGGCGAGGTTGAGCGAGGGAAACTCCGGGTTCACCGGCACCGTGACGATGGCATTGGCAAGGATGATATCCTCGTTCTCCAGCCCCGTGCGCTCTGGCCCGAGCAGAACGCCGACGCGCTTGCCCTGCCCGGCCATGGCCCGGGTCATTTCCATCGCCCGCTCGGGCGTCACCACTTCCTTCACCAGTTCGCGCCCCCGCGCCGTCGTGGCAAAGACGAAGTCGCAATCCGCCACTGCGGCCTTCACGTCGGCGAAGACCCCCGCCTGATCCAGCACCCGCCCCGCGCCAGAGGCCATCGCCACGGCGCGGGAGTTCGGCCAGCCATCGCGCGGGTCCACGATCCGCATCCGCTCAAGGCCGAAATTCAGCATCGCCCGGGCCGCCGCCCCGATGTTTTCGCCCATCTGGGGCCGGACAAGGATGAAGACGGGGGGGATCATGGCTCACCTGTCAAAACGCATTCCAGCCTGATAGGATAGACCGGTGCCCCAGACAAGGAGAGCCGCCCTGGCCTATGATCCCGGACTGGCCCAGGTACTGCGAGACGATCTGGCCGGTCGGCGGATCGAAGAGAAGAAGATGTTCGGCGGTCTGGCATTTCTTCTGAACGGCCATATGGTCTGCGGAATCCACAAGGGCGGCGCGATGTTCCGCGTGGGCAAGGAACGCTACGCCGAGGCGCTGGAGATTGCGGGTGTCACGCCGATGATGATGGCGGACCGGCAGATGAGCGGGATGGTCGACATGGCGGGCGATGGCGCTTTGGATGACAGCCGGCGCGCCCGCATGCTGGACCTGGCGCTTGCCACCGTGACCGCCCTGCCGCCCAAGGTAGCCAAGCCGAAGAAAGGCTGATAGAGGGGCCAAAGACCGCCTCCGGAGCCCCAAATGGCCGCAGAAGACCGCCCGCAGATCACTCTCATCACCCCTCCGACACTGGATCTTGAAACCTTTCCCGATCGCCTGTCGCGCGTGCTTGACGCGGTGGAGGTTGCCTGCCTGCGCCTGTCTCTGGCAACCCGCGATCAGGACATGCTCGCGCGGGCGGCCGATGCCTGCCGCGAGGTTGCCCATGCCCGCGACGTGGCAATCGTGATCGAGACGCATCTTCTGCTGGTCGAGCGTCTGGGCCTTGACGGCGTTCATCTGGCGGATGGGGCGCGGTCGGTGCGGCAGGCCCGCAAGGATCTTGGTGCCGATGCCATCGTCGGGGCCTTTTGCAAGGCAAGTCGGCACGAGGGGATGACGGCGGGCGAAGCCGGGGCGGATTACGTGGCTTTCGGGCCGGTCGGGCCACCGCGCTTGGCGACGGAACGCAGGCCCCCTTCGATCTTTTCGAATGGTGGTCGGAAGTCATCGAGGTTCCCGTCATTGCCGAAGGCGCCTTGACCGCCGAGCTTGTGGCCCGGTTTGGCCCGGTCACCGATTTCTTCGCGATCGGCGAGGAAATCTGGCTGGCCGAAGATCCGCTGACGCAGTTGCGCGGCCTTCTTGCACCGCTTGGCTGACAGTCATTCCACCGCATGCACATGGGTCGTGCGGATGACCCGTTCGCAATGCCCCGCCAGAAGCTTGCGGTTTTCGAACCCGTCGACGGGCACCTCGGGGTGAAAGATCACTTCGACCTGCCCGTGCCGGGGTGCCACAAGCATCTTCAGCAGATGCCCGGCGAAATCCATGTCGCCCACCAGCCGTAGAACCGCGCATCCTCGCCCGGCGGCGGATGGTAGATCACCGTGACCGGCTGAATATGCATCACATGTTCCAGCGCCGGGCTGTAGAACGCCTGGAACAGCGTTGATTTGAAAGGCAGAACCCGGATCGCATCGGTACTGGTGCCTTCGGGAAAGAACAGCAGCCGGTGGCCCGCCTTCAGCCGGTCCTCCAGCACCTGCTGATGCAGCTTTGCCTCGGTTCCCTTGCGCAGGATGAAGATCGTGCCGGTCGCCCGCGCCAGCCAGCCGATGCCGGGCCAGCCGCGCACCTCGGATTTCGCAACGAAATACACCTGCTGCGCCGCGTTCAGAACGAAGATGTCAAGCCAGCTGGAATGATTGGCAACAACCGCCCCCATCCTGGTCATCGGCTGGCCCTTGACCGACAGCCGAAGCCCGAGGGCGGCAAGATTGAACCGGCAGACGAACTGGGTGATGTAGGGCGTCACGGGGCGGGCCCGGCCGCAGAGCGGCCATTCGATCAGCCGCAGCAGCAGCAAAAGGACAAGGCAGCCATAGGTCACGCTCGCCATCGCCGTGCCGCGGACCGCCACGCGGAGCCAGCCGACGGGCCCCACCCGCACCGGGGGGACGGGTGCCTCCATCCAGCCGCTCACCTTTGCGCCTTCTTGCGGATGTAGAAATCCCGGTGCCGGGCCGACATCTGCCCGGTATCCATCACCAGACAGACATCGGTCGTGTTGAACTCCCTGTCGATCCAGGCTCCGTCGCCGACAAACCCGCCCAGCCGGAGATAGGCCTTGATCAGTGCCGGTGTCGCGGCCATCGCGGTCTTGCGGTCCAGCGCGTCCCTCGGCACCAGCGCCATTTCCTGCCGGTGGGCCGGCCGCGCCGTGACCCGCATCTCTGGCGGGGCAAGGTGATGATGATGAAGGTAGGAAAGCGGTTCGGCCAGAACGTCGATCTGCGTGCCATGAAAGCTGGCGACACCGAACAGAATCTCGATCCCGCGCCGCAGCACGTAATCCGCAAGGCCGTTCCACAGATGCAGCATCGCCGTGCCGCCACGGTGATCGCGGTGCACGCAGGATCGGCCAAGTTCCAGAAGCTTGCGCCCCGACCCGAGCAGCGGCGCAAGATCATATTCGGTTTCGGAATAAAAGCGCCCGGCCGCGGCGCGACGCTCGCCCGGCAAGACGCGGTAAGCCCCCACGACGTGATCCAGATCGCCTGTCGGCTTGCGCCGGTCAACCAGGATCAGATGGTCGAAATGGGCATCGAAAGCGTCCCGCTCCAGCCGATGACGATGGTCGACAAGCGGGCCGTCCCCGCCAAGTTCGGCCACGAATACCTCATACCGCAGCCGTTGGGCCGCGGTCACATCTTCGTCGGTCGTCGCAAGTCGAAGCGTATAGAGGGCATCATCTGCAATCATCGCATCCCGCTTTCAGCGCTGCGCGAAACACTTAGACAGCGGTTGCTGCCATTGCAACATATCTGCCACTTGGTATGACGGGCATTGCACCCATTGGTTGCGATGGCGTTTTCAATGCAGCGAAAACGTGTCAAACCTCGAATACTCTCTGAAGTGCGATATGCCTGCTGTCGATCACCACCTTGCCGCGATGTTCAAAGTTCACCGTCACCCGCCCGCCGATGTTGGATTGCACCTGGCCAAGCCCCCAATCGGGCTCTTCGGGGTGGCGCACGATCATTCCGGGCTCCAGCAGCGCATTCATCTCAAACTCTCCTGATCGGAACCGTTGATGTCAGAAAAGCCCGACCTCGCCTCTCTCATCGGATCGCGCATCTGCCACGATCTTATCAGCCCGATCGGAGCAATCGGCAACGGCGTCGAGCTTTTGATGATGGAAGGCGCAATGCAAAGCCCGGAACTGGCGCTGATCGCCGAAAGCGTGGCCAATGCCAATGCCCGGATCAGGTTCTTCCGTGTCGCTTTCGGTGCGGCCCATGGCGACCAGCGGATCGCAAAATCCGAAGTGCAGTCGATTCTTGCCGACATGACCCGCGGCGGCAGGCTGACCGTCGGCTGGACGAGCGCGGCCGATCTGTCGCGGCGCGAGGTGAGGCTTGCGTTCCTGCTGCTGCAATGCCTGGAAACGGCGATGGCCTATGGCGGGCGTGTCACGGTTGAACAGGCCGCGACACGCTGGATCATGACGGGCGAGGCGGCGCGGCTGAAGATCGATCCGGCGCTCTGGGAAGTGCTGACCGAACCGCGCGCCCCGGCCGAGATCGGCGCGGGTCAGGTGCATTTTGCCCTCGTGCCGGACGAACTTCAGCGGCAAAGCCGCAGGCTCATCACCGAGTTGCGCGATACCGCGATACGGCTCAGCTTCTGATCGTGCCGTCCCCGGTCACAAGATATTTGAAACTTGTGAGCTGGGCCGCCCCCACCGGGCCGCGCGCATGCAGCTTGCCCGTGGCAATGCCGATTTCGGCACCCATGCCGAACTCTGCCCCGTCAGCGAACTGGGTCGAGGCGTTGAGCATCAGGATCGCACTGTCCAGCCGTTCGAAGAACCGCGCGGCAGTCGCGTCATTCTCGGTCAGAATGCTCTCGGTATGGGCGCTGCCATAGCGGCGGATATGGGCAATCGCCTCGTCCACCCCGTCGACCAGCCGGACAGCGATGATCATGTCGAGAAACTCGCGCCCGAAATCATCCGGCGCGGCCCTGACCGTTCCCGGCACTTTCAGAAGCTCGCCCTCGGTGCGCACCTCGACACCGGCCTTCAGAAGATCCTCGATCAGCACCGCGCCGTGCTTCGTGTAGAACTGCCAGTCGATCAGCAGGCATTCCGCCGATCCGCAGATGCCGGTGCGTCTGGTCTTCGAATTCAGCACCACCCGCCGCGCCTTTTCCGGATCGGCGTCCCGGTCGGCATAGACATGGCAGATCCCCTCAAGATGCGCGAAGACCGGCACCCGCGCCTCCGCCTGCACCAGGCCGACAAGCCCCTTGCCGCCCCGGGGTACGATCACATCGATGAAACCGGTCGCCTGCAGCATCGCCGTCACCATCTGGCGGTCCCGCGTCGGCACCAGCTGGATCGCGGCTTCGGGCAGACCGGCCTGACGCAAGCCCGTCACCATGCAGGCATGGATGGCGGTGGAGGAGTGAAAGCTCTCGGATCCGCCGCGCAGGATCACCGCATTTCCGGCCATGAGACACAACGCTCCGGCATCGGCGGTCACATTGGGGCGGCTTTCGTAGATCACGCCAACAACGCCAAGCGCGTGGCCACGCGCTGGATGTGCAGACCGTTCGGCCGGTCCCATTCGGCCAGGATGCGGCCAACCGGATCCGTCTGCTTGGCAACCGTCCTCAGCCCGTCGACGATACCGAGGATGCGGGTCTCATCCAGCCGCAGACGATCCATCATCGCCGGGGTCAGACGCTTTTCTTCGCCATGGACGTGATCCTCGCAATTGGCATCGAGAATCTCCTGCCGACGGCTCCAGACAGCTTCGGCTGCACCGATCAGGGCCGCGTGTTTCCGGTCGGTCCGGACATAGGCGAGCTCCGCCGCGGCGGCCCTGGCCTTTGCACCGATCTCGCTCATCAGGTCGGAAATCTGTCCGTCCATCATCCGTCCTTTCGTCACCTTTGGGCTGGCCGGGGGGCCGGCACGTCAGAAATTCCAGTCGAATCCCTTCCGCAAACCTGCCCCCTGGCGCCGTCACGTCGCCATATCGTCGCGGTGGACCAGAGCCGCGCGCCCCGCATAGCCGAGGATTTCCGCGATCTCATGGCTTTGTGGCCCGCGATCAATCGTGCCTCGTCCGCAGTATACCGCACCAGCCCCTTGCCGAGAACCACGCCGTCCGGGCCAAGGATCGCCACCGGCTCACCGCGGCCAAAACTGCCCGATACCCGCGTCACCCCCGCGGGCAGAAGGCTCTTTCCCGCGCCAAGCGCCGTCACCGCGCCCGCATCAAGCAGCAGCTCTCCCCTTGGCTTCATCGCCGAAATCCACCGCTTGCGTGCCGCCTGCGGGTCGCCCTGCGCCACGAACCAGGTCCGGGCCGCGCCTGCCACCAGTGCTGACAGGGGCCGCATCACCGACCCCTCGGTGATGGCCATGGCGCATCCGCCGGCCACGGCCGTCTTGGCCGCCATGAGCTTGGTCTTCATCCCGCCCTTCGACAGGCCCGACACCGGATCGCCCGCCATCGCCTCGATTTCGGGGGTGATCGTCTCCACCAGATCGAACCGGACGGCCGACGCATCCTCCTTGGGATTGGCGGAATAGAACCCGTCGACATCCGACAGCAGCACCAGCTGATCCGCGCCCACGGTCACTGCGATCTGCGCGGCAAGCCGGTCATTGTCGCCAAAGCGGATCTCATCGGTCGCCACGGTATCGTTCTCGTTGACGATCGGCACCACGCCAAGCCCGAGCAGCGTCTCCATCGTCGCACGGCTGTTCAGGTAGCGGCGGCGATCCGTCGTATCCTCAAGCGTCACCAGCACCTGCGCCGTGGTGATGCCATGCGGGGCCAGCACCTCTTCATAAGCGCGGGCAAGACGGATCTGGCCCACAGCCGCCGCTGCCTGCGCCTGTTCCAGCGTCAGCACCCCGGCGCCCAAGCCAAGCACGGTGCGGCCAAGCGCGATTGACCCGGACGAGACGAGCGCGACCTGCGCGCCCCGGCCCTTCGCCTCGACCACGTCAAGCGCAAGCGCGGACAGCCAGTCCGTCTTCAGACCGGTGGCGCGGTCCACCAGCAGCGCCGAGCCGATCTTGACCACCAGTCGTTTCGCATCCCGGATATCCGGCGCGACGAGGGGCTTCAGGGCTGCCATGGCGCCGTGGCTCCCCGTTCGTCGGCCTCCGCGGTCACCTCGGCGTAAAGGGCGCGCAGCACGTCGGTCAATCCGGTTCCGGCCACGCCCGAGATCACATACACCTGCCCGCCAGAGGCTTTTTCCAGCGCCCGCCGCCGGGTGCCGACCGTCCTGGCGTCAAGCGCGTCGCATTTGTTCAGCGCAAGCACGCGGGGCTTGTCTCCAAGCTCTTCGGCATAGGCTTCAAGCTCGGTGATGATGGTGCGGTAGTCCTTGACGATGGTGGACGATGTGCCGTCAACCAGATGCAGCAGAACCTTGCAGCGTTCGACATGGGCAAGAAACTGGGTGCCAAGGCCCCTGCCCTCGCTTGCGCCTTCGATCAGGCCGGGGATGTCAGCCATGACGAATTCATGCCCGTCGACGCCGACAACCCCAAGGTTCGGCACCAGCGTCGTGAAGGGTAATCGGCGATCTTCGGCCGGGCGTTCGACACGGCGGCGAGGAAGGTCGATTTCCCGGCATTCGGCAGGCCCACCAGACCCGCATCCGCGATCAGCTTCAGCCGGAGCCAGATCGTCCGCTCCACCCCCTCCTGCCCAGGATTGGCGCGGGCTGGCGCGCGGTTGGTCGAGGATTTGAACCGCAGGTTGCCCCAGCCGCCGTTGCCGCCCTGCGCCAGCAGAACGCGCTGACCGACCTCGGTCAGATCGGCGATCACGGTCTCTTCATCCTCGTCCAGGATTTCGGTGCCGACGGGCACCTTCAGCACGATATCGTCGCCGGTCTTGCCGGTTCGCTGGCTGCCCATGCCGGGCTGGCCGCTTTTGGCAAAGAAATGCTGCTGATAGCGGAAATCGATCAGGGTATTCAGCCCGCCCACCGCCTCGGCCCAGACCGAGCCGCCGTTGCCGCCGTCGCCGCCATCGG
This sequence comes from Tabrizicola sp., assembly GCA_012032275.1. Classification (GTDB taxonomy): domain Bacteria; phylum Pseudomonadota; class Alphaproteobacteria; order Rhodobacterales; family Rhodobacteraceae; genus JAAURK01. The sequence goes on from JAAURK010000156.1 coordinate 8,704, forward strand.
GGCCGCCGAATTCCACGAACTTCTCGCGCCGGAACGAAACGCAGCCGCCCCCGCCGCCGCCCGGAGCGGATATAGACGCGGGCTAGGTCGAGGAATTTCATGACGGGCTTTCGCGATGGAGTTCGACAGAGGCGATACAGGATTGGAAGCGATTGCTCAAGCGAGCCGCATCAGGGCGGCGGATCGCCGACTTGAAATTCCGTTTTACCTTTTCAAATCAGATGTCTGAATGGCGTTCTTTGCGCCACATGTGAACTTTCAGGGTCGCGCAGGGCGGGTCAGACGGTAGTGAACATTCGGCTCTGGAAGGGCTCGCGCGGCGCTTTTGCCAAGGCCATGACCGGTCTCGACGAAACCAAGCTTCGCCAGAACCCGGCCGGAAGCCGGATTGTCGGTGAAGTGATCGGCCACCATGGCCGTCAGATCAAAGCGGGTGAAAGCATCGTCCAGGAACGCCGCCATCGCCTCGGTCGCATGGCCTTGGCCGGCATGGGCGGGATCGATGACATAGGCGCAAGACACCGGATCGCCGCCAAGCCCGACGGTGCCGATGAGCGGCCCCTGACGCAGCCAGACGCCCAGCCGGAACCCGGGCGCCCCGCGCCAGAGAGAGTGACGGATCCAGTCCCGCACAAGGGTTT
>JAAURK010000157.1 GCA_012032275.1 Tabrizicola sp.
GGGAAACTTGTCCGGGTCTGCTATGGGCAGGTTCCAGCCGAACATGGAACCGGCGACCATGGCTTCGCGCTGGGCAGGTGTGACGCCCATCTTCGCGTTCTGACGGTCTACCCATGCCTTGCCGACCGCGCCGATTGCGCGCGCCTGATCCGGCAGGTTTCCGGGGATGCGGTAGCCGGGTTGCCCTCTCAGGATGCCGATCACGGCGTTCTCTTCTTCAAGGAAAGCATAGCAGACCTCGGGAATGTCGGGATGGATGCTCACGATGGGCTACTCGCGGTTTCATCGCAGGGAATGCTGATCGGGATGAAAGCTCGCGAGGTGCCGTCCCAGATCATACCTGCCGGGGATGCGAACTTGTCGATCATGGCTCGACTCAGCGGAAAGCGCTGCCCACCCCCGTTCTCGACGGTCACACAGCCGATGACCTCGCTCGTGTCAGCCACGACCACATGGTCAGGGCCTTCGCCATTTCGGGTGTTGTAGTGCCACCCGAGGCGGGACGGCGAGGAAAGTGCTACCTCAAGGCTAAGGGAAAGGCTGGTCACTGGACCAGCCCCTGCTCTTTCATGTCGAAGATCATGTTCACGGCGGCTTCGGACAGCCAGAAAATATCGACCGGCTCACCGTTCACCCCATCCTCGTCCATGTAGCCGTAGCCCTTCTTCTCCATCGAGCCGATCAGGGCGGCGACCTGCTCTTTGTTCCAGCCCAGCGCAGCGCGGAACTCGGCCGCGCCACCGTTGCTGAAGTTGTCCGAAAGCTGGCCTTCGCGGCTGTCGTAGTTAAGGCAGACCATCAGGCATTTCAGCTCGTTCTCGGTGGGGGCGGGAAGGGTGTTGGTCATGACGCTCTCCTTTGCTTCTGCATCAATGCCTGACCCAACAAAAGAGGCTTGTCAACTATAAAAGCACGATATAGCGTGTTGTTTAGCGATGATGTGTAAAGTAGTGTGAAAATAAACGTCGTTGCTAGTGTGCGTGATGATGTTGGCTTTGATGTGGCGACGAAGGAGGATCGGGCATGGATGTCCAGGTGGACTGGCCGAGCACGGAAGCAGAATGGGATCGAGCGGAGGCAAGGGAGATCGGTGCGGCGCACCCGGAGCGGGCATGGGTATCGACCGACCGTGATGTCTGGCATCGCAACCCGTTCTACAGTGGGCCGGAAGTGCCCATCCTGAAGATGACGAAGCCATGCAGTTCATTGAGGAGCACGGAATCGAAGCATGGCGCGCAACGCCGTTGCCATGCCCCGTAAGCAAAGAAGACAACATGCTCGATGACAGCGGAGATTTCCTGTTCTGAGAGGAGATACGATGACCGATGACGAACTTCGACAGATTGCTTGGGACTTCCGCGTCGGCCTTATTGGCGAGACAGGTTCGCCGGAAGGCATGTGCTTTGCGGTCTCAACTCCGCTGGCCGGGCTTTTGAACTTCTACGGAGTGCCGGTCGAGCTGGTCGAGAGCGATCATTCGGATCATCCCGGATCGGGATACCTCGAACATTGGTGGATCAAGCTCCCGGACGGCCGGGTGCTGGACCCTACCTTCGATCAGTTTTGCAGCGAGGAGCCGGTGCCGGTATACATCGGTCTGCCGACAGAATTTCATAGGGAGAGAACCTGACTATGGCGACCGATAGGCAGCTTATCCGACAGGCGCTCTATGACGCTATCGACTGGCAAGCAGGGCTGGCAGATGCGTATGCCCATATTCCCAACGCCCCTGAACGAGAGGAAGCACTTTCCCAAGTCAGCCTGTATCGTGGCCTCCTTCGGCGACGTTACGGAGAGGAAAAGCGGAAAGGTGAGCAGATGATCGACGGTGCAAAAAGTGTTTCAATTTATGATCTGCGCACAAAATAGGAAAAGTAGATGGCGACTGCCCCAGAGCCAAATCACACAGCAATGATTCGGCGTGTTTTTCCATTCGTGTTTGCTGTTTTGTGGTCTGCGCAAGCTCATTCAGAACCTGTCGCAGGCGTAGCCAGCGTCATCGACGGTGACACTCTCGAAATTCACGGCCAGCGGGTCAGGCTCTTTGGAATTGATGCTCCCGAGGGCGGGCAGCCATGTGAAACAGAACAGGGTGAAAGATGGCGTTGCGGGCGAGACGCGGCGATAGCGCTTGCCGATTTGATCGGCCGAGCGCCCATCCAATGCGATCCACAAGACATAGACCGCTATGGCCGGGTGGTCGCGGTCTGCTACCAAGGCGACCTCGACATTGGGGCTGAGATGGTCAGGGCAGGTTGGGCCGTCGCCTACCGTCGCTATTCGCGGGCCTATGTGCGGGACGAGGATGCAGCCCGCCTTGCGCGTCGGGGGCTATGGGCTGGCGTATTCCAGATGCCGTGGGATTGGCGACGCTCACAGGGGTGATTCAGTTTCGGAAGCAGGTCTGCTAGTCTCCTTCACAAGTGCAGGTTGTGACTGCTGGTGAAAGGAAGAGACAATGCGAAATCAAGCCTTCTCTATGGTCGCCGCCGGGGTGATTGGACTGTTCGCGTTTGGGACGGGCGCTTCTGCCTTCGACATGGAGCAGACTGTCGAGGCGACCGTGCCGCCTGCCTATCCTTTCCGCATTCTCGACGCCTATCCCGGCATGACCTTCGCCGAGATGCAGGCTGCGATGGCGATGAAGGAACTGGAACTCGCAGAGACCAGCGGGACGCTGACACTGCGCTCGACCTCGGGGGCCGCGATCTCGGTCGAGATGCCGGTGAGCTACGCCACCGTAGGCTTCGAGACCCCGATGCACCATCAGGGGTCCACGGACGCGCATTATGTGCTGGGCGACCTGACCACACCTGCCAGCGGGAGTGTTGTCGTCACGATCACCCGAACTATGCACTTCCCGCCTGCGGAGGCCACGCCCTACGGCGCGTTGCTCGCCCAGCTCACGGAACTCTATGACGCACCCTCCTATGCGGACGGCAGCACCGCGATCTGGCGGCTCGATCCCGAAGGCAACAGGCTGGGCGACGTGTCGTGCAGCGCACAGGTCAACCATGCCTTCCAGTATCTGCAACCCGACAACCGGGACATGGACAGCGCCTGCGGGGCGGAGTTCATCATGACGCACTGGACCAGCCAGACGGGGAACGGGGCGGTGACAAAGATCACCTTCACCCTGATCGACCACGCGCTGCTGCGGCAGGACGCCATCGCGGCCTCGGAGCAACTGGACGCGGGCACGACAGCCACCCACGAAGCCTCCGACATGGATTTGTGACCCAGATGATTGGCGCTTCGGCCGCGAAATTGTCTGAACCGTTGCCCGTGCTATTCGCGTTGGCAGCGAGGGTATCAGAAGGCGGGGAGCGGATTGCTCCCCATCGTGTTCTCGCCTTTCTGAACGGCAGCCCGGTGACGATGCAGGAGCACCTTCAGATCGGGAGAGCGCTTCCTGCATGGTTCGACTGCTTCGGGCGGGATCTGGCCTTGGAGCTGGGGGAGGACTTTGAGCGGTTGTCCGGCATGATCGGGCAGGGACAGACACTGCCGGATTGCGACGTGTCGTCGGGCTGGTGAGCTGTGCTTTTCCAAGCCACTTGACTTTGACGGTAATGACTCGCAAATAAGTCATAACAGCGCGCGGAGCGCTATCTGCGAGGCGTTATGAAGACAGAGACAGGTATCCAGAAGACGAAAGGCGGGGCGGTGTATCCCGCCATTGCGCGCGCGCTGGGCAAGCTCGGTTCGGACATATCCCTTGCTCGCCGCGCACGGCGCATTTCGACGGCCGACTTCGCAGCGCAGATGGGTGTGTCGCGTGCCACGTTGCAGCGCTTGGAGGCAGGAGACGCCGGTTGCTCCCTCAACACGCTGGCTTCGGCGCTTCACGCGCTTGGCCGGGTCGATCTGTTGCGTGACCTACTCGATCAGGCGAGCGATGACGTGGGGCTGATGGTCATGCGAAACAGCATCCCACGGCGGGTCAAAGGAAGGGTGCAAGCGCCGTCCGCAGGGGGCCAGAGCGAGACCGATCTTGAAGAGGGGATCGGCTGGTGAGCACCCGCAGGATCGACGTGCGTATCGGTGGTGACGATGGCCGGTTGGTGGCAGCCGGTGCAGCGCCCCGCCCGGCGGTTCCGGTCGGCGAGCTGATCTACGAGGTCTCGGGTGTTCGCGAGACCGCTGTCTTCACCTATCACCGGAGCTGGCTTGAGCATCCTAACCGCTTTGCCTTGTCGCCCGATCTGCCGTTGCAGGACGGGCCGACCTTCCGCACGAGGTCGGGTAACGCGTCGGCATTGCCCTTGCCGGTCTCCGATGGAGCGCCGGACTCATGGGGGCGGGCGATCATCAAGATGGCGTTCAAGGGTGACGGCCGAGGCCGGGTGCCCAACGATCTCGATTACCTGTTGGAGTCGGACGATTTTCTGCGATCCGGCGCACTGCGCTACTTCGACGGTCCCGGTGAGGGCGCGACAGCGCTGGCACCGCCAAGGACGGCTGAGAGAGGAGGAACGGTCTCCGTGCCCCGGCTCTACGAGCTGGATGATGTCATCAATGCCTCACGCGCCTTCGAGGCCGATCCAGAAGGGTATCAGGCCGAAAGGGGAAAGTTCGTCGGTGGCGAGCTGATCGCGAATGCAGGCTCACTCGGCGGGCACGGCCGAAGGTCAACGCGAGGGACAATGCCGGTCAACTCTGGATCGCCAAACTGGCGAAGCAGGATGACACCTACGCACTCGCCCGGACAGAAGTCATGGCGCTCCGACTGGCGGCGCGGGTGGGCATCCGGTCCTCACAGGCCGAGATACTTCCCACGGCTGCCCAGCGGTTTCCTGTGGCACTGGTCAAGCGGTTCGACAGGCTCGACGGCGGCGCGCGGGTGCCCTTCATCTCGGCGCAGACGTTCATGGGCTTGGAGGGCACCGAGCCGGGAAACTACGTCGATGTGGCGCACAAGATGATGACCCACTGTGCCAATCCGAAGGAGCAGATGGCAGAGCTGCACCGCCGCCTCATGTTCACGGTCCTAATCCAGAACACCGACGACCATTTGCGGAACTTGGGGTTCATCGCCGCTCCGGGCGGTAAATGGCGCTTGTCACCCGCCTACGACATCAACCCGGTGCCCGAAACCGGAACCACCTTGAAGACCGCGATCTCGGACCTTCATGGCAACGCTTTGTCGGTCGAGGCCGTCATCGAGGCAGCCCCTTTCTTCGACATCAAGGAGGACGATGCTGCAAAGCTGGCCCGGACGATGGCTGAGACGATCCGGCATGAATGGCGAGGGATCGGCGCTACCCTCGGCATGAGCACTTCAGACTACCGTGCCATCGCCCCGGCGATGGAGAACCCACAGATCGAGGCGGCGCTGGGCCTCGGCCAGTCACCCGCGCCGGTTCCTAAACCGTCGAGCTACAGCCCGTGAAGAGACAACCATGACCAGCAGCATTAGTCCACCGCAGGGTGAGCAAGAGGCACACTTCCGAAGGGGATACCACCACGGAGCCATATCAATTGTGAGAGCCATGCGGGAAGGAGTCTCGATTGATGAACTCGAAGACTTTGTGAACGCTGAGCTGCGCGCATGGCGCGAGGATCACAGCGTTCCCGCACTTCCGCCCGAACCGAACAAGAGCAACCGGGTCTAGGAGGCGGAGAAACCATGGCGCTATCGAAGGCAGATGAAGATACCGCAATATCTCTGTGCAGAATGACGTATCAAGGCGACTGTCGGTGTGAAAAGAACGGTCGCGTCGTCTGTGAACCGATGATCCAGCAGGTTGTCGGGATGCAGGACTATCTGTCCGCAATGCGGGCTGCTTTTGCTGGTGGCTGTCCTGAAGATCGAAATCCTAGTTAAGGAGCACACATGAGAGAAAGCGGCGCGCGTTATGGAGCGTGATTTACCCCCACACGGCCCAACCAACACCTCAAACAGACCAATTTCCTGTGATGGCGGTGCCGAAGTGCATTGTTGGATGGAGAGTCTAGATCACGCTTCCTGCGATATGCGATAAGAGGCCAGCCATGAGGGACCATGCGAATTTCGCAACTGGTGGAGAACCACGGGCGCAGCAGCGCGTTCCCAGAAAATATTCAGCTTAGCCTTCCATGAGCGGCCAATCGCTTTAGCGAACTGCCGTAGGGCTTGCTCTTGTTCTGTGCTAATGGTCTGCATGTTTCCTCAGGGGTAGGCGAGTTTCCATTATGAGCATGTCGCGGGGAAGGTTCGATCAGGAGGTCGGGACAAGGCATTCCGCCCTGTTCGCGGCTAACCAGTAAGGGGGTCGCCAAGTCTCGACCGTGACAAGATCGCTGGTCTCGATCCCAAGGAGCGGGGCCAACGCTATCGGGATTGGGCGTGTGACGCCGCCCTGCGCTGTGGTCAGGACCGATGCGATGGATACTTCTTCAACCCCAACCCGCGCGATCTGCCCGTGGCCGTCCTTGCGTAGAGCACCAATGCTACCAGCCTGCTCGACGAGGCGCTTGGCCGCGAGGGGATTTCCTTCTGCAAGCCAAGAGACAGTATCGGCCGCAATGTTCCGATAACGAGACATATGCGCTTTGAAATGGCTTCTGGTGGTGTCGATCTTTGCTATGCGGGAGCCGCGAACTGGAGCGATAAAGGCGACCGCATCAGCCATATCGCGCACAGTCCTGATTCCGCCGATTTTCACCTCTCCGGCTTCGACCGGAGCGTGAAACTCTGCCGCACTGGCGAGGAACATGCCATTGATGCTCGCCAGCGGGATGTTTTCGATGGGGTCCGCGTTGCTGATCCCTAAATCGCGCATATCGGAAAGAATGCCGAAGAGGACGGCATCGAGCGTAAAATAGGTCGTTCCAAGCGCGATGGGTGTCGCGAGGTAGGCAGTCAGGCGGAAAGTTGACATGAGGGGTTTACTCCGGCAGTGTGCATCTTACGCTATCTCTATATAGATACGGAAACAAGCATGGCTGTTATCTCCCCTCAAGAATTTTGGTTCGCTCATCTGGGGCGTTCATCGCGCCTGAAGCCTCAGACTGGATGGCCGCGTTGATGGGGGTGTATCGACATGCTGACCCGTCACGAACAGTTCGCACAAGAATAGGCGGCTCTGAACCCGGTCGATTTCTCATTTCATCGGAGCGGGCTGAAATCTGGGCACCAGTGCGCCCGGATGACAATGTTCCTGACAGCGTGGTGTTCCATCTAACCAGTGATCGCAAACGGCGAGACTGGATGGTCGATGTGATCATGTCTCCACCGGCGGCACCCTTTCTTGCAGCAAGCGTGGGCATGTCAGGGGCTGATGCGGCTTACTGGCGCATGACTACAAGTCGGGAACTCATAGCCTTCGGCGGCGCAGCTTCCCTGCATGATGGCAACAATCTGTTGTTGGTCGAGCGGCAGAGGTTCGTCGAGGCGGTTAACTGGTTTCGGTGTGGAAAGATCGGAGTCTCCGATCTGCTGAGATTCCGGGACTTGCAGAACAGTTTCCAGCGTGGGGTGTTGACCGGGGTGCAGGCTCGGGCGCGCTTGGAAAAGCTGAATGTCGATCTGCTGCGCGGCTATCCGGGCCAAAGCAACCCCGTGATCATGAAGCTCGCCGCATGGGCCGCTGGAATGGATCAGGAAGAGGTTGCCGCATGATCGACGTTATCCTGCGTGTTCCCGACGAAACAATCCTTGAGAACCGCACTGCGCTCAAGAAGGCTGTGGCGGCGCTTTTTGGCGACCGGCATGATGGGGAGCGCTCAAACTATCTGTTCTCGCCGGAGCCGCTGCTCGACGCCGGGCCATGGGTCAGAGTGCGGGTAGTGGACGGGATCGTTCCATCCAGCGCTACGCCCTTCGTGAGCGTGTTGGATTGCCCGGTGCCAGTCGCGGGTGACAAAGTGATCGCTACTGCATGGGTAGCCCTGAAATCAAAAGTCATGGTCGGAGCCGGGTCTGCCGCGCCGCGCATTGCGGCGAGGCTGGATCGGGCGCGAAGCCTGTTCGAGAACGCTATTGAGATTGAAGATTACGAGGTCGGTGAGCGCTACGAGATTGCGAGAATCGAGCGTGGCCGAGAGCGCTTCGCGCGGGCTTTCAACAGGGTCAGAGTGACGGGCCGCATCAAGGATGCCGAAGCCGCTCAGACGCTTCTCTCAACAGGGATCGGAGCGAGCAAAGCCTACGGTTTTGGTCTCGTGGATATGCAAATCGAAAGGGGCGAGTGATATGGGCTATTGGAATATCCGACTGGTTGGGACGCTGGAAAATCTTTCGCCGGTCTGTGTGATCGCGCCGGGTGCGGACGAGACGGTTCGACCTGATGGGGCGAAGTTCAAGCGGATCACGCGCAGAACCATCTACGAGGACGGGATGCGCAGCACGAAGCCGGTGGTGCCCGGATCGACATTGCGCGGCCGGTTGCGCCGCTCGGCTGTCGAGACAGTCATGGCGTTGTCGGGTGGCCAGAAGGTGACGCTGGCGGCGTGGCATCAGAACGCTGTCGGGGGGATCAAGGGGGCCGAAAGCGAGAGTGCATATGATGTGATGATGCGTCAGGTGATCCGGGAGAAGAACCCGATCCTTTCGCTTTTCGGGGCTGGCTCCCCTTGGATGATAAGCCGGGCCTCGATTGGCGATGCAATCCCTGTCGGAGCCGTTGAAACGGAAATCGTGGGCGGGGTCCGGGCTGATGATGGTCGGCGGGACGGTGAGTTCTTCACGAAACTGGATGGTGCCGCTCCCGACCAATGGATGCAGATGGTCAATGCCAACTCGGTGCGGACGAAGCACAAGAAGATCGAGCGCCAACTGAACGCCGACCTGCGGACCGCACGGAAGAGCAAAGACGCGGGCGAAATCGGACGAGTGGAAGGCGAACTGGTTGATCTGAAGGCCAAGGATGAAGAACTGAACCTGCTGTCCAGCAACCCGGTGTCCATGCCTTTGAACCACGAGGCCATGCCAGCGGGTGTTACGATGCTTCACAAGATCACCCTGCGGGCCGTGACGAAGGAAGAGGCAGGGTTGTTCATCGCGGCGCTGAACCACTTCCTCAAGGTGAAGCCCCATATCGGACAGCACGAAGCGCTGGGCTACGGGCTGCTGCAAGGCGAGTATGACGTGTTCGTGGAGCCTGCCGATCTGGCTGATCCCTTCGCGGTCGGGACGCGCGAGGGCGAACAGCCCTTGGGAACGATGCAGGCAGAGCCGGTCGTCGGCCTCTCGAACGTGCTCGCCGTCGAGGGCGCGAAGAACAACATCAAGTGCAACGTGATCACGCCGATCGCGAACACGCGGCTCACGCAGCAGCTGCTCGGGCCGATCGCCGACAAGCTCGCGCCCGAGTGCGTGACGGGGCTCGTGCTCTA
>JAAURK010000158.1 GCA_012032275.1 Tabrizicola sp.
CAACGCAGCACGGCGGCCTTGCCGTCGGTCCAGGATCCGAGCGGCTCGGGCTTCGACCAGCCGCTGCCACAGCAGGTCGTGATCGGAGCCGCTGCTTGAAAGGTCGATCGGCGCTTGGGCGATGTCGCGCGGCGCCGGATCCATGGAGATATGCTGGACAAAGATGCCCAGGGCCCGGGTATCGCCGTTCAAGCCGGTCTCGATGGGCGATGCGGGCTTGCGGATCCGGAAGCGGAGAACCGCCGTGTCGTTCCGCCAGATCGCGGACGGCAACCGGACTTCTTGCGCATAGGGGCCGACGCCGGACTTTCGCCACCGCATCGTCCCCAGCCGGCGCCAGCCGGCGGACACCTCGACAACGTGTTGCGTGGTGGCTCGATGTGCGAAGGGCTTGGCCCGCAGCGAGAGGCTGGTCGGCCGCGCGCCGTCCGGCGCATAGAGCGCGCAGGACACCAGCTTGCCGTCGGTCCAACGGCCTCCCAGCTCGGGCGCCGACCAGCCCTGCACTGGGTGATCGGTTCCCCGCGGTCGTTGAGGATGAAAGCGCGGCTGCCGGAGAAGGGGCCGAGCATGGATTGCGCCAGGGTCGAGATCGCGCTCAGCAGCGGGCGCCGCAGGTCGCGCTCGCTCCGCCGGCGGATGCCTTGGAGCGCCAGAAGCAACTCTCCCGGTATCGAGCGCGCGGGGCGTCGAGGCCAGACGCGTGCGGGCCTCCAGGCGTTCCAGCGCCGAGAAGGGCCGGCGCAGCCGCCGCAAGACGGCGTCCGGCACGTCGATCCCGGCCTTGGCGCGCCCTTCCTCGAGGGCGGCGCCGACCATGTAGCCGAAGCGATAGCGGAGCGCGCTGGCCGCCAGCTTGTCCCAATCAAAGCTGCCCGCGGTGCGCCGAAGCACCTTGATCGCATCGATCAGCCAGTCGTACCGCGGCCAGGGCGACCATTCGAACCCGTGCGCGATGGCATGGAACACCAGATGCTCCGGGCATGGCGCGAGACACGGCCGGCCGGCGAACGCAGCCGGCCTTGCGCTCGCGTACATCTCCTCGGCGAGCTCCGTCGCCCCGACCAACCGCAGTGGCCGCCAGTGAAGATCGAAGTTCGCGTGACGGTTCTTTCGCAGCGCCAGCGTGATGCCATGGATGACATCCAGGTCGCGGTGATCGATTCTTCCGGGCTCCAGGAGGTCGGAGCGCGCGAGGATATCGATCACCTCGATTGCGCGGCTCTTCGGCACCAGCAGGTCGCAATCGGACATCGTGCGCAGCCCAAGATCGTCATCCACCGTCGATGCGATCGCCGCGCCTTTCAACAGCAGCACCGGAACGCCGGCGCGACTGAGCGAGTCGAGCAGCTGTCCACCGTTCGCGATCAAATACTGGTTCCTCACCCAATGATGGCGGGCGGTGCCTTTCAGGCGCGCGCGCAGCGTCGCATCCCGGATCTGTGATCCCAGGTTCCAGTAGACCTGCGGAAACAGATTGGCGTCGGTGCCGCGGACCTGGTCGAAATCCGCGACGCCGGTCCACCACCGGTCGAGCGCCTCCGCCGCCACCGCCTTGTCCTGGCAAAGCGCGGCCTTGAGCAGAAGTACTTGCTGGCTGCCGATTCCGAAATCCACGGGATTCGCCCTCGCTGTCCCGGCATTTTTACATCGGCCGGTCCTTGCAGGGAACCATGTCGAGCGCCACGCGGCGGGTCGCCTTGCGGGGAGGCGGGGTTTACTTTACCAACTAGCACCACAATCCCAACGCAACGGCCGTCCGATCAACATGACAACGCGCTTTTCCCGGATCTTCCCCGGTAAGAAACCAGTAGTCGCAATGGTTCACTTTGGTGCGCTGCCGGGCTCGCCGCTCCATGATTCCGACGCCGGCCTGGATCGGCTGGTCGAGGGCGTCCGCAACGATCTGCGCGCGCTGCAGGCTGCCGGTGTCGATGCCGTCATGTTCGGCAACGAGAACGACCGGCCCTACGAGTTCAAGGTCGACACCGCCTCGACCGCGGCCATGGCCTACGCCATCGGCCAGGTGAAACGCGAGATCACCGTGCCGTTCGGCGTCAACGTGCTGTGGGACCCGATGAGCTCGTCGCGCTCGCGGCCGCGACCGGCGCCAGCTTCATCCGCGAGATCCTGACCGGCACCTACGCCTCCGACATGGGGCCGTGGAATCCCGATGCGGGCGCGGCGATGCGCTATCGCGACCGCTTGGGCCGGAGCGACCTGGCGATGTTCGACAACATCTCCGCCGAGTTCGCCTGGTCGCTCGACCAGCGCAGCCTGCCGGACCGGGCGCGCAGCGCGGTGTTCTCCTCGATCCCCGACGCCATCCTGGTCTCCGGCATCATCACCGGCGAGGCCGCCGCGCTCTCGGAGTTGGAGGCGGTGAAAAAGGTGCTGCCCGACACGCCCGTGCTGGCCAACACCGGCGTGAAGCACGCGACCGTGGCGGACGTGCTGCGGGTCGCCGATGGTTGCATCGTCGGCACCGCGCTGAAGGTCGACGGCAATACCTGGAACGCCGTCGATCCGGAGCGCGCCAAGGAATTCATGCGCCTCGCGCGCGCGGCGCGGGGGCACTGACCATGGCGAGGGGAGCGAAGGGCGCGCAGGATCGGCTGAAGGCGTGGCTGACCGCTCTGATGGCGACCTCGGGCCTCAGCGGCCACGAAGGTCCGGTGCGCCGGCTGCTGGCGAAGCAGCTGAAGGAGCTCGGCATCGCCTCGCACAGCGACCGCATGGGCAACCTGATCGCGACCCTGCCGGGCGACAAGGCGCTGCCCTCGGTCATGCTGTTCGCGCACATGGACCAGCTCGGCCTGGTAGTGCGCAAGATCGAGGCGAACGGCCTGCTGCGGGTGGAACGTGTCGGCGGCGTGCCGGAAAAGGCGCTGCCCTCGCAGCCGGTGCGCGTGTCGGCGGGGAAGGGCAAGACCATCCCCGGCATCATCGCCAACAAGAGCCACCACGCGACCCAGCCGGAGGAGAAATACAAGGTCCTGCCGTATGCGGACCTGTACATCGACTGCGGCTACCGCAGCGCCGCGGAGATCGCCGCCGCCGGCGTGGTGGTCGGCGCGCCCATCGTCTACGCGCCGAACGTGCTGGAGGTGGCGAACAACCGCTTCGTCGGCACTTCGGTGGACGACCGCGCCGGCTGCGCCGTGATGCTGGAAGTGGCGCGCACGCTGAAGGGCAACGCCAAGCGCCCGACTTTGCACCTCGTATTCTCGGTGCAGGAGGAATTCAACCTGCGCGGCGCGGTGACGGCGGCGCACGCCTTGAACCCCGACGTCGCGATCCAGCTCGACCTCATCCTCGCCACCGACACGCCCGACATGACCGCGCGTGGCGATGTGAAGCTCGGTGAAGGTCCCGGCATCAGCCTCTACAGCTTCCACGGCCGCGGCACCCTCAACGGCACCATCCCGCATCCGGCGCTGGTCGAGCTGTTCGAGAAGACTGCGGCGGCAGAGAAGATCAACTTGCAGCGCAGCGCCCATATCGGCGCGCTCACGGACTCGTCCTACGTGCAGGTGACCGGCACCGGCGTCGCCTGCATCGATCTCGGCTTCCCGTGCCGCTACACCCATTCCTCGCTCGAGATGTGCGACCTCGCCGACCTCGATGGCCTGGCACAGCTGCTGGCCGCGGCATCGCGCGCATCGACCGGAAGTTCAGCCTCGACCGGGACCACTATCTCGAATGAAGCACTATCTTGGCGTCGACATTGGTACCTTCGAAACCAAGGGCGTCATCGTAGACCAGGGCGGCCGGATCGTGGCGACGGCGGCCCGCCCGCACCAGATGCTGGTGTCGCAGCCCGGCTCGACCAAGGCCAACGGCGTGGCGCCGCGCTTCATCGCCAGCTTCAAGGCCAGCGAGACCACCAACCTGAACCTGCAGGTCTCGCAGGGCTTCCGCCTGGGCGGCATCGGGGAGTGCCTGTTGCAGAAGGAGTTCGCCCTGGAGTCGGTACGCTTCCGCCAGTAAATCCCCCCGCCCACTGGCGGCAAACGCCAGCAGCGCCTCGGCCAGATGCGCGCGGACATGCTCAAGGCCCGAGCCGATGCTCTTCTCTGCCGCCTGACGGATCGGGGGCGAGGTCTCGAAGGTTTCCTGCACGGACGTGCCCGCAACGCAGGAAAAGTCAGGCAAGGGCTGGTGCAGGATTTGGCGACGAAGCTCCAGGTAGCCGAAAACCCGGTCCAGCGGATCGGGCAGGCTGTTGTAGGGGTGGGCGGCGAACATCGCCCCGGTTGTCGCGGTCCAGTCGTCGATCAACGCCACACCCAGCGCCTCTTTCGAGGGGAAATGGTGGAAGAACGCGCCCTTGGTGACCCCCGCCGATGCGCAAAGCTCATCGACGCTGGTGGCCGCAAACCCCTTGTGGCGGACCAAAGACCTCGCGGCCTCGATCAGCCGCGCGCGGGCTTCTCCGCGCGGAACGCGGGTCTTGTCTGTGGCACTCACGACTTGGACAGTCCTTTCCACGTCTCTCCGGCGAAAGCCGCCGCAAAGCCTTTGTCAGCATTGGTCAATCCCCGCGCAATGGGAAGATGGACCGCAGCCGTTCGTCGCGCAGCCAAAGGCCGCCCCACATGAACAGGCCCAGATAAACACTGAACAGACCATGGCTGAACAGCGGGTTCTCGACCCTGATCTGTGTTGCCATCGCCCCGCCCAGCAACGCCATCAAGAGCACTGCGCCCAGCACGGCAGTCCGGGGAAGCACATAGAGAATGACTCCTGCCAGCTCGATAGCGCCGATCATCAGCGTGTATTCTGTCGGCCAGCCCAGCTGCTCCATCATCGGGTGGCTCACTTCGGGCATGAAGAACTTCGGGGTCACCGAAGCCCCGAGCATGAAGAGGACGAAGAGCCCGCTCATAGCCCTGCCGATCCAGATCGGCGTGGTGGCGTGACGCCAACCGGTTGTTTCAGCGTGGTCCATCATTTCCTCCTCGGCATCGTCGATAGCGGGCAGGCCACTAGGCGTCCCGGTCCCAAAGTGCTGGATCAGGTGTCAACACGGCCCAGAGGATCCCGTATGGATCGCGGACCATGCCCCAGTCGTCGCCCCAGGGCTGACGCTCGAAGGGCATCACCGAAACGCACCCAGCCGCGACCGCCCGGTCGAACCAGGCCCTCCCGTCGCCCACCACCAGTTGCAGGTGCCCCCTCGCCAGCGGCGGCCCCTCCGGTGAGCCTTCGCCAACATGGTCGGTCAGCATCAGCGCACCGCCGTTGATCTCGAGCTGCAGGTGCATGAAGCCCGGCTTGTCAGGAAAGGGCATCCGCCCGATGTCCTTTGCGGCGAAGGCCTTGACGTAGAAATCCGCCGCCTCCCCCGCCTTTCCGGCAAGGCTGAGGTAAGGGATCACGCCCTGCATGATCCTGTCTTCCGGGCGATAGCGCCGGTCGTGTGGAATGTCGTCCATTTGGCCCTCCTTCGGCTTGGGTCAGCTTGTGCAGCCGGTCTTGAAGACGTGGCAGGCGCTAGACGTCTGCATCTTGCGATGGCGGGCCTAGCGAAATGGGAAAAGAATGATGCTCATGCTCCACCACCCAGCGCCCGCCCGTCCGGCGCAGGCCCATGGTCAGCCGCCCCGCGGGCGCATCGGCAGTCGTGCAGCGAAGCAGGGCATGCACCCAGGCGACGTCATTGCCCGCCGCGATATGGGTCTCCAGAAGCTCGAACCGCCGCGAGCCCGCATCGCCGAAGTAAAGCGTCCAGGTGTCGCGGTAGGCATCGATGCCGCGGGCCTGAAGCGGTTCGGGCACGTCGAACATGACGATGTCGGCGCTGCGGTCCTTCAGGGCGCCGTCCAAGTCATGCGCGCGCACCGACGCCGCCCAGCCGTGCAAAAGCTCGGCGATCTCGGCCTCCCCGCTCATGCCGGGACCGCTTCCGCCGCCGCCTCGACCGCAGCAATGTCGATCTTGCCCATTTGCATCACTGCCGCCAGCGCACGGCCGGCGCGCGCCTTGTCCGGCCCGGTCATCAGTTGCACCACCCGTTCAGGAACCACCTGCCACGAAAGACCGAAGCGGTCCTTCAGCCAGCCGCAGGGCCCATGGCTGCCGCCGCCTGCCGCCAGCGCTTCCCACAGCCGGTCCGTCTCTGCCTGATCCGGCGTCTGCACCATGACCGACACGCATTCCGACAGCGGAAACATCGGCCCGGCATCCAGGATCTGATAGGGGACGCCGCTCAGGGTGAAATCAACCACCTCGAACCGCTGATTGCCCTCCGGCCCGCCATTGTCGCTGCCAAATGACGTCTCAACTGCGCTGTTCGGAACCAGGCTGCAGTAGAACTCCGCCGCCTCACGGCCCCTGCCGTTGAACCACAGCACCGTGCGAATGGAATGGGTCATTGTCTCTCTCTCCCGTATTTGGTCTGGCTTGTTCTTCGGTCAGATATACGCGACGTTGGTTGGCTCGCGGTCCCATGCGTCGTGCCTGCCGTCCTCATATGTGATTGGCGACCCCATCAGGTCTTCCCCGGCGTCATCAAGGCAGGCCACGTTGATTGCATAGAAGGCGCCGACGGGGGCGGGAAGCTCTGCGCGTCCGAAAACCTTGACCCCGCATTTGCCACAGAACCGATGTTCGAGGCGCCCGACCTGAACCCGTAGGATACAAGTGCCTCGTGTCCGGCGGTCAGCAGGAAGTCTTCGACCTGCACTGTCGCCCGCCAGAAACGGCTCTTGCGGCAGATAGAGCAATTGCACCTGTTGGTGCCCCGCGCCAAGTCCAGGTCCGCAACGAAGCGGACCGGCCCGCAGTGACAGCTTCCGGTGAAGGACCGCTTCATCTCGTCGCCTCACGCCGCAGACGGTCGGGCGACATCGACGCAGAACACACGCAGAACCCCGTCGTCCCGGACGAGCACTTTGCAAAGACGCCAGATACGGCAGCTGCGGGCAAACCCAGGATTTCGTTGCGCATGGCGGCATCCTGCTTGAAAGAATCGAATGGCTTAGGTGAGAATACCAACCAGTTGGTATGTAATCAACCAGAATCTCTTCCCGAAGCAACGCCCCGCCACAAGGGCGGGTCTCGAAGATGCGGTGACAAGGACGGCGATCAGCCCATCCCGCCCGCGATCAGCCGGTCCGCCAGCGCGAGATAAGGCGCAGCCAGCGGGCCGTTCGTCGCCGCAATCGGCGTGCCGGCATCGCCTGCCACCCGGACCTCCAGTGCCAGCGGCAATTCCCCAAGGAACGGCAAGCCCAGCTTCCGGGCCTCTGCCGCCACCCCGCCATGGCCGAAGATATGGCTCTCATGTCCGCAGTTCGGGCAGACATAGGTCGACATGTTCTCGATCAGCCCCAGGACCGGGGTCTTCAGCTTCTGGAACATGTCGAGCGCCTTCCTCGCATCCAGGAGTGCCACATCCTGCGGGGTGGAGACGACGATGGCGCCGGTCAGATGCGTGCGCTGGCAGAGGGTCAGCTGGATATCGCCGGTGCCGGGCGCAGATCGATGATCAGAATGTCAAGCCTGCCCCAGGCGACCTGCCCCAAGAGTTGCTGCAGCGCGCCCATGATCATCGGGCCACGCCAGACCACCGCCTCATTCTCCTTCAGCATGAGGCCGATCGACATCATGGTGACGCCATGGGCGACAAGCGGCTCGATGATCTTGCCGTCGGGGCTGGCGGGGCGGCGCGAGACGCCCATCATCTTCGGCTGGCTCGGCCCATAGATGTCGGCATCCAGAAGGCCGACCCGCCTGCCCTGCCGCGCCAGCGCGACGGCGAGATTCGAGGCGACGGTGGATTTGCCGACCCCGCCCTTGCCCGAGGCGATGGCGACAATCCTGTCGATGCCGGAAATGCGCTGCGGGCCGCCGTGCTGGGGCGTGGGATGCTGACCGATCTTGAGGCTGGGCGGCGCGGCTTTCGGCGCGGGACCATGCGCCGTCAGCACCACTTGCACGCTGTCGACCCCCGGCAGGCGGCGGAGACGGGCCTCTGCCTCGGCCTGCACCGGGCCAAGGGCGCGGGCATCGTCCGGGCTCGCGGCCTCGATCACGAAGCGGACGGTGCCGCCGTCGACGGTCAGTGCGCGAATCAGATCTTGGCCGACAGGATCGCCCCCGCCAGGCAGCGAAATGCCCGCCAGAACCCCGAGCACATCCTCGCGCGACACCGTCATCGGTTTCTCCTTCGCTCAATCTTTGCACTAAGGTCGTCATCTTTGCACAAAGGGCAAGGGATCCTTGACCGGATGCTCAAAAATAAGGCCCAATGAAGAAAATTAGATAACAAAATCGTGACATTAGCCATGCGAATGCTGCATAGCAGAATTGCAGGGGTTACTATTGTGCAAGTGCAGCAAGTGCCTCATGTTACCGGAAACAGCGCGTCAGAACGTGTTGGAACGAAGAGTTGAGGTAGAGATCATGGCTTATGTAAACACGACACGTACAGAGCAGAACGGAATCCTGGAACGTCTGCTGGCGCTGAAAGAGGCTGCGGCTGCAAAGCTTCAGCAGCGCCGCATCTATTCCCAGACGATAAGCGAATTGATGGCTCTTTCGGATCGCGAACTTGACGATCTGGGCATCGCGCGCTTCGCAATCCGGGATGTGGCCCACGAGGCCGCATACGGCAAATGAGTTTCCTGCGGGGCCCCTTCCTCCTCCCTTGGGGTCTTCGTTGAAAGCGGCGGTGCGTCTCCTCCTCCCTGGCACCGCCGCCCTTTTCTTCCGGGGTTTCGACCCCAACAGCGTTAGGCGGCCCTCTCCTCCTCCCTGGGCCTCCTGAACCAGCGGCGATCCCCGCCCTCCTCCCAGGGGATCGCCGCGACCTCATCCGGAGCGTCATGCTCCTCCTGGTTAGGCGACCCTCTCCTCCTCCCTGGGTCTCCTGAACTGCGGCGGCCCCTCTCCTCCTCCCTGGGGTCGCCGCACCCTTTCCGCCCTTGTGGACGTTCTGACGCCCGGCGATAGTCGCCCCGTGACGGCGAGGGGCGAAATGCGGATTTCCCTGATTTCTGCGGCGGTTGTGGCGGCACTAGTCGGCTATGGCGCGTCGGTCGCGATCGTGCTTGCGGCCGCGGCGGCGCTTCAGGCTGGCGTGGCAGAGACGGCAAGCTGGCTGCTGGCCCTATGCCTTGGCAAGGCGGCCGGATCGGCCTGGATGTCCTGGCGCCACCGGATGCCAATGGTGCTGGCCTGGTCGACGCCCGGGGCGGCGCTGATTGCCTCATCGCAAGGGATCGGCATGGCCGAAGGGGTTGGTGCCTTTGTTCTCGCAGGTCTCCTCATCGTTCTGACCGGGCTTTTCGGC
>JAAURK010000159.1 GCA_012032275.1 Tabrizicola sp.
GCCGGTGGGGGCGCTGGCCGTGCGGGAAACGCGGCTGATGACGGAGGCGGAGGGGAAGGCCTTGCTGGCTGCGGCGGGCGTTCCGGTGCCGAGGTCGGTTGCCGGGGCGACGATTGCCGGGGCGGCGTCGAAGGTGCGCTTTAGCGCACCCTACGTGTTGAAGGGCCTGGGGTTCGCCCACAAGACCGAGGAGGGGGCGGTGCGGCTGGGGTTGACCTCGCTGGAGCGGCAGGAGCCGATGCCGGGTGCGGCCGGGTATCTCGTCGAGGAGATGGTGGCGGGCGCGGTGGCCGAGGTGCTGCTGGGCCTGCGCCGTGATCCGGTCTATGGGGTGACGCTGACGCTTGGCATGGGCGGGGTGACGGCGGAGGTGCTGGCCGATACGGTAACGCTGGTGCTGCCGGTGACGGAGGCGGAGGTGCTGGGGGCTTTGCGTGGGCTGCGGCTTTGGCCCTTGCTCGACGGCTACCGGGGGCGTCCGAAGGCGGATATGGCAGCGGTCGCGGCGATGGCGGTGCGGCTCGGGGCGTTGATGCTGGACGACGACAGCCTCGAGGAGATTGAGATCAATCCGGTCATGGTGCGCGAAGCGGGCGCGGTGGCGGTGGATGCTTTGGTGAGGAAGGTGTGATGGAGATGCAGACCGAAGGCCCGGTGAAGACCCGCCGCGAAGGCGCCATTCTGGAGGTGACGCTGGACGCGCCGAAAGCCAATGCGATCAGCCTGAAGACCAGCCGGGTGATGGGGCTGGTGTTCCGCGACTTCCGGGATGATGAGAGTTTGCGGGTCTGTATCCTGCGGGCGGCCGGGGAGAAGTTCTTCTGCCCCGGCTGGGACTTGAAGGCCGCGGCCGAGGGCGATGCGGTGGATGGGGACTATGGGGTCGGGGGCTTTGGCGGGCTGCAGGAGCTGCCGAACCTCTTGAAGCCGGTGATTGCCGCGGTGCAGGGCATCTGCTGCGGCGGGGGGTTGGAACTGGCGCTCTCGGCGGACCTGATCCTGTGTTCGAACAACGCGACCTTCGCCCTGCCTGAAATCCGGTCGGGCACGGTGGCGGATGCGGCGTCGATCAAGCTGCCGAAGCGCATCCCCTATCATGTGGCGATGGACCTTCTTCTGACGGGCCGCTGGTTCGATGCCGAGGAGGCGCACCGCTGGGGGATCGTGAAGGAAATCTGTGCGCCGGGGGAGCTGCTGGGGAAGGCCTGGGATCTGGCGCGATTGCTGGAAATCGGCCCGCCGCTGGTCTATGCCGCGATCAAGGAAGTGGTGCGCGAGGCCGAGAACATGCGTTTCCAAGATGCGCTGAACCGCATCACCAAGCGGCAGATGCCGACGGTGGAGCGGCTTTACTCCAGCGAGGATCAGCTGGAGGGGGCGAAGGCGTTCGCGGAGAAGCGGGAGCCGGTGTGGAAGGGGCGGTGAGCCATGAAAATCGTCATCATCGGGGCCGAAGGGGACATTGGCCGCACGGCCTGCGACGAACTTTCCAGCCGACATGATATCATCAAGGCGGGCCGCAGCAGCGGTGACGTTCGCGTCGACATCACTGACCGCCAGTCGATTGATGCGATGTACCGCACGCTGGGAAAGGTGGATGCGGTCATCACCACTGTCGGGACGGTCCATTTCGGACCATTGACCGAGTTCACCGAGGCACAGTTCATGCTGGGGCTGACCAACAAGGTGATGGGTCAGGTCAATATCGTGCTGGCTGGTCTCAACCATGTCACGGACGGAGGCTCGTTCACTCTCACCAGCGGCGTTCTTGACCGCGATCCGATCCGCATGGGAACCGGTGCCGCGATGGCAAACGGCGCCCTTGCGGGGTTCGTTGTCGGTGCCGCAATCGAAATGCCGCGGGGGCTTCGGGTCAATGTGGTCAGCCCGGGTCTGCTGGAGGCATCGGTGGATCGATACGGAAGCTGGTTTCCGGGGCATCTCCCGGTTCCATCAAAGCGAGTCGGGCTGGCCTATGCCAAAAGTGTCGAGGGGGCGCTGACCGGAAAGGTGATCATCGTCGAATAGGCTGCAAATGTGAGGACGAACAACGCCATGCCAAACCATGACTACACCACCCGCATTCTCTGGACCGGCAATCGGGGGGAGGGGACGGCGCATTACAAGGCTTATGACCGGACCTGGGATATTGCGGTGCCGGGGAAGCCGGTGGTGCAGTGCTCGAACGATCCCTTGCTGGGGGGCGATCCTGCGAAGATGAACCCTGAGGATCTGCTCCTTTCAGCGCTTTCTGCCTGCCATATGCTTTGGTATCTGCATTACGCCAGCGATGCCGGGATCGTGGTGACGGAGTATGCGGACAACCCGGTCGGCGTGGGCGAAGTGGGGCGGGGTGGCGCGGGGCGGTTTCTGCGGGTGACTTTGCGGCCGCATGTGGTGGTACGGGCCGGGGCGGACATGAAGATGGCCGAGGCGATCCATCACCGGATCCACGAGGTCTGTTTCATCGCGCGGTCGGTGAATTTTCCGGTCGGCTATGCGCCGACCTTTGACGTGGCGGGGTAACTCTGGCGGCATTGCGGGGCGGGCGGTTTTCATGGTGAGCGCCTTTGCAGGCGCAAGGCTTTTCTCTTGCCTCTGGCCTTCGGCCAACCGGCGCGGGTTCGGCGCTCCGCGCGGGGATATTTGTCGCCAGGTGAAGGGGTTTGGGGCAGCGTGAGCGACATTCCGTGTCGCAAAACGGACGGTTCGGCATAGGGTGCGGGGCTAGGTTGCGCCGAATGGCCGGGGGCGGCAAGATGGACGAGACGGACTACATCATCGTAGGCGCGGGCAGCGCAGGCTGTGTGCTGGCCGACAGGCTTTCGGCAAGCGGCCGCCACAGGGTGACGGTTCTGGAAGCGGGCGGGTCGGACCGGCGGTTCTATGTTCATCTGCCGCTTGGCTACGGCAAGCTGTTCTACGACCCTGCCGTGAACTGGCTTTACCGGACCGAACCCGATCCCGGGCTTGCAGGGGTGCGGGATCATTGGCCGCGGGGCAAGCTTTTGGGCGGATCATCCTCGATCAACGCGATGGTCTGGATCCGGGGGCATCAGGCGGATTACGAGGAATGGGGGGCAAACCCCGGTTGGGGCTGGACCGATTGTCTGCAGGCCTACCGCGCGATGGAGGATACTGAAGCCGGGGGTGACGCCTGGCGCGGCACGGGCGGGCCGTTGTTCATTTCGGCGAAC
Source organism: Tabrizicola sp. (assembly GCA_012032275.1). Classification (GTDB taxonomy): domain Bacteria; phylum Pseudomonadota; class Alphaproteobacteria; order Rhodobacterales; family Rhodobacteraceae; genus JAAURK01. Next base: position 3,198 of record JAAURK010000159.1, read on the forward strand.
CGGACCGGGCTGCACCCGCTCGTCCGCGATTATCTTGCGGCCTGCGAAGCGGCGGGCCTGGCGGAGACACCTGATTTCAATGGTGAAAATCAGGAGGGTGCCGGGCTTTACCAGATGACGATCAAGGGCGGGAGGCGGAACTCTGCGGCGCGGGCGTTTCTGCGCCCGGCAATGAAGCGGCAGAATTTCCGTGTGATCACCCGCGCCTTGGTGACGCGGGTGGTGATCGAGGATGGCCGTGCGGTGGGGGTGGAATTCCGGCGCGGGGGCGAGAGCCATGTGTTGCGTGCCCGGGCGGAGGTGATCCTGTCGGGCGGGGCGATCAACTCGCCGCAGCTGCTGCAGCTTTCGGGCATCGGCCCCGGCGGGCTGTTGCGGGGGCTGGGCGTTCCGGTCACGATCGACAATCCGAATGTGGGCGATCATCTGAGCGACCATCAGGGGATCAACTACACCTGGTCGATGAATGTGCCGACCTATAATGACGACCTGCGCCCCTGGTGGGGCAAGCTTCGGGCGGGGCTGCAGTATGTGCTGATGCGCGGCGGGCCTCTGGCGAAAAGCATCAACCATGCGGGCGGATTCTTCCGCACGAGCCCCGATCTGCCGCGCCCCAACATGCAGCTTTACTTCCAGGCCTTCTCCACGCTCCTTCCGCGCGAGGGGGAGCGGCCCGTCTTGTCGCCCGACCCGTGGTCCGGAATGAGCATCGGGCTGTCGAACTGCCGCCCGACAAGCCGCGGGCATATCCGGCTGCGCAGTGCCGATCCCGGGCAGCATCCGGTGATCACCGCCAATGCCTTTTCGACCAACCACGATGTCGAGGAGATGCTGGCGGCGGTGAAGTACGTCAGGCATCTCGCGGCCCAGCCGGCGCTGGCGGCGCTGATCAGGGAGGAGTTGCGGCCGGGGCCTGCCGTGATGAGCGATGACGAGATCATCGCCGATTTCCGCGCCCGTTCGGGCACCGTCTATCATCCGAGCTGCACCTGCCGGATGGGGTCTGACCCGGCCGGATCAGTGGTGGATGCCCGGCTGAGGGTGCATGGGATCGACGCGCTCCGCGTCATCGACGCCAGCGCCTTCCCGAACATCATCGCGGGGAACACCAATGCACCGGCCATGCTGATGGGATGGAAAGGGTCGGAGTTGGTTCTGGCGGACGCGAGGTAGCGGCGGGCCAGAGCGGCGCGGTCGTCACTCCGGAAGCGGAAACGCCATGACCCACATCTCGCCACCCTGCTGCACCGCGAGGGTGGTCGTTGTTGCCCCGGCGCTGATTTCGGCTTCCAGCACATCCTTCATCGCGTTCGGGCTGTCCATTCTGGTGTCGCTGCTGACATGGCCGACAACGATATCGCCGACCCGCATCTCTCCGACATAGGCGGCCGGAAGGGCCGCGACTTCGGTCTGCCAGGCCCCGTTTGTCCAGCGGGTGACGAATTCGGCACCGGACCGCAAGGCCACGGTGTGGACGACGGGCAGCTCGATCTCATGGTCAACGGGCGCCGCACCGGCATCTGCGCTTGTCGACAGGGTAGCGGTAAGGCCGGGCGCCGGGCCCGGATCCTGCGACTGCCGCAGAAGGCCGGGGATGTCGTCGATCGTGTCAACCGCGGTTCCATTCACCGCAAGGATCTGCAGCCCGGGAACCAGCCAGTCCGGCACATCGCCCGTGACTTCGGCGACTGTGGTCAGCTTTCCCGCGACCGGGGAAAACGGCAGCGCAATCCTCCAATCCGCAGTGAATGCGGGAACCTCGGGCGCTGCGACCGCTTCCTCGACGACCGGGGCGGCAGCGGGCTCGACGTCAGCGGCGGGTGCTTCGGCCGCCGTTTCGACACTGGATTCGGCCGGAGCGGCCACCGGTGCCGCCACTTCGGCTCGGCAGGCGAAGCACTCGCTGCGGCCCTGTCGGCCGGAAGCCGCGCGACGTTCACGGTGCCGCTGTCGGGCATCGCCAGATAGACGCCCACCGCAACCAGCGATAGTGCCGCCACCCCGCCGATCAGGATGACGGGGCCGATCTTCTTGCGCCCCGCGTCCGCCTCCAGCCGGGTCAGCCGGGTCATGGGCGTGACCGTCCGAGGCGCATCGGCCGGAGGCAGGCGCACCACCTTGCCGCCATCGGATTCGTTGATGGCCTGAAGCCACTGGCGCGCCGATTGCATGCGTTTCTTGGGGAGCACCGCCATCGCCTTGTCAAGCGCCGCAAGGAAGGCCGGGTCATAGCCGTCAAAGCGGCCGGAAAGCGGGGCGCAGGGGTCGTCCACATTCGCCGCCATGGCAGCGAGGCGGGCCTGGCTGTTCGGCGGAGCCTCCCCGGAGATCACGTGATAAAAGCTTGCAGCCAGTGAATAAAGGTCGCTCCACGGGCCCTGGTCCCGCCGCCGGGAAGGTAAAGCTCTTGCGGTGAATAGCCGTCCTTGACCACATGCAGGGTCGAGGCAGCCCGTTCCGCGCTCCGCTCCAGCTCACGCGCGGCGCCGAAGTCGATCAGGATCGGGTTGCTCCTGGAATCCATCAGGATGTTGTCTGGCGAGATGTCGCGGTGCAGCAGCCCCTTTTCATGAACCGCACCCACCGCATCCAGCAGTTTCAGCAGGGTCGACCGCACGCCCGCAGGGGTAAGGGCAAGTGACGCCTGGCCCATGACCTCCAGCAGATCATGCCCCTCGACGTAGTCAAGCGCCATATAGGCCGTCTCGTTTTCCTTGAAGACCTGATGGACATTGACGATGTTGGGGTGGCTGACCTTGGCAAGGCTATGCGCCTCGACCACGAATTTCTCGACCAGATTGGAGAAGTTCGGCGCATAGATCCGCGAACGCGCCCGGACGGCCTGCGAAGAGCGGGCGCACATGCCGCTTGGAAAGCACTCCTTGATCACGACCTTGCGGCCCAAGGTGTCATGCGCGAGATAGGTCATCCCGAAGCCACCGGTCTTCAGGTGCCGCACGATCGTATAGGTGCCGTTGGAAAGCTGTGTTCCGGTTGCAAGCTCTTCGCCCGGCAACTCCGGCAACCCATCATCTTCGCGTTGATCAGCGTTGGTCATTCCGGATCTCGCTTTCGCACTCAAATTTCAGTCAACAAAACGCCGCCCCAGGATCTTGGTGGCCCAATACTTAAATGACAACAGTTTGTTAACAATCGGGCAAAACCTAGCTTGATCAATGGAGAATCTCAGCAAGAAAGCGGTGTTACCGGCTCAGGATTGATACGTCGCTTGCGCGAAACAATCCAGAGATGAAGTTCACCGCGCGGTTTTTTGCCCTGCGGCCCGGCTTTCGCTCCCTGATGAGGGGCGAAATCGGGGCCGCGATCAGCCGCTTTTCCAACCCGGATCGTGCCGGATCGGGGCCGGCACCGAAGAACGGACAGGGGCCGCGAGAACGGCCCCTGCCGGACAAGGCGATGCCGCGAAAGCTCAGGTGTCAAGCAGATAGGCCCGCTCGCCATGGACGGCGATATCAAGCCCCTGCACTTCCTCTTCGGGAGTGACCCGCATCGGGATCAGGCCGCGCAGCAGCTGGGCGATCACATAGGTCATGGTCACGGTCCAGGCGATGCAGATGACCAGCGAGCCCACTTGCGCGGTGACCGGCGCTGCCCCGAAAACGGCCAGCAGGATGATCCCGAGACTGCCGCCCACGCAGTGCACCGCGAAGACATCAAGCGAATCATCGATCTTCAGGCGCAGGCGGATCAGCATCTGCGCCTCCTGGCAGACGATCCCGGCAATCCCGCCACCGATCATCGCAGCCACGGGGTGAATGTAGCCTGCGGTCGGCGTCGCGGTGGCAAGCCCTGCGACCGCGCCGGTCACCATGCCGACCAACGTGACCCTGCCGGTGCGGATCCCTTCCCAGATCCACCAGGACAAGGCTCCCGCGACCGCCGCGATATGCGTGACCGCCATCGCCGAGGCCGCCGCCCCGTTGGCCGCAAGCGCCGATCCCCCGTTGAAGCCGAACCAGCCGATCCAGAGCATCCCCGCGCCGATCAGCACGTAGCCGGGATTGTGCGGCATCTGCGTCGTGTCGATGCGCCGCCCGATCATCAGCGCCAGGACGAGGGCCGCCGCCCCTGCCGTCACATGCACCACGATGCCCCCGGCAAAGTCGCGGACCCCCGTCGCTCCCCAGATACCGCCATCGCCAAGGAATCCGCCGCCCCAGATCCAGTAGGCAATCGGACAAAAGACCAACAGCAGCCAGAACGCCGAAAAGGCGAGCACAAAGGCAAAACGGACCCGTTCGACGAACGCGCCGATGATCAGCGCGGGGGTGATGATCGCGAAGGTCATCTGAAAGAGGAAGAACAGGTTCTCGGGGATCGTCCCCCGCAGCGTCTCGGGCCCGATCCCGGCCAGAAAGATCTTGCCAAGCCCGCCCCAGACCGCATTGCCATCCCCGAAGGCGATCGAATACCCCAGCGCGAACCAGAGCAGCGAAGCCACGAACGTGATCGCAAAGCACTGCAGAAAGACCGACAGCACGTTCGATGCCCGGACCAGTCCGCCATAGAACAACGCAAGTCCGGGCAAGGTCATGAACAGCACGAGAACTGTTGCAACCATCATCCAGGCTGTATCTCCACCCACCATTTTCCGCTCTCCTACCAAGTCCACGACGCGACGGGGCTCTGCCGCGTTTGTCCCACATCTGATCCCGCGGTCAATCCCGCCGGTCGATCTTTGCCCGACCGTGAACAGTGTGGCTCTGCGGCCGCGTTAACTGATGACCATTTCAAGGCGGCATTGCGGCACCTGATCCACCCCTTCATCTTGGCAGAAATATCCCACGGGTAGGCCATTGGTTTCGCCATTGGTTCAAGAAACCAATGGACTGGGGGGTGTGAAACCCCCCGCCGCTCTCAGAACTGACGCCGCGCTTTCAATGCGGCGCCGATCGTTCCGTCATCAAGATAGTCGAGCTCGCCGCCGACAGGCACGCCCTGCGCCAGAGAGGTCAGCTGCACGCCCGAAGCGGCCAGCACATCGGCGATGTAATGCGCGGTCGTCTGGCCGTCGACGGTGGCATTCAGGGCCAGGATCACCTCGCGCACACCCTCCTCCGCCACCCGCGCCACCAGACGCGGGATGCGCAACTCGTCCGGCCCGACCGCATCCAGCGCCGACAGCGTGCCGCCAAGCACATGATATCGCCCCCGGAAAGCCCCGGCCCGCTCCATCGCCCACAGATCGGCCACATCCTCCACCACGCAGATCTCTCCCGTCGCGCGCCTGGGATCGGCGCAGATCGTGCAGGTGTCCGCCGTGCCGATATTGCCGCAGGTCTGGCAATCCCGCGCCGTCAGCGCGACCTCGGCCATCGCCTGGGCCAGGGGCACCATCAGTTGTCCGCGTTTCTTCAACAACAGGAGTGCCGCGCGGCGTGCCGACCGTGGCCCGAGGCCGGGCAGCCGGGCCATCAGATCGATCAGCGCCTCTATCCCGGTCTCGTCGGCCATGTCAGAACGGCAGCTTCATGCCGGGCGCAGTCCCAGCCCCTCGGTCAGCTTCGCCATCTCCTGCTGGCTGCGCGACAGAGCCTTGCCCTGCGCGTCCTTGATCGCCGCCAGGATCAGGTCTTCGACCACTTCCTTCTCGGACGGCACCAGAATCGCGGGGTCGATATCCAGGCCGGTGACTTCGCCCTTTGCGGTGACACGCGCCTTCACAAGCCCGGCCCCCGCCTCGCCGACCATCACGGTGCGGGCAAGTTCTTCCTGCACTTCGGCCATCTTGGCCTGCATCTCCTGCGCCGCTTTCATCATCTTGGCCATGTCGCCAAGACCACCGAGGCCCTTCAGCATCTTTCTGTCCTTTCACTCATCCTCGAACGGATCCCATTCATCCTCGACCTCGGGCAATGCCTCGGCGGCGGCATCTGCAGCCCGGGCGGCGGGTGTGCGGATCTCGGTGATCCGGGCACCGGGAAATGCCGTGAGCACGGCCTGGACCAGTGGATTCTGCTGCGCCTCGGCAGCAGCGGCCAGCCTGTCGGCGTCGCGCTCTTCCGCGACGGTCGCTCCGCCGCCCGACGAGACGACCGACACGCCCCAGCGCCC
>JAAURK010000160.1 GCA_012032275.1 Tabrizicola sp.
CGCCACCTCCTGCGCCCGCATCAGATCGTGCACGCCGCGCGCCCGCGCCGCCGCATCGCCCGCAATCGCGTGCCGGTCTGCCAGCGCCTCCACATAATCGGCCATCCCCGCACAGGCCGCGATCTGCGCATGATCCGGCCCGGCGGGCGTATGGCGCTTGTAAAGCGTGCCGAGGTTGAAGAAATGGCCCTGCCCGGGCAATTCCATGCCGAAAGCCTCGCGGATCACCATGATCCCCTGATGCGGCCCGTAAGTCTTGTAGGCCGAAAAGAGATACGCATCCGCCCCAAGCGCGGCGACATCGGGAAAACCATGCGGCGCGTAGGACACCCCGTCCACCACCGTCCGCGCCCCTGCCGCCCGGGCCAGGGCCGAAATCGCGGCCACATCGTTGATTTCGGCGATCACATTGGAACAATGCGGAAAACACAGCAGCCGCACCCTGCCGTCCTCCAGCAGGATCTCCAGATCCGCGGGGTCGAGCGCGCCAGAGGCTGGGTCGATCTTCCACTCCCGCACCTCGATCCCCTCATCGTGAAGCCGCCGCCAGACCCCGGAATTGGCCTCATGGTCCTGGTTCGTCACCACGATCGCGCCGCCTTTGCCGCGCAGCCAAAGCCGCACCGCCTGCGCCAGCACATAGGTATTGGTGCTGGTCGACGGGCCGAAGGACAGCTCTTCCCGCGCAACGCCCATCATCGCGGCAAGCCGGGTGCGCGCCTCGTCCATCTCGGCCCCGCCCGCCTGCGCCCCGGGATAGGGGCCATAGGGCTGGACCTTGCGGTCCGTGTAGAACCGCGTCAGCCGATCCACCACCTGGCGGCAGGGATAGCTGCCGCCCGCGTTTTCGAAAAACGCATGGCTCGACAGCACAGGCGAGGAAAAGGCGGGGAACTGCGCCCGCACGAATTCCAGATCAAGCATGATGGACACTCCCTTCCCGCCATGGATGACGGCTGAACACCCTGCCGTCAACTGCGTGCAAGGCGCCCGGCGGGGCCACATGCGGGACGAAGGCTCAGGCGTTCACATCGATGACGATGCGGCCGCGGACCTCGCCCTTCAGGATCGCCGCGCCAAGTGCCGGCACCTCCGCCAACGGCGCAACCCGGACCATGGCCTCCAGCCTCTCCATCGGCAGATCGAGGGCGATCCTGTCCCAGGCCACCACCCGGCGGGCATAGGGCATCAGCACCGAATTGATGCCAAGAAGGTTCACTCCGCGCAGCAGAAACGGCACCACGCTCGCGGGAAGGTTCGCCCCCCCGGCAAGGCCCACGGCGGCGACGCTCGCATCCATCGTCATCTGGCCGAGCACACGGGCCAGCATCGCCCCGCCGACCGCATCGATGCAGCCCGCCCAGGTTTCGCTTTCCAGCGGCCGCTTCACTGTCTCGGAGAGGGTGTCGCGCGGAATGATGCGCGCCGCGCCAAGATCGCGCAGATAGGCTTCGGTTTCCGGCCGACCGGTGACCGCCGCCACCTCATAGCCAAGCGTCGCGAGGATCGCCACGGCGACCGAGCCGACGCCCCCCGCCGCCCCCGTCACCAGAACCTCGCCGTTCCCGGGCCGCAGCCCATGTTCCTCCAGCGCCATCACCGCCAGCATCGAGGTGAACCCTGCCGTGCCGACCGCCATCGCCTGTTTCGTCGAAATCCCCGGCGGGAGAGGTACCAGCCAGTCCGCCCGCACCCGCGCCTTCGTGGCATAACCGCCCCAATGGGCCTCACCGACCCGCCACCCTGTCAGCACCACGCGGTCTCCCGCCTTGTAGCGCTGATCCTGCGACGTCTCGACCACGCCGGCAAAGTCGATGCCCGGCACATGGGGATAGCTCCGCACCAAGCCCCCGCCCCCGGGCGAAAGACAAAGGCCGTCCTTGTAGTTCACGGTCGAGAATTCGACAGCCACCGTGACGTCGCCCTCGGGCAGGGCCTCTTCTCCGAATTCCGCCAGACGGGCCCTCGCGGTCCCGCCCTCGTCCTTTTCCATCAAGACTGCCCGTACCATAGTTGTCTCCAACCGACGCCGCGAATCCGGCCCTCTATCGTTCAGACTGCCGATCTGACAGGCTTTTGTCACCCCAAAGCCGCCGATTTTGCGGCGCTCCTCTTGCCCTTTTGGCCAATCCACTCCAATTTCTGCACAGGCCTGCGATGACAGGCTCGATGCGACTGCGCACAAAAGCAAAATGTCGGCTGGCTTGGGGAAGACGGCCGCATAACTCGACAGAGGAGTCTCCATGAAACGTTCACAGTTTTCCGTTGCCTTCGCCGTTTCGGCCCTGGCCTTTGCTGGCGCATCGAATGCGGCCGATCCCGATCTGGTCGTCTTTGACTGGGCAGGTTGGGAAATCCCGGAACTCTTCCAGGCCTATAGCGAAAAGCACGGCACCGGCCCGACCTATTCGTTCTTCGCCGATGATGACGAGGCGTTCCAGAAGATATCCTCCGGCTTCAAGGTGGATGTGGCCAGCCCCTGCTCGCAGATGGTGCCGAAATACCGCGATGCCGGGCTGATCGAGCCGTGGGATGTCAGCAAGATCCCGGAGTTCGACAATATCGCCGATCGCTTCCTGTCCTCGAAGGCGTTCGTGGACGAGGAAGGCGTGTGGTTCATCCCGACGAATTCGGCCTATACCGCGATCGCCTACAACACCGAAACCGTCCCGGCCGAAGATGTGGCCTCGCTCTCGGTCTTCACCGATCCGAAATATGCCGGTCGGATTTCGCTGCCTGACAATACCGACGACGTCTGGGCGCTGGCGCTGCTAGCCACGGGCGTGACCGCCTGGACCGATGTGACCGACGAACAGTTTGCCGCAGCGGCCGCCTGGCTCCGCCAGGTGCATCCGAATGTGCGGGTCTACTGGTCCGACCCGTCCGAGCTGAGCCAGCTTATGGCCTCGGGCGAGGTTCAGGTCGCGTGGTCGTGGAACGATGCCGTCGCGATCATGCGGGCCGAGAACTTCCCCGTTGGCTTCCAGCGCCAGCCGAAGGAAGGGGTGACGACCTGGTTCTGCGGCATGATCAACATCAAGGACGGTCCCGGCAACGAGGACAAGCTTTACGACTATGTCAACGCATTCCAGTCGCCCGCTGCGGCAGAAGCGATGATCGCGAACTTCGGCTATGCGCATACCAACGAGGCCTCCCTGGCGACGATCCCGGCGGATGAGCTGCAGGCCGCCGACGTGGGCCCGGTTGACGGCATCCTGCTGCCGCAGGTTCCGATCGACACCGCGATGCGCGACAAGATGCTGGAAGAGTTCGAATTGATCAAATCCGGCTTCTGATCCGGCCGACGGACGAATGAGGGACGCCCGCAGGAACCTGCGGGCGTTTTTCATGGCTTCACGACTGCGGCGTGTTCGGTCGACAAAGAGCCGGTGTCATGCTAAGACTTCCCGATAAACATATTGGATTTGCGTGATTCAAACTTTCTCCTCGCTGTATTGGAGGCCGATGATGCCCCAACACCCCTCGACACTCGCGCCCGGCAACCGACGCCGCTTCGTCTTTCCGCTGAACGCACCTGCCGTGCTCACCCTGCCGCCCGGGGCCGCGATCACAGGGCGGCAGCACTCTGCCCCGCCAACGCGCCGCCCGCCGCCGCTCGCCCAGTCAGGGTTGATCGCAGGGGGCATGCCCGGCATCGACGACCTTGCCATCGACCTGCCGGAGCATCTCCGGATTTCCTGTATCCTGCAGGATATCGCGAATGTCATCGTGGTACCGCCCGGCATCGGATTTTCTTCCGAGAACATCGTCTTCCGCGTCACCTTCGCCTCGCCGGTCACCACATCGGCCGAAAGCGGCTACATTCTCGATGTCCCGCAGCCAGGCACTTCTCTCACCTATCCGGGCATGGAGCTGCTGTTCGATGGCATCGTGACCGGTGGCTGCGGGTTGACGCCGGTTGTCCCGCTTTCCGTCGATTCCGCGATCACCGGGCTGGAGAACGAGATCACGGTCTTCGCGCCGTTCAAGGCGACCGACGACAGCACGCTGAAACCAAACGGTTTCTGGACGTTCAATTTCGTGATCCGCGCCAGCACGATCAACGGGCCGGGAGTGTCCGATTTCCGCATACGTGGCCTGATTGCGGTAACCTGCACCAACCTGGCATCACTTTAGGGCGCGTGAGCGGGGCTTCAGCCGCAGGGCATCGCCGCATCGAGACCCGCGCGGGCATCGGCCCGATGTCCTCGGCAACAGGCCCCTCGGCCCAGCGCACGCGCTTCACCCGGCCCCAGTCAGGCGATGCAAGCACCAGCTCCGGCCCTTGCCCGCAGTCACGCACCCCGCCCGAGATGAGATCCTCGCCGATCCGGTGATTGGTCAGGCCGGCAAGCCGGGCGACCTCGCGCAGCCGGTCGCCCTCCAGCCGGACGATGACCAGTTCGGCCCGCAGATGCGGACGGTCGACATAGGCGATCTCGGTGCGACCGTCCCCGTCGAAATCCGCGATCCCGGCGGGGGCGAGCCAGCGGTGGCGTCGTCCGATGAAGGGGGTGGCGGCAATCTTGCCGTCGGGCCCATAGACGGCAAGCGAGGCCCCGCGGGCCAGATCCGTTTCCACGACGATCACCTCACGGCGGTTGTCGCCATTCAGATCGGCCAGACGGGCCTCGATATCCTCGAAAACGCGGCTTTCCGGCAGGGTGATCAGCACCTGAACTCCGGGCGGGATCGTGCTGCAGAGCGGGCAGTTCTGCACCGTCAGGCGCAGGCCGCCCCATTCCAGCGCATCTCCCAGCACGCCATGGTCGTACCGGTCCGTCGGCTGAACCAGTTCCGCCGTCAGGACAACCGGCGTCTGCGAACCTTGGGCATCCGGAAGACCGATCTCGGCCGAGGCGGGTGCCGCAAGAAACGCGAACGCCAGCGCCGCCCGGCGCATCAGATCTGCTTTTCCGGCATCTGCACGCGCAACCCGTCCAGCGCGTCAGAAACCTTCAGCTGGCAGGTCAGGCGGGACCGTACCGGATCGGGCTTCCAGGCGAAATCGAGCATGTCTTCCTCCATGCTGTCCTTCTTCGGCAGCCGGTCCACCCAGGCCGGATCGACATAGACATGGCAGGTCGAGCAGGCGCAGGCACCGCCGCAATCGGCCTCGATCCCCGGAATGCCGTTGTCGCGCGCGCCTTCCATCACGGTCAGGCCATTGGCCACATCGACCACATGTTCCTTGCCGCCAAATTCCACGTAAGTGATCTTCGCCATTCTCAGCATCCTCAGGTCAGTCCCGTTGCCGATCTAGCGCAAGGCCGGGCGCTCTGCCACCCCCGCCGTCACATCGCAGCCCGATTACCCTGGCTTTGTCCGACGACGGCGCCACCGGGGGCAGGTCGTCGATCCCCACTGCCGCCGGAGGGAACGGCCCTCGCAGCCTGCCCCCGGTGGCGGATTTGTCGCCGTGCCCGTCATCGAGGGACCGGCGGATGAAGACCTCCGCCGCAGCCCGGCACATTTCGACAAGCCAAGGGCGGCGGGTCTCCCCGCGCCCGGATCGCCTTACGGCCAGGGTCACTCGATCCCGAGCGCCACGAAGCGCGGGTCGCCACCGCGGCGGATCAGCAGCAGCATCGACTTCCGGCCGGCATCCTTGGCCTCCTTGATCCGATCCTCAAGATCCTTCAGCCGCACCACTTTCTGCTGGCCCGCCTCGGTGATCAGATCGCCCTCGCGCAGACCTTTCGTATAGGCCTCCGACGAAGGATCGACCGCCATCACCATCAGGCCCTCGGCATTGGCCTCAAGGCCCAGCTTGGACTTCATCTCGTCATCAAGCGGCGCCAGCGTCAGACCAAGCGTTTCCATCTTCTTCGGCTCTGCCGGCGCAGGGGTTGCAGCGGGAAAGGTCTTCTCTTCGGCCTCTTCACGGCGGCCAAGGGTCACTTGCAGCGTTTCGGTCTTGCCTTCGCGCTGCACGATCACCGGTACCGCCTCGCCGATCGCGCATCCGCCACGCGGCGGGTCAGGTCACCCGCATCGCCCACCGGCTGGCCGTAGAACATGGTGATCACATCGCCCGCCGTGATCCCCGCATCCTTCGCCGGGCCATCCGGCACATCGGTCACAAGCGCCCCTTCAGGCGTCGTCAGGCCCATCGCTTCGGCAACATCCGGCGTCACGTCCTGGATCCTGACGCCAAGCCAGCCGCGCCGGGTTTCGCCGAATTCCTTCAACTGTGCCACGACCTTCGACACCACGTTGGACGACATCGAAAAACCGATGCCGATCGACCCGCCATTGGGCGACAGGATCGCGGTGTTCACCCCGATCACCTGACCGTCCATGTTGAAAAGCGGCCCGCCCGAGTTGCCCCGGTTGATCGCGGCATCGGTCTGCAGGTAGTCGTCATAGGTTCCCTGAAGCTCGCGCCCCCGGGCCGAGACGATCCCGGCAGAGACGGAAAAGCCCTGGCCAAGCGGGTTCCCCATGGCCATCACCCAGTCGCCAACGCGCATCAGATCGGAATTGCCGAAACTGACAAAGGGCAGCGGCGCGTCGCTTTCCACCTTCAGCAGCGCGATATCGGTCTTGGGATCGGTGCCAACCAGCTTTGCATCCAGCTTCTTGCCACCGAAAAACTCGATCTTGATCTCGTCGGCGCCTTCGATGACGTGATTGTTGGTGACGATGAACCCGTCTTCGCTGATCACGAAGCCTGACCCCAGCGCCTCGGACCTTTGCGGACCGCCGGGTCCGCCCGGCCCGTTGAAATCATCGAAGAAATCTTCGAAGGGACTGCCTTCGGGCACCATTGGTCCGTTATCGGCGGGGCCCGAGACAAGCGCGCTGGTCGTGATGTTGACAACGGAAGGGCTGATCGTGTCGGCAAGCTCGGCAAAGCTCTCCGGCGCGCCAAAAGCCCTGGCGTCGTCGGCGGAAGCCACGGTCATGCCAAAGCCAAGCACCAGCGCGAGCAGCGTGCTCGAACGCAAGGTCTGGCGAATGGTCGGGGTGAGGTCAGGCACGGTGCGAACTCCTTTTGGCCGGAAAGAGGGCAACGCTGGGTCAGCAGGCCCGGTCGCGTCGCGATCATTACTATCAACTAGAAACGGAAGGGCGCAATGCAAACCCCGTCACGACGAGTCAAGCGGATGTGAACGCATTTGTCACCGGGAAAGTCGCCTCACCCCGCAATTGCCCGCGACAGCCACAGCATCAGGGTACCCGCCGCCACCGCGACCAGCCCGATGGTGCGGCGCTGATCCCGGGTAAGGCTCGCGATCAGCCGCAGCACCTCTTCCATACGCGAAGGGGCCAGCGCAAGCGCCAGCCCCTCCACCACAAGCACCAGTCCAAGTGCCAGAAATACCAGGCTCAAGGTTCGCTGCCCGTATTCGCCGGAGCCACCCGATCAGACCGAAGATAGTCGAAGAATTCGCTGTCCGGCTGCATCACGATCGAGGAATTCGCCCCCCTCAACGAGGTCTCATAGGCCGAGAGCGAGCGTGTGAAGGCGAAGAACTCGGGATCCCGGCCGAAGGCCTCGGCAAAGATGCGGTTCCGTTCGGCATCGGCTTCACCGCGGATCACCTCGGCCTGCCGCCGGGCATCCGACGTCAGCTCGACCACCGTCCGGTCGGCCGATGCCCGCACCCTTTGCGCCGCTTCACCACCGCGCCCGATCTCGTCGGCCGCTTCGCGCGCCCGCTCTGCACGCATCCGGGCGAAGGTGGAGGCAAGGTTCTGCTCTGGCAGATCGGTGCGCGTCAGCCGCACATCGATCACATCGACGCCCAGCGCCTCAGCCTCGCGCTTGGCAATGGTCAGGATCTGGCTCATCAGCGCCGCGCGGTCCTGGCTCAACACCTTGTCTTGCGTCGTATTACCCAGAACTTCCGGGATTGCCTGGGTCAGGATATTGCCCAGCAGCACCTGCGCCCGCTCTTCGCCTCCGGCACCGGTCGACGCCGGAATTCGACCACATCGACGATGCGCCAGCGCGCGAATGCATCCACCACAAGGCGGCGGTCCGACAACAGGGTCACCTCGATCGGGCTGTCTGCAGGCCGAGGATGCGGTCCTCGTAATAGATCACATCCTGCACGAAGGGGATCTTGAAGCCGAGCCCCGGGTTCTCCTTCACCTGCGCCACCTCGCCGAACTGCAGCACCAGCGCCTTCTTGCGTTCATCGACGATGAACAGGGTCGACAGCAGCGTGACCAGAATGACGACAAGAACCGGTATCACATAGATCGCCCGCATCAGTTGGTTCCCCCCGTTGTCGCCGCCGCGCCGGCCTGTGGCGTGTTGTTCCTGCCAAGCTCGTTCAAGGGCAGGAAGGGCACCACGCCCTGCCCCGCCTCGCCGCCCGAGACGCCGTCGAGGATCACCTTGTTCATGCCGCCCAGTACCTTTTCCATCGTCTCGAGATAAAGCCGCCGCCGCGTGACCTCGGGGGCCTTCACGTATTCCTCATAGACCGAAAGGAAGCGGGCGGCCTCGCCCTGCGCCGAGTTCACGGCCAGCGCGCGGTAGGCCTCTGCCTCTTCCAGCAGACGCGCGGCTTCGCCTCGTGCGCCCGCCGTCACCTTGTTGGCATAGGCATCCGCCTCTTTCTCCAGCCGGTCGCGTTCCTGCTGCGCAGCTGAACCTCGCGGAAGGCATCGATCACCTCGCGCGGGGGCTGGGCACGTTGCAGGTTGACGCGGATCACCGATATTCCGGAATTGTAGGCGTCCAGCGTCGATTGCACCGCCGTCCGAAGATCCGAGGCGATCACGCCCCGGTCGCGGTTCAGGATCGGCGAAAGCTCCGACCGCGCGATGATATCGCGCATCGCACTTTCCGAAACCGCGCGGATCGTTTCCTCCGGCTCTGCCAGGTTGAACAGATATTTCTCCGGGTCCGAAACGTTCCAGACCACCTGAAAGCCGATGTCGACGATGTTCTGGTCGCGTGTCAGCATCAGGCCGCCGTCGGTGGCCTGGCCGGTGCCGATATCCGTCGTCCGTTCGCCGGTGACCTGAACCTTTTCATAGGTCACGATCGGCCAGGGCGCGAAATTGAGGCCGGGTTCGCCGACGTCGGAGCTTCGGCCAAGCAGGAATTCGACCGAACGTTCTTCCTGGTTCACCTGGTAGAAGGACATGAAGGCCCAGACGGCAACCGCCGCAAGTGCGCCAAGCGCCAGACCCTGCCGCGTGAACAGTCGCGGTCGGCGTCGGCCGAGCCCGAGATCGGCCAGACCACGTCCGCACGGCCACATGCGCAGGTCAGCAGCGCGAGCATGA
>JAAURK010000161.1 GCA_012032275.1 Tabrizicola sp.
GCCCCAGTGGGGGTGGCGGCAATCAGACAGAGGGCGGCGACGAGGGATGTCTGCACGGGTGCCTTCCTTGGACGAGGCTTGCACCCACTCTGCCAAGGGAACGGGAGGCTTTCAATCGGGTCCGGCCACGGTGCCGCAAAGATGATGGTTACGCGGTGGCGTAGGTCAGGCGGATCACGTCGTCGCCGATCCTGTCGCTGCCGGTCAGCCGCAGCCGGGGGCGGGGACCGGCGAAGAAGGGTTTGCCTTGCCCCAGGACGACCGGATGGATGCAAAGCTGATATTCGTCCATCAGCCCCCAGTCCGCCACGCTTTGCGCGATGATCGTGCCCGCGACGTCCACCTGACCCGGAAGGCTTTCCTTGAGGCTGCGGATCGTCGGCTCGATATCGGTGGAAATCAGCGTGGCCTCCGGCCCCACTTTCGGTCAGGCTGCGCGAGACGACCCATTTCTTCTGCGCCCGCCATGCCCTTGCGAATTCTCGTTCGGCATCGTCCCATTCCGGCCGGTCGGCTTCCCAATAGCGCATGAGTTCATAGGTCTTGCGGCCGTAAAGGCTGTTCGCGGTCTGGGCCACCGCGTCAATCCAGTGTCGGAACAGTCTGGCGTCGGGTGCCATCTTGTCATGGTCGACATAGCCATCAAGCGAGACGTTCATGCTCATGACGAATCGGGCCATTTTCACTCTCCTGCCGGTGCATTCCGGTGCCAGACTGCCGGAGACAGGGCAGGGATGCTACCCGAAGCGCGCTTCCGGAGAAGGAAGCGCCCTGCGGGTCAGGCCCGCCCCCGCCGCCCCCCACGACGCCCTCCCGCCGCCTGGCTGGCAGCGGCAGAGGCATCGGCGAAGCTGAGGCCGCCTTCGACCGCCTCCAGAACCTTGGCAAACCGGATCCACTCGCCGCCGTTCGCATCATGGTTCATCAGGAAGTTGGCGGCGCGGATCGCCTCCATTTCCTGCTGGCGGACGGGGTTCATGATCGCGGAGGTCATGCCCGCGCCAATGGCCATCGGCAGGAAGGCGCCGTTGATGCCGTGGCGGTGGGGCAGGCCAAAAGAGATGTTCGAGGCACCGCAAGTGGTGTTGACGCCAAGCTCTTCGCGAAGGCGGCGGACGAGCGTGAAGACCTGCTGGCCCGCGGATGCCATCGCGCCCACCGGCATGACCAGCGGGTCAACCACGATGTCATGCGCCGGAATGCCGAAGTCGGCGGCGCGTTCGACGATCTTCCTCGCCACCGCAAAACGCACGTCCGGATCGGGGAAATCCCGGTGTCGTCGTTGGAGATCGCCACGACCGGGACGTTGTACTTCTTCACCAGCGGCAGGACGAGTTCCATCCGCTCCTCTTCCCCGGTGACCGAGTTCAAAAGCGGACGGCCCTCGCAGGTCTGAAGGCCCGCCTCCAGCGCGCCGGGAACCGAGCTGTCGATGCAAAGGGGCACGTCGACCGTCTGCTGGATGATCTCGATCAGCTGCTTCATCAGCGGCGGCTCGACAAAGTTGTTGTCGGCGTAGCGCGGATCCTTGGCCATCATGTTGGTGAAGACAGCGCCGGAGTTCACATCCAGCACCGTCGCCCCGCAGGCGACCTGTTCGAGGGCATCCTTGATGACGGTTTCGAAATTCCCGGCCTCAAGCTCTGCGGCGAGCTTCTTGCGGCCAGTGGGATTGATCCGTTCGCCAATGACGCAAAAGGGCTCGTCGAAACCGATGATCACGGTTTTTGTTTTTGATTCAATGACAGTACGGGTCATAGTTAAACCTTTTTGGGGGATATTCAGGCCGCGCGGGCCGGTTTTCCGGACGCACCGCCATTTGCGGTCACCCATTCGGCGTTGGTCTTGATGCCGCCAAGCGGGAAGAAATGGACCTGTTCGATCCCGAAATCGGGGTGGGCAGCCTTGTGGGCGGCCAGCGCGGCGATGACATCGGTGGGCTCGTAGGGCAAAAGGAGCTTCGTCACATCCATCGCACGCTTTTGCAGCACGCGCAGCGACGGGCCGACGCCGCAGGCGATCGCGAACTTGATCAGGGTCTGCAGCTTCGCAGGCCCGGCAACGCCGATATGCACCGGCAGCTTGACCCCTTCGGCTTGCAGGCGGTTGACCCAGTCGATCACCGGCGCGGCGTCGAAACAGAACTGGGTCGTCATCGCCATCCGCGCATCCGTCCGCTCGGCAAAGGCGGATTTCCAGCGCGCGGCTTCCATTACCATCCGGTCCGAACCATCAGGATCGATGTCCTTGTTGCCTTCGGGATGCCCGGCCACATGAAGCCTGTCGAACCCGTCAAAAGCGCCCGATTCCAGAAGCTGCATCGAGGTGGCGAACTCTCCTGCCGGCTGGGCGACACCGCCCGCAAGCATCAGCCCCTGCCGCACGCCCACATCCTTGTAGCGGCTGACCCAATCGGTCAGCATGGCCTTGTCCTTGATGATCCGCGCGGGAAAATGCGGCATGACCGGGAAGCCTTCGTCGCAAAGCCGCTTTGCCGTGGCGACCATGTCCTCGATTGGCGTTCCCTCGATATGGGCGATATAGACGCGGGTGCCCTGCGGCAGGATCGCGCGGAAATCCTCGACCTTCTCGGCGGTGCGGGGCATCACCTCGATCGAGAAACCCTTGAGGAATGACTCGATCTGCGCCACGGGGGCAGCCGGGCCTTGGGCTTTCGCGCGGAAGTTGAAGAGGGCCATCAGTTTCTCCATCAGGTTCATGGACGGGTCAGGCTTTCGCCCAGCCTTCCGTATCTATCAGCGCCTTGAGCCGCGCTGCGTCAAACTCGGCCTCCAGTCGCGCGGCCTCGAGCTTGGCGATCTCGTCGGGGTCGCCATCGAGATCGGCGATCACGGCCTTGCGCCATTCGGCGAGGTAAGAATCGGTATCCCGGGCGCCGACCTTCATGGCGCACCGGTCGATTGCCTGCTCGAACCGCTCGGTGAGCTGGATTTTCGAGCCCCGCCGACCCTTGCCAACGATGACCTGAGCTGGAATGTCACGCCAGTAGACCACAGTCACTTCCGCCATCGTTCTGCGATTCCTCTCGCTTCATGTCCCCAGTTGATAGGCGTCATTTGCCGACCGGCAGCGTCGGATTTCGACATCGCGGCGCAAGGATGCGACCCCGCTTGCCCGCACGATCGGTGATAGCCGACCTCGGGCAAGAAAGCGACGAGGCACATTGGAAAAAACTTCATTCAGATCATGAGCAAAGCGGGTGCGGCCAAATTGCCCGGTGATCGCGCCTTGCGCGGCCACCGCAACGCCGCTACCTTCAACGGCAACCACATATGGAGGGCGGTATGACGCCCGAGCGTCCCCGAAGGGCGGACGCGACTGACGCAAAGGTCGAGACGCCCGCCGGCGTTTCCCCAGCCGAGGAGCCGTCTGCCCTTGCACAGACCGGATCAGCGCCGCTCTATGCTGCGCTGGATCTGGGAACGAACAGTTGCCGGATGCTGATTGCCGAGCAAGGGCAGTCAGTTCCAGGTTCTCGACAGCTTTTCCAAGACGGTCCAGCTTGGAGCGGGTCTGGAGGCGTCGGGTCGTCTCAGCCGCGCCTCGATGGGCCGGACGATCCAGGCACTGCGCATCTGCCAGAAGAAGATCGAGAAACACGGCGTGCGGCGGATGCGGCTGGTGGCGACCGAAGCTTGCCGGCGGGCACGCAACGCCAGGGATTTCATCCGCCAGGTGCAGCGCGAGACCGGCCTCGGCCTGGAAATCATCCCGGCCGAGGAAGAGGCGCGGCTGGCCGTCATCTCTTGCGCGCCGCTCGTCAATCCGCGGACCGAGCAACTTCTGGTTGTCGACATCGGCGGCGGATCGACCGAGCTTGTCTGGATCGACCTTTCCGCCGTCCCTGAACAGGAGCGGCCCCGCGCCATCATGCGGCTGCATGTCGGGTTCAACGTCGAGAGTGCGGGGCCCTCTGCGCGGGTGGTGGACTGGATCTCGGTTCCGCTGGGGGTGGCGACGCTGAAGGATCAGTTCGTCGATGTCGAGGATGATGCGGCGCGGTTCGCGCTCATGAGCTGGTTTTTCGAGGAGAATCTGGCCAGTTTCAGCCCCTATAACGCCGAAAACGCCCGCGACGGTTTTCAGATCATCGGAACCAGCGGCACGGTGACGACTGTCGCGGCGAGCTTTCTTGGCCTGCGCCGCTATGACCGGGCCAAGGTGGACGGGCTGCAGATGACCTCGGACCAGATCGATTTCGTGATCCGCGAATATCTGGTGCTTGGCCCCGAAGGCCGCCGTACCGATCCCCGCATCGGCCGGGATCGCCACGCGCTGATCATGTCGGGCGCGGCGATATTGCAGGCGCTGATGCGGATCTGGCCGACGGACCGGCTGTCTGTCGCGGACCGGGGACTGCGCGAGGGGCTGCTGTACGCCCAGATGAGCGCGGATGGCATCTTGCAGGACGGACCTTACAAATGACCACGGGCAAGGGAACATCGGGCCGCGGCCAGCGCGATCTTCGGGTGCGCGTCAAGACGGCCAAGGGGCGGAAGCTGTCCTCGACGCTGTGGCTCGAACGGCAGTTGAACGATCCTTACGTGATCCGCGCGAAGAAAGAGGGTTATCGGGGCAGGGCGGCCTACAAGATCCTGGAGCTTGACGACAAGTTCGGCTTTCTCAGGCCCGGGGCGCGGGTCGTCGATCTCGGCTGCGCGCCGGGCGGGTGGTGTCAGGTCTCTGTCGCGCGGGTCAACGCGCTGGACGCGCGCAAGGGAAAGCCCGTCGGTCGGGTGATCGGGGTGGATCTGCAGGAGGTCGAACCCATTCCGGGGGCGGAGCTTCATCAGCTTGATTTCCTGGCCGACGGTGCGGAAGAGCAGGTCAAGGCCTGGCTTGGCGGTCGCGCCGATGTGGTGATGAGCGACATGGCAGCGGCGGCCTCGGGCCACAAGGGCACCGACCATCTGCGGATCATCGCCTTGTGCGAGGCTGCGGCGGAATTTGCCTTTGACGTGCTTGAAGAAGACGGGGTCTTCGTCGCCAAGGTGCTGGCGGGCGGGGCGGAGAACGAGCTTCAGGCGCTGTTGAAGCGCAACTTCAGGAAAGTCGCGAATGTGAAGCCACCGGCAAGCCGCGCCGACAGTTCAGAGAAGTTCGTGGTCGCCATGGGATACCGCGGAAGGGCGGCTGCGCCCGGCACGGAGGATCAGGCGTAATGCTGCCAGAGGGCGGCCGATAACCGCCTATGGCGCAAAACCGCGCATATTTTTTGCTTCGGACTGTGGCCCGAAAGACTCAGCCGCCCCAGCTGCGAACCGGCCCGCAATCCATGTGAACGAAGTTCGAGCGCGAGTATTTGCCGACACCGCCCGATGCACAGGCCGAAGCCGCCCTGGCCATCTGGCCAACAGAGCGCGACTGAAGCCGCAGATCGGCCGCCTGGCCTTTCATGTGCAGCGAGTTCCGCGCCACACCGCCGGACTTCGAGCGGAGCATCGCATTGGTCTTGGGGCTGCGGTAGCCGGAGAGGAGCATGTAGGGCTCGCTCACATCCATGAGCCGGTGCGAAGCGGCCATGATATCGATGGTGCGGGGGTCCATCTTCACTGTATCGCCCGAGCGCCAGTCGCGCATGAAGCTGTTGATTTCCTTCAACACTTCCGGGATGTACTCGCCTTCGATCCAGTAGATCGTATCAAGGCTTTCCCCGGTCCGGCCGGAATACATCCGGATGCGGCGAATGTCGCCCGCGCCCTTCAGCAAGCCGAAAGCATTGGAGTAGGTGGGCGCTGCAATTACTGCCGTTGCAGCGAACGCGCCAAGCAGCCCGCGCCGCGTGACACCGAGAGAGATATTTTTCGTCATTCTTAACGCCTGTCCCGTCACTGGTCTTTGACCGCGTATTCCGCAGTTCTGTGCCACTTCTTCCCCAAGTGCAGGGACTTTATGGCACACAACGAATCGAAGCCCAAGCTCAGATTGCCCGGGTTTCGCCAGATCAACGCAAATCGGCAAAAATTTGCTTAACGCCAAAAATACCCTCGCCCTGTGGCGCCAATGCACTCACCTCTTCCGCTCTGTGTGCCAAACAGCCACAATGAAGTCAGGTTTTCCCGCTAGAACAAGTTTGTGAGTGGACATCCCCGGGTTTTTTCCGTTCTGCTGCGCGGAACCCGCAAGCCGTTGAGATTGAGGAACGAATGACATTTCTGGCTTCATCTGCCCGCCCAAGACGCTCGGTACTGACGGGGGTGGTGTTGTCGGTCGCGCTGGGGCTTGCGGCACCAGCCCATGCGAATTCCTCCGCATTCACCCAATCGCTGGCGAGTTCAGCCTCTGCTGATGATGTCATCGCGTCCTGGTACCGCGAAACGGGTTACGCGCCGCTCTGGACAAGGGCGGATCAGGCTGAACGCCGCGCGGCCCTGTTCGAGGCGATATCTTCGGCCTCGCTGCATGGCCTGCCGGTCCAGCGCTACGATGCGAATGCGCTGATGGCGGCGTTTCGCGCGGCCGAAACCGAGGCGGACCGCGGGCAGATCGAAGTGGCGATGACGCGGGCCTATCTGGCCTGGGCGCATGATCTCGGCTCGGGGGCGCTGAAGCCGAAATCCGTTGACCCGACCATCGTGCGCGAGATCGCGGAGACCGACCCGAAGCTGCTTCTGTCGCGCCTGGCGCTGGGTGAGCCGCGGGCGGTGATGGCCAGCCTTTTGCCGAAGTCGACGGTCTATGTGCAGCTGATGAAGGCGAAACTGCAGCTGGAACAAGGGATCGCAGCGGGGGGTTGGGGCGGGGAAGTGCCGCTCAAGGCGCTGGGGCCCGATGCCTCCGGACCCGATGTCGTGCTGCTGCGCGACCGGCTTGTGCGCATGGGCTATCTCGCCCCGTCGTCGAGCCAGGTCTTTGACCGGGCAATGCAGGCGGCGGTCCAGCAGTTTCAGCTGGATCACGGGCTGACGCCGGACGGCACCGCCAGCCTTGGCACGATCGGCGAGATCAACGTGGCTCCGCAGGCGCGGCTCAAATCGGTGATCGTCGCGATGGAGCGCGAGCGCTGGATGGACATCGACCGGAGCGTGCGCCACATCTGGGTCAACCAGCCCGATTTCACCGCCAAGATCATCGATCACGGCAAGACGGTCTTCGAAACCCGCGTGGTCATTGGCAAGAACGTTCCCGATCAGCGCAGCCCCGAGTTTTCGGACGAGATGGAGCATCTGGTGATCAACCCGTCCTGGGGGGTGCCACGATCCATCGCCGTCAAGGAATATCTGCCGCTCTTGCAGCGCAATCCCAATGCGGTGGGCCATCTTCAGGTCGTCGACCGTCGCGGGCGTGTGGTCCCGCGCGGCGCGGTGAATTTCGCCGCCTATACGGCCAAGAGCTTTCCCTTCGCCCTGCGCCAGCCGCCCTCCGATGGCAACGCCCTGGGCAAGGTGAAATTCATGTTCCCCAATGCCTACAACATCTATCTGCATGATACGCCGTCGAAATCCCTGTTCGCGGAAGAGGTTCGCGCCTACAGCCATGGCTGTATCCGCGTCGCCGACCCGTTCGACCTTGCCCATGCGCTGCTTTCGGTGCAATCGACCGCGGCCGAGGAGGAATTCGAGCGGGACTTGAAGACCGGCCGTGAAACCACTGTAAAGTTTTTGAAATCCGTCCCGGTGCATCTGGTGTATTTTACCGCCTATCCCACGGCGAAGGGCCGGATCGCCTATCGCCGCGACATCTATGGCCGGGACGAGGCGCTTTACCGGGCACTGTCGGAGGCCGGGGTGGTCTTGGGCGGAGTTCAGGGCTAAAACATCTCCGCGGCACGAGGCCGGAGGTGATGACATGCCCCATAGCATTCGCGACATTGCAGCCGCGCTCGGTGCCGAGGCGGAGGGCGAGCTTGACCTGGTCATAACGCGGGCGGCCGAACCGCAGGCCGCGGGGCCGGACGACCTCGCGCTGCTCGCCTATTTCAAGTACTGCAACTTCTTCGTCGACAACCTCGAATGGCTCACGGGCCGTGAGATCAGCAATCTCCAGGTCATCCTGCCCATCGGCATCTCCTTCTTCACCTTCACCCAGATCGCCTTCCTCGTCGACACTTATCGCCGCGAGGTCGAGGAATACGATCTGGTGCACTATGGCCTCTTCGTCACGTACTTCCCGCACCTGATCGCCGGGCCGGTGTTGCATCACAAGGAAATGATGCCGCAGTTTCGCAGCCCGGCCCCGTATCGGCTGAGCAGCGAGAATCTGGTGCTGGGGCTCACCATCTTCAGCTTCGGCCTGTTCAAGAAAGTTCTGATCGCTGACAACCTGGCCGCCTACGTCAGGCCGGTGTTCGATGGGCCACCGACCGTTGGACTCAATCTCATCGATGCCTGGAGTGCAACGCTCGCCTATTGCCTGCAGATCTACTTCGACTTCTCCGGCTACACGGACATGGCCATCGGCCTGTCACGACTGTTCGGCATCCAGCTGCCGCTGAATTTCAATTCACCGTACCAGGCGCTCAACATCAGCGAGTTCTGGCGCCGCTGGCACATGACGCTGTCGCGCTTTCTGCGCGACTACCTCTACGTACCGCTCGGCGGCAACCGGCACGGTACGCCGCGGCGCTACGTCAATCTCGCACTCACCATGCTGCTCGGTGGACTGTGGCATGGGGCAGGCTGGACCTATGTGATCTGGGGCGGCTTGCATGGGCTGTATCTGGTGATCCACCAGGCCTGGCAACAACTGCGTCCGCAGCGACGTACCCCGGCAGGACCTGCAGTGCGCGCCGGATGTGTGCTGCTGACCTTCACCGCCGTGGCGCTGGCCTGGGTGTTCTTTCGTGCCCCGAGTGCCGAGCGTGCCCTGCAGATCCTGCAAGCCATGCTGGGCGGCAACGGCTTGACGCTGCCCGAATCCTGGCACGCGCTGCTGACGGCACAGCTCGGTGCGAATTCGCTGCTCCAGAGCGGCGCGGTGGCGGCATTCCAGGACCATCGAGTGTTACTCATCGTCCCCGGACTGCTCTGGGTCTGGTTCGCCCCCAACACGCAGCAGGTGATGAGCCGTTTCGCACCGGCGCTCGATGTCCAACCCAATCCGCAGCGCCGCGCCTGGGAGTGGCAACCGAATCCGCTCTGGGCGATGGCGAGCGCGCTGCTCCTGGCGGCGGCCGCTGCTCAATCTCACGCAGATCAGCGACTTCCTGTATTTCCAGTTCTAGCCGCCCGTCGGGCTTGGAGCCCGACGGGCG
>JAAURK010000162.1 GCA_012032275.1 Tabrizicola sp.
CGGTCGCGCGGCAGGGCGGCGGGGCCTGCCCGTCACTCGACCGGCGCCACGGTCGCGGCCTTTTCCGTCAGCACCCGGAACTTGTCGGACAGGCGCGTCAGATGGCCCGCCCATTCCGGCCGCGGCTCCTCGCCTTCGGTCACCTTGAAGAACACCTGCAACATGCAGGCGATGGCGAAGGGCTCGATCAGCGCGGCCTTCACCGCCCAGGCGAAGATCAGCGCAAAGACGAAGGCCGCGCCGACCAATCGCCCGGCAACAACCAGGCGATTGCCGCGCCGGGCGCCAGCATGACCACAAACACCGCGAGCGCGAGCCCCCAGGTGAACAGCAGGAGCCAGGCCGCGTTGATCATCATCGGGCGGGCGTTCTGCGCGTAAAGCACCAGCCCGTCCTGCGCCGCCTCCCAGGCGTTCTCGGATCGGGTGCGGATCGCATGGCCGAGAATGACCTCATCGATCAGCCCCACCGCCAGCCGCAGATAGGCGCGGAAAACCCGCGCAAGCTGGTCGACGCCGGGGATCGGCAGAAATGACAGAATGCCCTCGGCGAGGCCCGTCATCGCCCGCAGAACCGCGCGCACCAGCACATCCAGCGCAAAGAGCGCCGAAACCTGGCCGAACCGCGCCGTGACCACCGATCTGGCATGGGCGATCTGCCCCTGCCCGCCCGGGACCGTGGCCCCATCCAGAAGCGCGACCATTACAGCGATATGCCCGGCCTTCACCAGATAGAGCAGATAGTCGCGAAAGAAGAAGATCACGCCGAGGGTCAGGCCAAATCCCGCGGCGCCGCCCCAGAATGTGCTTGTGGCATGAAATTCATCGTCGCCGAGCATCCCGATGCCGTAACCGACCCCGGCGCCCGTGCCGGTCACGACGACAATCGCCGCCGTGATGCCGAAATAGACTGCGGTGCGAAACAGGATGAATGGCGCAGTCTGGACCATCAGGCGCAACGCCCGGGCAATGCTGAAATCCCACACGATCATGACTCCACACGCTCAAGGTGCAAAGCCTGCCGGGGCGCCGCCCAAAAATCAACCGGCTATATCAATCGCGGTTTCGGAACGAACTTGCGCGGCGCCGCGATGCGTGCTGCCATCGCGCGCAGTGTCTCGGCCATGTCAGCGGCGCGCAGCCCCGCCTCGGCATACATCTCGGCCGGGCTTGCCTGGTCGATGAACCGGTCCGGCAGCGTCAGGGTCCGGATCATGCGGCCACGATCAAGCCCGCCGCTTGCCGCGAGATAATGCAGCACCTGCGCCCCGAAGCCGCCGGTCGCCCCCTGTTCCACCGTCACCAGCCCCGCATGATGCGCCAGCAGCAGATCGATCAGGCCGGAATCGAGAGGTTTGGCAAACCGCGCATCGGCCACGGTGACGGCGATGCCCTCGGTCTCCAGCATCTCGGCCGCGGCCAGCGCTTCGGCCAGATGCGCGCCGAACGAGAGGATCGCGAGGTCGCCGCCCTCGCGCATCACCGGCCACGGCCGATCTCCAGCCGCGCACCGCGTGCGGGCAATTCCACGCCCGCCCCCTCGCCGCGCGGATAGCGAAAGGCGATCGGCCCCTCGTCATGAGCGGCCGCCGTCGCCATCATGTGCACGAGTTCCGCTTCGTCGCCCGCCGCCATCACGGTGAAATTCGGCAGATTGGCGAGAAAGCCGATGTCGAAGGCCCCGGCATGGGTTGCGCCGTCCTGACCGACAAGTCCCGCCCGGTCGATGGCAAAGCGCACCGGCAGTTTCTGCAGGGCCACGTCATGCACGATCTGGTCGTAACCGCGCTGCAGAAAACTGGAATAGATCGCGCAGAAGGGCCTCATGCCAGAGGCGGCAAGCCCCGCGGCGAAGGTCACGCCATGCTGTTCGGCGATCCCAACGTCAAAGACCCGGGCGGGGAACCGCGCGGCCATGATGTCCAGCCCGGTGCCCCCTGGCATCGCGGCCGTGATCGCCACGATCCGCGGATCGCGCGCAGCCTCCGCCGTCAGCGTCTCGCCGAAGACCTGGGTGTAGGAAGGCGCGTTCGACTTGCCCTTGACCTGCACGCCGGTCGCCACATCGAACTTGGCGACGCCGTGATATTTGTCATCCGCGCCCTCGGCCGGCGCATAGCCCTTGCCCTTCACGGTCACGCAGTGGATCAGCACCGGGCCCGACGCCCGCATCTTTGCCGCCCGCAAGGTGGCCAGCAACTGCCCCATGTCATGACCGTCGATCGGGCCGATGTAGGAAAACCCGAACTCCTCGAAGAGGGTGCCGCCTCCCGGCATTCCGGTGACGAGCGCCCGCGCCCGCCGCGCGCCATCGCGCACGGGGCCGGGCAAGGCGGCCTCAAATCCCTCTGCCGCCGCCTTCAGCGCCGCAAGCGGGCCCTTGTCCGCTATCCCGTTCAGATAGGCCGACATCGCCCCCACCGGCGGCGCGATCGACATGTCGTTGTCGTTCAGGATGACGAACAGCCGCTCTTTCAGATGCCCGGCGTGGTTCATCGCCTCATAGGCCATGCCGGCGGTGATCGCCCCGTCGCCGATGACGGCGATGGTATCGCCGACGGCCATGCCCATCTCGCGGCCGACCGCAAAACCGAGAGCGGCGCTGATCGAGGTCGAAGAATGCGCCGCGCCGAACGGGTCGTAGTCACTCTCGCTGCGCTTGGTGAACCCGCTGAGACCGTCCTTCTGGCGCAGCGTTCCCATCCGGTCACGCCGTCCGGTGATGATCTTGTGCGGATAGCATTGGTGGCCCACGTCCCAGATCAGCTTGTCCAGCGGAGTGTTGAAGACCGCGTGGATGGCCACCGTCAGCTCCACCACGCCAAGCGAGGATCCCAGATGCCCGCCGGTGCGGCTGACCGTCTCTATCGTCTCCTGCCGCAGTTCAATGGCCAGAAGGCCAAGTTCGGCATCGCTCAGCGCCTTCAGATCGGCCGGGCCTGCGACGCGGTCGAGGGTCGGTGTCGGGCTTTCCATCGGACGCTCTCCTGACTGGAAAAGGGTGCCGTGGGGGTGTGACCCGCACGGCACCAAGGCCCTGTCGCCAACAGGAAGGGAACGGGCGGTGGAAGCGCCCTAAGTCCGGGGTCGGCAAGTGCCCGGATATCGTGCCGAAGGGCGGTTGCCCCGCCCCCCGGGGTGATGGTTCAAGCCAGCCGGACCAGCAAAGGCTGTGCCAGCGCGCTCCAGGTGTTGGGGTCTGGCGACTGCTTGCTTTCCTCGGGCAGCAGCAGCCCGATGCCCCAGATCGCCGCGATGATCAGCCCCGCGCCGACGACGACCGCCGCCGCATACCCGGCACCGCGCAACATCTGCTTTGCGACCCAGATGTTGATCTGATCCTTGCGGTTCGTCTCGAAATAGTCGTCCTGCATGTCAAGTTCCTCAGTTCAGCGGCGCATAGCCGTGCTCTTGCGCCCAGACAAACCAGTTGTCGACAACGGTTCCGGTCAGAAGGATCCCGATCCCCCCCGTCAGCGTGACGAGGATCGCGAACCACCAGGCCCAGCGGTGAATGCCCTCCATCGTGGCGTTGAACCCCATGGTCCAGCGCCAGAAAAGCGCCGCCCGTTCCGAGGCGGTGCCCCGGTCGATGATCTGCTCTAGTTCCCTGTCGCCGCCGAAACGGCTGACCGCGAGGATGGTGGCCCCGTGCATCGCAAAAAGCAGCGCCGATCCGTAGAGGAACACGATGCTGAGCGCGTGGAACGGATTGTAGAACAGGTTCCCGTAGGTCAGGCTGAAGTTGTTGGTCCAGTCGAGATGGGTGAAGATGCCGTAGGGCACCGCCTCGGACCAGCTTCCCATCAGGATGGGCCGGATCAGCCCCAGCACGAGGAACAGCCAGATCGCGCTGGCAAAGGCCCAGCACACATGCTTGCCCATCCCCAGCGCCTGCGCCCGCAGATAGGTTCTGACCCACCAGGCGCATACCGAAACCAGCAGGAAGAACGAGGCGATCAGCCAGTAGCCCCCTTCGGCCAGCGGCGGGAAGGTCAGCCCGTATTCGGCAGGCGGCGGGTCAAGCGACAGCCAGAAGAGATCGCGCAGGAACACCGCGGGGTTGAAACCGGCCTGATACCAGAACCAGCCCCCGACCATGGTGAACCAGATCAGACCGGAGAACAGCGATATCGTCCCCATCGCGCCGAGATAGATCGGCCCAAGCTGCGCATTGCCGAACCAGCCGGCCAGCGTCGAAAAGGAAGCGCCCTTGGTGCGGTTCGCCAGATCCACGCCCTCGACCAGCCCCATTTCCGGGGCGCCGCGAACCTGCACCTGATTGAAGATGTTCTGATACTCAGCCATTGACGCCTCCTGGAATGTCGGCCCACCAGGGCAGCTGCAGCCACCAGTCCCACCAGACGACCCACTGGTCGAACCAGATCGTGCCCGAGATCACGATGCAGACCGCGCTCCAGAACCCCGCATTCAGCGCCAGAAGCAGGCCCAGGCGGTGAATGCCAAGCGTGCCGACCGAATAGCCGATGAAATCGCGAAAGAAGGTGTCCTCATGATCCGGGGTCCGCATCTCGCGCCCCTTTTCGGGGTTCGCCGCGCTCAGGATCAGCCCGCCGTGCAGCGCCAGCGCCAGGGCATT
The DNA here is from genome assembly GCA_012032275.1 of Tabrizicola sp. Lineage (GTDB taxonomy): Bacteria > Pseudomonadota > Alphaproteobacteria > Rhodobacterales > Rhodobacteraceae > JAAURK01. The sequence continues at coordinate 4,600 of JAAURK010000162.1, forward strand.
GGTGAAAAAGAAGCTCACCGCGATCATATGCGCCGGATTGTAGTGGAAGTTGCCGTAGGTATAGCCCGTGTTCGACACCCAATCGAGATGTGTCCAGATGCCGTAGGGAAAGGCATAACCCCAGGCCCCCATCAGCACCGGCCGGATCACGACCAGCGTCAGATAGGCAAAGATCGCCACTCCGAAGGCGAAGGGCACATGATAGCCCATCCCGAGCTTGCGGCAGATCTCCACCTCGCGCAGCGCCCAGCTGATGAAGGCCCCGGCCGCGCACATGGTGATGAGCTGCCACAGCCCGCCATCCAGAAGCGGCGCCATGCCCAGCCCGTATTCCACCGCAGGCGGATCGATCGAGATCAGCCAGGGGTTCCAGACCCCCTCCATCGCCGTGCCGTAGAAGATCAGAATGGTCCCCAGCGCCGCAAAAAAGAACGTGGTGACGCCAAAGAAGCCGACGTAGAAGGGGCCGACCCAGAAGTCGAACAGGTTCCCGCCGATCAGCGTGCCCCCCGGCACGCGGTATTTTCGTTCGAAGCTGAGCAGTGCCATGCTTCCCTCTCCACTCTTGCCAACCGGACAAGGCCCTGGCGCGGGGCCGACCCGGCGGGATTGAAATCTCCGGATTGTGGCGGGCGACCGGCGGATGCGGCCGCCCGCAACGGGGTCTTACCGGTTACTCAGCAGGAGCGACGCGGTCATATTTGATCGCCGCCTGGTTGAACCAGTTGTAGTCGGGTGTGCTCAGCAGGACGAGATGGATCATCGCCGCCAAGAGGAAAAGGAACACACCCTGCGCCACGAAAACGCGGCGGGGGTCGAAGATCAGCCAGATCTTGTAGAACTTGGACATCTCTTGTTCCTCCTCAGAACCACGGGCGCCAGATGAAGACCGCCAGATGAGCGACGACGGCAACGGTCACGAACAACCAGAGCCCGCTCATGTAGACGGAGTGCAGTTCCTGCGCCTGCTCGTCGGTTAGACCTGTGAAACTCAGGTCACTTCTATCAGCCATACGATCCTCCGGATGGTCAGACTGACGCCGCATACCCTGCGGCCGGGTTCACGGTTTGGCGTCATGCCTCCCCGAGTCTCTCCGCACCCCGGGGGATGCGGCGAAATCAGTGTTCCGGTACCATGGGCGCAGGGCCTCGGAACGGTCGAGCCTCCGGGGTCCGGCCCCGGTCCGTCTGCACCTCCCCGCCGTGGCGGGACGGTGGATTGTCCCGTCCCCTCAGGGCCGGAAGATCGCCGGGGTCACCGCCCCCGCCTCGCGCCAGGCGCGGGCCAGCGGCCCATGCACCGGCAACCGGCGTTCGCTGACCAGTTTCACCACCCAGGCGATCATCGCGAACGGGATCGCCACCAGGAAGATCAGGGTGAAATAGATGTAGAATTCGGTGCGTGATGGCGTGCGATGGCTTTGCTGCCCGCCATGCTCTCCGGCTGTCTGATCGCTCATGACTTTCCTCCCCTCACTGCGGTGCCCTCGTCCCTGCGAAGGCCCGCGACAAATTCCAGCACAACCCGCTCGGCCCCATGGTCAAGCGCGGCCTTCTCGGCGGCATCGCGCAGACTGCGCGCCGCCGAAATCCGTGTCAGGACAGGATGTTCATCGACGATCCGGTCCAGTTCCGCCTGCGCATCCGCATCCCATGGGAAATCCCGGCGCAGCGTGGCGGGCGTGGCCGCCGCACTGTCCATCTCGGTTCCAAGCGGCAGGATATGGAACAGCGCCTCGAAAAGGCCGTTGCAGACTTCCTGCAGGATCCAGACCGCACCCGCATAGCCCATGAAGGGCGTGCCCGTGTGCCGCCGGATCGCCGCGCCGGGAAAGCTCGCCGCGATGAACGATGGGGCGGGTCCGTGGCCGCCCTTCATTTCCGCCATGTAGATCTTCTCGTTGATCGACCCCATCACGATCAGCGGCCGGTGCTGGCGCAGGCTTGCGCGCACCGCCTCGTTGTTGGTCTTCGTCCCCGCCACCCGCGCCACGGCAAAGGCGCAAGGCAGGCCGAGATCGGTCTCGAGGTAATGCCGCACGCCGCGCGCATAGGTCTCGTTCGCGACGATGGCGAAATTCGCCGTGCCGAAAAAATCCTGGGTAACGCTGCGCCACAGATCCCACAGGGGCTTCAGGGTGGAGTGCTTTTCGCGCGCGATGAAGGGCGCCGGGTCAAGCCCCAGCAGATCGCCCAGCTTTTCCAGAAACCTCGTCGTCGAGTCCAAGCCGATCGGCGCCTGCAGATAGGGCTTGCCCAGGCATTCCGCCAGTCCGCGGCCGAATTCGCGGTACATGACGATATTGACGTCGGCATTCACGAGATTGCGCATTTCGGCCAGATGCGCGCCAAGCGGCATCACCATGTTGACCTCGGCCCCGATCCCTTCGACCAGCCGCCGGATCTCGTGGAGGTCCGAGGCCATGTTGAACGTCCCGTACATCGGTCCCAGGATGTTGACGCGGGGCTTCGCCCCCTCCGGCCGGTCCGCCTCGGGGGGCATCCGGCCCTTGGTCATCCCGAATTCGGTGAAGATCCAGGTCATCGCCCGGTCGGCGCATTGCCACTGATCCTCATCGATGGTGCGCGGCAGGAAGCGCTGGATATTGGTGCCCATCGGCGTGACACCACCGCCGATCATCTCGGCAATCGATCCCGTCACGACGACGGCAGGCAGCGCCGGGTCAAGCGTCTTCCACGCCCGCCGCATCGCGCCTTCAGTGCCGTCGCGGCCGAGTTCCTCCTCGCCGAGGCCGGTCACGACAATCGGCAACTCATGCGGCGGCAGCGCGTCGGTGTAATGGAGGACCGAGGTCACCGGCAGGTTCTCGCAGCCCACGGGTCCGTCGATGACGACCTGTAACCCCTTGACGGCGCAGAAGGCATAGATCGCCCCCCAGTACCCGCCTGCCCGGTCATGATCCTGGATCAGCATGGCGCGCCCTTCCCGGACCGGGTGCCGCAAATCTTTTTGAAAAGATTTGCAAATTCTTTTGAAGGAATTTGTGGCGCGCGGATCGGGCGGCGGATCATATCATCTCCTCCGCCTTGGCCGCTTTCGCGGCCTTGTCGAGCTTCTTCTGATGGACCGCACGGAAATCCGGCCGCAGGTTCGGGGAACCCTCCCAGATGCCCGCAGTATCGCCATGACCGACGCCCTCGAAGAACGCCTTCATCCCCTCCATCCGCGCCTTGTTTCCCATCGCCGCCATCACCACCTGGGCCAGCGATCCGGCACCCGCAGGCCCCATGAGCGGCCGGGCCGAGATCAGGTTGGTGAAGTAGAGCGCCGGGATCGCAAGCTCCTTGGCCCGCTGCACCACCGGTGTCGTGCCAATGGCAAGGTCCGGCCGGAAACCCTCCATCGCGGCGCAATCGTCATCCAGACTGGCACGGTATTTCACTGCAACGCCTTTCGCAGCCAACCATTCGCGATCAGGTTCGCTCCACTCGGACCGCGCACAGGCGGTGCCCACATAGGGCACCTGCGCGCCGCTTTCGATCAACAGCCGCGCGACGAGCAGCTCCGAGCCCTCGTAACCGCTGACCGTGATCCTCCCGCTCACCGGATTCGCCGCCAGCGCCCCCCGGATCGCCGGCCCAAAGGCGTTCTGTGCCGCATTCACCTTGTTCCCGGCTACTCCAAAGGCGTCGCCGATGGCTTTCAACCAGTCCATCGTGCCTTCCAGACCGACGGGGGCGCTGCCGACAACCGCCCGCCCCGCCGCCTGAAACTCGCGGATCGATGCGGTGTAGAAGGGATGGATCGCCGCCGCCACGCCGCAATCAAGCGCTGCGTAAAGCTCCCGCCATTCGCGGCAGGGTACCACCGGCCCGGCAGCGAGGCCCATCGGGGCCAGCATCGCGCCGATCATCATCGGGTCGGCCGGGAACATCTCGCCCAGTAGCGTGACCGTCGGACGGTCGGACCGCCCTTGTGCGGGGGCAGCAAACCGGCCCCGCCCTGAATTTCAGCCCGCGCATAGGCCAGCATCGCCCCGGCCAGCACGTCCTTCGCCTCGGCATGGGTGGGCACGCCGAAGCCCGGCACGTCGATGCCGATGATCCGCACGCCTTCGATCTGCTTGGGCAGCAGGTCGAGCGGCACGCCCGAGGCGGTCGGGACGCAGAGATTGATGACCACGACGGCGTCATAGTCCTCGGGCTTTGCGACCTCGAACACGGCGCCGCGGATGTCCTCGAACAGCTGGCCGGTGACCAGCGTCTCGGAGTTGAACGGCACGTAGCCGACCGTGCGCCGGGCGCCGTAGAAATGCGAGGTGAAGGTCAGGCCGTAGACGCAACAGGCTGAGCCCGAGAGCACCGTCGCCGTGCGCCGCATGCGCAAGCCGACGCGCAGCGAACCAAAGGCTGGGCACATGCTTTGCGGCTGATCGTGCGGTCCGACCGGGTAATCTGCGGCGTAGCGCTCAAGCGTCTCGCTCTTACCCGCGGAAGCCGCGGCACGGCGCATCTCGTCGGTACCGGTGTGACAGCCGAACCCGTCGGACTTGGTCGCTTCAACCCTGATCTTTGTCGTCGGCATCTTTGCGGTCGCCGAGGGCGCGGCATCGTCGGTCAGCATG
>JAAURK010000163.1 GCA_012032275.1 Tabrizicola sp.
CGCGCGACCGGCGGCCTAATCGGCTGCCAGGCGCACCGGCAGCTCGCCCGCAATCTCCAGGATCAGCTTGCGCCGGACCGCCTCGGTAAAGCCGTCGCGGCCGATGGCGGGCACCATGAAGGCGCCGGGTCCGCCGATGATCTGGTCGGTGTAGATCTGCCCCAGATCGTCACCCTCGCCGCCGTCGAGGATCGGCAGGCCGTTGATGGTGATCCCCGCCGCCAGAACCTCGCCCGGGCCGTGGCAATGCTGGCACCGCTGAAATTGCCGATGCTGTCGCCGGAAAAGTCGATCACCTGGCGCAGTCCGGTGAACCGGTTCCCATCAATCAGCCGCTTGCCCTCCAGCAGCGCATCGCCAATGGCATTGCGCCCGGTGGCAAGGCGCGGCGGGTCCAGAAGCGCGGCCGCAAAGGCGGCGGCACTGGCGTCGCTGTCGATGATTGACCAGTCGACCACCGTGACCTGATTGGCCGCCCATTCCACATAGGTGACCGCGATGGAGCCGGTGAGATTGGACCGGATCGCGTTCAGCACCGCAGGATCGGTGATGGCCGTCGCATAACCCTGACGCTGAAAGTCGATTTCCCCGTCGGTGATGGAGCCGGAGGCGTCGGCGAGCAGGACGAGTTCCAGATCCACCTCCTGGGCGTGGAGGGGAAGGGGGAGGAAGGCGAGTGGGAGGAAGGCGCGCATAGGTCGGGATATGGGGCGAGGGTGGGGCGCGGCAAGGGGCGGGTTCTTGTCGATGGAGCGGGGTGAACCCCGACCGGCATGGTGCGCTGCAGCGCACCCTACGATGCGGCGGCGGGGCGCAAAGCTGACCGCGACCGGAACGCGGGGGTGAGGGGCGGCGGGGCTTGCGCCGCGAAACAGTCCAGTGACTGTTTTCAGCCCCGAACGCCCGAGCACGCCTGCGAGGGCTGGGAGGGAGCGATATATCGCGCCAGCCTCCAGGGGGCGGGTCGGGCGCTGTCAGATTTGCTTTTGGCAAATCTGACAGGGTGGCGGTAGGGGATGCTATTGGCGGAGCATTCGAGAGATTTTTTCTCTCAAGGCGGTGACATCTCTAATTTCAATCTCTGGTATTCTTATGGTCGGGGCAAGGCCATTGCGTAAAGGAATAATGTCGCGAAGTGTATCAAAGAATGCTCTCTGGCAATGTCTCCCGCCAATAAAAGGAAATTCTGCTGTCGGCCTTCGATAACCTGCCGCGCCTTTTGCCTTGGCAGCGTCACAAAATCTTATGCACAGGGACATGTAGTAGGATCGATCATATCCCAAGCTGACTTGATCAGGGTAAAGGGATAGAGAAAGCTCTCTCTGCTTTGTGAAGTGTTGCATCTCGTCGAATTCAAGAATGCAATTCAAATCTGGAAGAAATGCATCAGGCCTCAAATTCACTTCTCTTTTGCTTGCAAGCCCCTGAAGGTCGCCATTGAGCGCGAAGAAAACATTCTTAATCTGCTCATCATCAGTTTTGAATGTATTTCTAAGCCACGGAAATGTGCGAGGTTCAACTCTCGTGAATGAACGCACCAATTCAATGAAGATCTTTTCAGATTTTCCCAATTCTAAACATCCAACTCCTCCACAAACCGCGCGTTTTCCTGAATATACTGAAACCGCAATTCCGGCTTCTTGCCCATCAGGCGCTCCACCAGATCAGACGTATCCCCGGCTCGTCCTCATCAATCGACACCCGGATCAGCTTCCGCGTCGCGGGGTTCATCGTGGTGTCCTTCAGGTCCTTCGCGTCCATCTCTCCCAGCCCCTTGAAGCGCTGGACGTCGATCTTGCCCTTTCCGCCCAGACCTTTGGCGAGCCACAGCTCCTTTTCGGCGTCGTCGGCGACGTACATCCTCCGCGCGCCTTGGGTCAGCCGATACAACGGCGGGCAGGCGAGGTAGAGGTGCCCCCGGTCGATCAGGGGGCGCATCTGGGTGAAGAAGAAGGTCATGAGGAGGCTCGCGATATGCGCGCCGTCGACGTCGGCGTCGGTCATGATGATGATCTTCTCATAGCGCAGGTCATCCAGATTGAACCGGGTGCCCATGCTGACGCCCAGAGCCTCGCAAATGTCGCGGATCTCGGAGTTTTCATTCAGCTTGGCGGAGGCGGCGCCGAGGACGTTCAGGATCTTGCCCTTCAGCGGCAAAAGGGCCTGCGTCTCACGGGACCGGGCACCCTTGGCACTGCCACCCGCGGAATCGCCCTCGACGATGAAAAGCTCCGTCCCCTCGCGGGTCTTGGAGGAGCAATCGGTGAGCTTGCCGGGCAGGCGGAGCTTCTTGGTGGCGGTCTTGCGCTGGGTCTCCTTTTCCTCGCGGCGGCGGAGCCGTTCCTCGGCGCGCAGAACGAGGAAATCGAGGATGGCGCCCGCGGATCTGGGGTCGGCGGCAAGCCAGGTGTCGAAATGGTCGCGGACGGCGTTCTCGACGTATTTCGCGGCCTCTTCCGTGGCGAGGCGGTCCTTGGTCTGGCCGACGAACTGCGGCTCGCGGATGAAGACGGAGATCAGCGCGCAGCCGCCGGTGAGCATGTCGTCGCGGGTGATGAGCTCGGCCTTGCGGTTCTTTACCCGCTCGCCATAGGCGCGGATGCCTTTCAGGATCGCGGCCCAGAAGCCGGTCTCATGCGTGCCGCCCTCCGGGGTGGGGACGGTGTTGCAATAGGAGTGGATGAAGCCGTCGCGGGCGGGTGTCCAGTTGATCGCCCATTCGACCGAGCCCGGCACATTGTATTTCTCGGGGAAGCCGACCTTTCCGGCAAAGGGGCGGTCGGCGTAGGTGGTGGCCTTGTGCAGCGTGTCGGAGAGGTAATCGGCCAGACCGCCGGGAAAGTGAAAGGTGGCCTCGGGCGGGGTTTCGCCGTCGTTCAGCGCGGTTTTCCAGCGGATTTCGACGCCGGAGAAGAGATAGGCCTTGGAGCGTGCCATCTTCATCAGCCGGGCCGGCTTCAGGGTCTGGCTGCCGAAGATGTCGGGGTCGGGGCGGAAGGTGACGGTGGTGCCGCGCCGGTTCGGGGCGGGGCCGACCTTCTGGATCGGGCCTTGCGGGACACCGCGGGAAAAGCTCTGGGTGAAAAGCTCGCGGTTGCGGGCGACCTCCACCTTCAGCAGATCGGACAGTGCGTTGACGACCGAAGAGCCGACGCCGTGCAGCCCGCCAGAGGTGGAATAGGCATCGCCGCCGAACTTGCCGCCGGAATGCAGGGTGGTGAGGATCACTTCCAGCGCGGACTTGTCGGGGAATTTCGGATGAGGGTCGACCGGAATGCCGCGGCCGTTGTCGCGGACGGTGACGGCATTGCCCTCGTGCAGTTCCACCTCGATCCGGTTCGCATGGCCGGCGACGGCTTCGTCCATCGCATTGTCCAGGATTTCGGCGACAAGGTGATGGAGCGCGCGTTCGTCGATGCCGCCGATATACATGCCGGGACGAAGGCGGACGGCCTCCAGCGGCTCAAGCACCTCGATGGAAGAGGCGTCGTAGGTCTGCGCGCCGGAGAGAAGGTCGGATGCCATGGGATGCTCGCGAAAGGAACTGCGCAGCCATTAGATCATTCAAGCGGGGTGGGGCGCAAGATGTAGGGTCTGGAGTGCGTGGTGGCGGCGGCGTAGGGTAAGGCAAAGGAGAGCATGATGCGGGTATTCTTCACGGGCGGGTCGGGCAAGGCGGGGCGGCATGTCGTGGCCCATCTTGCCGAAGCGGGGCACCGGGTGCTGAACTTCGACCGGGTGCCCCTGGGGTTGGCTGGCGTGCATGACCTGATCGGGGATGTCACCGACGCGGGCCAGGTCTATTCGGCGATGCGGTCCCATGCCGGGTATGACGAGATGGAGAGCGGCACCGGTGCGGAAGTCTTTGACGCGGTGGTGCATTTCGCGGCCGTCCCGCGCCACCTGATGATGCCGGATACCGAGACTTACCGGGTGAATGTGATGGGCACCTACAATGTGATCGAGGCGGCCGTGAAGATGGGGCTGCGCAAGATCGTCATCGCCTCGTCGGAGACGACCTATGGGTTGTGCTTCTCGGACGGGGTGGTCGACCCGAAGGTTCTGCCGCTGGAGGAGGATTACGACATCGACCCGATGGACAGCTACGGCATGTCGAAGAAGGTGAACGAGGTCACGGCGCGGAGTTTCCAGCGCCGGTCGGGGGCGGATATCTATGCGCTCAGGATCGGCAATGTGATCGAACCGCATGAATATGCGACGCTGTTTCCCCCGCTGCGGGAGACCCCGGGCCTGCGGCGGCGGATCACGTTTTCCTATATCGATGCGCGCGATCTGGGGCAGATCGTGGATCTTTGCCTGAAGAAGGACGGGCTGGGCTTTCAGGTGTTCAATGCGGTGAATGACGAGAATGCGGTGCCGCAGCCGAACTCGGAATTGCTGGCGCGGTTCTTCCCCCGGGTACCCCTGTCGCGGCCGGTGGCAGAGCGGGAGGGGCTTTTGTCGAACCGGAAGATCCGGGAGGTGCTGGGGTTTGTCGAAGAGCATCCTTGGCAGAAGTATGTGCCCTGAGGCTGGCGGCGGACCGAGGGTTTCACACCCCCGGACCCCCGTGGGATATTTGGGCAAATGTGAAAGGGCCTTTGGAGGGGCGCGCTAACGTTAATCAGGTGCCTACTCGATCGGTCGCGAAGCAAGGGCGCGGTACGGTCTGGGACGCTGATGACCGTGAAGGGAAAGGCACCCTGCGGCTTGGCCTGTTCGGGTCGCGGGGTGTTGATATACCGGGATTGTAAGCCCTTGCCCGTTCCCCCAAAAGCAAGCGGCCCCGGATTTCTCCGAAGCCGCTAACTGGTGCGATACCTTGTTCTTTCTGCTCTCCGCACTTTCCAGTTATCCCTTGAATTACTCGCGGGGCCGGTCAGTTTGGAGCGAACGCTCCACAAGGCATCTCCTTCGCAATCGCCGGGCGGGAAACCAGATCGTCTCAGCTGGATTGTTCGGCACCGCCGAGTTCCGCGAAGGACAACCACCCAATTTAGCGAACCAGCGCGGTCGAGCGCGCGGCCAACTGTTGCGACATACACCGAAACCCCGTTAGGAGCGTTCCGTTAGGGCTCGACCCCTAACGCTTCAAGAGTGGGGAGATCAGAAATGCTTCCAGCATAGGAAGCTCCTTTCTCCCCCCACAGATGAGGGTAATCCGGAGCTAAGATTTGTCGCTGGAGGTTTCAAGCCCGGGAACCACATATTTTGTGCTGCATTCGGACAATCATACCATCAGTATTCCTCACGCCGGTTCCGCCATCCGTGCCGCCCACATCTTCTTGAACGCCGGGCGGGACTGGCACGCCTCCAGCCAGGTTTTCACCGCGGGAAACTCACCGATCAGCGTCGGGTGGCCCTGGGCATAGCGGAGGCATTCGGCCAGGTTGAGGTCGGCCACGGTGAAACGCTTGCCAAGCAGCCAGGGATGCGCGGCCAGATGGGTTTCGAGACGCGCAAGAGGGCGGCGCAGTTTTTCCGCATGGCTCGCGATCGCGGCCTGGCCTTCGGCGCTCTGGTCACCGCCATCCCTTTGGATATACATGATTTCCAGGGCCTGCCCCTCGATCCCCGTGGCCGCAAACAGCGCCCAGTTTTCGAGGAGGGCCATCTCGGCAGGCCCCTCCGGCCCCAATGCCCCGCCGTATTGCCGTGCGATATGCAGCGTGATCGCCATCGATTCCGTCAGCACCAGCCCGTCTTCGGCATAGGCCGGGATCTGACCCTGAGGGTTGACGGCAAGATACTCCGGCGAAGTGGTGTTGAGCGGCGCGTCCGCTGCGCTCGGGTCGGAAAGCCGGTAGCCCTGGATCACCGGCACATGGGCGAAGGGCAGGTCAAGTTCCAGCAAGAGCCAAAGCGGCCGCGAGGCACGAGAGCGATAGACGCCGTAGAGGGTGATCATGGGACGGTCCTTTCATCCGGGGCCCGGCCAGACTACGGCCCCGCCGCTGCCGGAGGAAGGCCGATTGCGGGACCGCGACGCGCCTTCTTTGACCCGGATCAAAGACAGGGCGGTTCTTTCGTGGCAGGCGGACTGATCCGGTGGGGAAGAAGGAGCACAAGATGGACAAGCAGGTGGAGAGCGAAACAGGGTCCGATCCGGCAGCGGCAGCGAAGGCAGGGCCGGCCGAGGCCGCACCCGTCGACACGGTGGATGCCGCGGCGGCAGAAGCCGCTTTGACCGGGCCCATGGCCTTTCCCGCAGTGGGCCAGGCGGTTTCCCGTCCGGCCTTTGAATCGGGGCGCTATCCCTATGCGCGCCGGATGGGGACGGCGCTTTATGAGGCGGAGAAGGCAACGCTGCAGGCGGAGCTTCTGAAGGTTCAGATCTGGGCGCAGGAGACCGGCCAGAAGTTCGTGATCCTGATGGAGGGGCGCGATGCCGCCGGAAAAGGCGGCACGATCAAGCGCTTCATGGAACATCTGAACCCCCGCTATGCCCGCGTCGTGGCCCTGACCAAGCCGTCAGACAAGGAAAAGGGCGAGTGGTTCTTCCAGCGCTATGTGCAGCATCTGCCCACGGCGGGCGAGATCGTCTTCTTTGACCGAAGCTGGTACAACCGCGCCGGGGTGGAACGGGTGATGGGTTTTTGCACGCCATCGGAATATCTGGAGTTCATGCGTCAGGCCCCGGAAATCGAGCGGATGCTGGTGCGGTCGGGCATCCGGCTTCACAAATACTGGTTCTCTGTCACCCGCGAAGAGCAGCGCAAGCGCTTCCTCGCCCGCGAGACCGACCCGTTGAAGCGCTGGAAACTGTCGCCCATCGACAAGGCCAGTCTCGACAAATGGGACGATTACACCGAGGCGAAGGAGGCGATGTTCTTCTATACCGATACGGCGGATGCGCCCTGGGTCATCGTGAAGTCGAACGACAAGAAGCGGGCCCGGCTGAACGCGATGCGGCATTTCCTGGCGGGTCTCGACTATCCCGGCAAGGATGCGGCCGCGGTCGGCGCGCCTGATCCGCTGATCGTGGGGCGGGCGGCGCAGGTTCTGGGCGGCGCGGAGGACATCTACGACACCACCCGCCATCCCGCGCGTCGGCGGAAGGCCTGATGGCGGCGGGTCGCCGGGGCGGGTTTTTGGCGCTTGGATGCAAGGTCGGTGCAGGATAATCTTTGTGCCATGAGATGGATGGCGCGGATCGTGGCTTTGGTTGGCGGTGTGACCGGCGGGGCAGCGCTTGCCCATCCGCATGTGTTCATCGACACAAAGGTCGAGGTGATCCTGAACGACCGGAACGAGGCGACTGCCGTTCGCGTCAGCTGGACCTATGATGACCTCTACTCGCTGTTCGTCGTGGGCGACATGGGGCTTGACCCGGATTGGGACGGGAAGCTGACGGGCGAGGAAGAGGCGCGGCTGGCCGGCTTCGATATGAACTGGATCCCGGAGTTTCAGGGCGACACCTATGCGCTGATCGACGACCGGGAGCTGACGCTGTCGCGCCCGACGGAATGGAGCGCATCCTATGCCGACGGAAAGATCACCTCGGTGCATCTGCGCAGCTTCGATGTGCCGGTGCCCGTCGCACCCGGGCCATTGCTGGTGCAGGTCTACGATCCGGGGTTCTACACCGCCTATACGATTGCCTTCGATCCGGTGCTGACCGGAGGTACGGGCTGTTCTGCGGTGGCCTATGGTCCCGATCCTGACGCGGCGGATGAGGCGCTGAAAGCGGCGCTGGCGGAATATTCCGCTTCCGAGGATGTCGAGGCCGACTTTCCGGCGGTGGGGAAGAATTACGCCGAAGAGGTGCGCGTGACATGCGGCGCACCCTGACGATTGCGGGGCTTGTCCTGGCGGTGGTGCTGGCTCTCTTGTGGCTGAGCGGCGGATTTGCCGTGTTGCAGCATTGGGTTCAGGGCGCACAGCGGACGGCGCAGAACAGCCTTGCCGGGGCGGTGCGGGCGCTGCGCGGGGGAGAGCCGGGGGCGATTGCCACCCTCCTCGGACTCTCGTTCAGCTATGGGGTGCTGCATGCCGCCGGCCCGGGGCATGGCAAGATGCTGATCGGCGGCTATGGTCTGGCGCGGCGCGTGCGGCTTTTGCCGCTGGCCGGGATCGCGCTGGCCTCGAGCCTCGCGCAGGCGGCGGTCGCGGTTGTGCTTGTCTACGCGGCGGTTGCGGTGCTGGGATGGGCGCGCGAGACGGTGCTTGGCACGGCGGAAGAGGTGATGGCGCCGGTGAGCCTTCTTCTGATCGCGGCTCTCGGGCTCTGGCTGGTGTGGCGGGGGGCACGGGGATTGCGCCGGGAGGGAGCCGCGGACCCGCATCACCCGCACCACGACCACCACCATGACTGCGGACATGCACATGGGCCGACCGTGGAAGAGGTCAGCCGCCTGACCGGCTTTCGCGACACCGCGGCGCTGATCGCGGGCGTGGCGATCCGGCCCTGTTCGGGCGCGCTGTTCCTGCTGATCCTGACCTGGCAGATCGGGATCGCGGCGGCCTGCCAGGTCTTAAATGTGCCGCGCAGCAGCTTATACCGGGCCCGTCAGCCGCAACCGGAACCGCAACCGGAGCCGGACGCGGTCGTGCCTCGCCGCCGGTGGTGGCAGTTCTGGCACCGGTGACCGACCGGCGGGGGCGTCACCTAGGCGGTGGCAGTCTCGAGGTAGGCGGCGAGGTTCGCCAGTGAGGAGGCCAGTCCTTCGGCGTGGTCCTCGGCGGAGATGCCGTCGGGGACGTCGTCGGCGCGGATCTCCACCTCCGTGCCGGTGCCGGTGGCGGTGACCGCCCACGTCATGGTCATGGTGCCCGCGAAGGCGGGGTCGTCGGAGACGAAGTCGACCGCCTGCACCACGCGTACGCCGGGGACGATGTCGACGAACCGCGCGTCGACGACGTTCCCTGGCTGGATGTTGATCCCGTGATCAATCGCCAGGGCCGATTTGTCGCCGTCAACCCATTCGCGGCCCCAGCTCTTAGGTATACCCGCTTCGCGCCTGATCGGACGCCCCTGGAAAGCCTTTGTCAACACCCCTGTCGATTTGACGCGCCTCCATCGCGGGGCTCAACCCCAGGGCCAGTACATTAGCCCCAGGCGTTACCAGCCGGGCCAGGCCAGGCCAGGCCAGCCGCAAATCCTAGAATGGAGCCTGACTCGGGAGGTGATGCCCGCTAGGCATTTAGTTGTCTTTCGAGAGATTGGCGATCGC
>JAAURK010000164.1 GCA_012032275.1 Tabrizicola sp.
GCCCGCGCTGCCGATCATGGCGCAGACACCATGGCTGGGAAGGGTGCGAAGCCCGGAGCGAACACGGGCGCGAAAGAACACGGGCGCGAAAGGCGGATGGGCAGATGGATTCGATACTCGTCAAAGGCAATGGCGCGCTCTCGGGTGCGATCCCGATTGCGGGGGCCAAGAACGCCTGCCTGACACTGATGCCCGCCACGCTCCTCAGCGACGAGCCGCTGACGCTGACGAATGCCCCGCGGCTTTCCGATATCGCCACGATGACGCAGCTGCTGCAGTCGCTGGGCGCTGAAGTGGCAAGCCTGCAGGACGGGCTGGTGCTGGCGCTTTCCAGCCATTCGATCACCAACCAAAAGGCCGATTACGACATCGTCCGCAAGATGCGCGCCTCGATCCTGGTGCTGGGGCCGATGCTTGCGCGGTACGGCCATGCGGTCGTCTCGCTGCCCGGCGGCTGTGCCATCGGGGCGCGGCCGGTCGATCTGCACCTGAAAGCGCTGGAGGCGATGGGGGCGGAACTTGACCTCCGCGACGGCTACGTGCATGCCAAGGCGCCGGGCGGCCGGCTGAAAGGCGCGGTGGTGGAGTTTCCCTTCGTGTCGGTCGGGGCCACCGAAAACGCGCTGATGGCGGCGACGCTTGCGAAGGGAACGAGCGTGCTGAAGAATGCCGCGCGCGAACCTGAGATCGTCGATCTGGCGCGATGCCTGCGAAAAATGGGCGCGAGAATCGAGGGCGAGGGAACCGGCGAGATCGTCATCGAGGGAACCGACCGCCTGCATGGCGCAACCCATCCGGTGGTCACCGACCGGATCGAACTGGGCACCTACATGCTTGTCCCCGCAATCTGTGGCGGTGAAGTGGAATGCCTTGGCGGCACGCTGGATCTGGTCGGCGCTTTCGCCGAAAAGCTGGATGCGGCGGGCGTGTCGGTCACCCAGACCAACCGCGGCCTGAAGGTCGCTCGCAAGAACGGGCGGGTGCAGGCGGTGAATGTCACGACCGAGCCCTTCCCCGGCTTCCCGACCGATCTTCAGGCGCAGATGATGGCCCTGCTTTGCACCGCCGAGGGGACCAGCGTGCTGGAGGAGAAGATCTTCGAGAACCGGTTCATGCATGCGCCCGAACTCATGCGGATGGGGGCGCGCATCGATGTGCATGGCGGCACGGCCACGGTGACCGGCGTCGACCGGCTGAAAGGTGCGCCGGTGATGGCGACCGATCTGCGGGCCAGCGTCAGCCTGATCCTCGCGGGGCTCGCGGCCGAGGGAGAGACCCTGGTCAGCCGGGTCTATCACCTGGATCGCGGCTACGAGCGGGTGGAGGAAAAGCTTCGCGCCTGCGGGGCGCAGATCGAGCGTGTCTCGGCATGACCGATGCCCGGTTCGAAGACGGGGCGGAAGCCCCGCTCCGGCTTGTGGCGCGGGATGAGGCGGATCTGAGGGTGATCTCCGCGCTCTTGCAGGATGCGGTGTTTCCGATCACCGAGATGAGCTGGCAAAAACGGCAACGCCGGTTCGCGCTTCTGCTGAACCGCTTTCGCTGGGAGGACCGGCCTGCAGCAGAGGCGGACGCGCGGCCTTATGAGCGGGTGCGCTCGGTTCTGACCGTGGAGGATGTGCGTGCCGTCCGGACGACCGGGATCGACCGGACAGAGCGGGAGGTCGTGCTGTCGCTGCTCACGCTGGGTTTTGCGCCGGGCGAGGACGGGACCGGAACCCTGACGCTGACACTTGCCGGAGACGGTGCCATGGCGCTGGAGGTGGAGGCGCTGGAGGTTGTGCTGAACGATGTGACCCGCCCGTACCGCGCGCCGTCGGGCAAGCTGCCGGGGCATGGCGACTGACGATCCGTCGCCTTCGGGCGGGTGAGGTTCTGGGGCAGGTGGGGGCCTTCTGCCCCCGAAAGCCGCGGGCAGCCGCTGGCTTTCTCCCCGAGGATATTTCTGCCAGGTGAAAACCGCTTTGGTTCGTGCTTGAGGGGGCGGGGGCGGCGCGCTATCTGGGGATCCTGCTTGCAAGGATGATTGGCCATGCCTGTGTTTCTGTCTGCCACCGCCCCGGGTTTCGCGGAGGATTTCGCCCGGCTTCTGGGACAGAAGCGGGAGGAGGCGGAGGATGTGCAGCAGACCGTGGCCGGGATCATTGCCGATGTCCGGGCAGGCGGCGATGCGGCTCTGATCGCGCTGACGGCGCGTTTTGACCGGCTGCAGCTTCGGCCCGGGACACTGGCCTTTTCGCCTGAAGAGATCAGCGCGGAGGTGGCAAAGGTCAGCGCCTCTGACCGCGCGGCGCTGGAACTCGCGGCCGACCGCATTCGCAGCTATCACGCGCGGCAGCGACCGGGTGACGAAAGCTGGACGGATGCGGCAGGCGCGATGCTTGGCTGGCGCTGGACGCCGGTTTCGGCGGCGGGGCTTTATGTGCCGGGCGGCATCGCCTCTTACCCGTCGTCGGTTCTGATGAACGCCATTCCGGCCAAGGTCGCCGGGGTGGAGCAACTCGTCATCGTCTGCCCGACACCGGGCGGCGTGGTCAACCCGCTCGTCCTTCTGGCGGCGCAGATCGCGGGCGTGGACGTGGTTTACCGGATCGGCGGCGCGCAGGCAATTGCGGCGCTGGCCTACGGGACGGAGACCATCGCCGCGGTCGACAAGATTACCGGGCCGGGGAATGCCTATGTCGCGGCGGCGAAGCGCCAGGTGTTCGGGCGGGTCGGGATCGACATGATCGCCGGGCCATCCGAGGTGCTGATCATCGCCGATGCAGAGAACGATCCCGACTGGATCGCGCTTGATCTGCTGAGCCAGGCGGAGCATGACGAAAGCACCCAGTCGATTCTGATCACCACGGATGCCGCTCTTGGCAGGGCCGTCGCCGCGGCGGTGGACCACCGGCTGCAGACGCTTGACCGCCGTGCGATTGCAGCGGCCGCCTGGGCCGCGAACGGCGCGGTGATCACTGTCGAGACCCTGGACCAGGCCGCCGCACTGGCCAATCGGATCGCGCCCGAACATCTGCAGATCATGACCGGCGATCCCGAGGCGCTGGCCGCGCGGATCAGCCATGCGGGGGCGATCTTTCTTGGCGCATGGACCCCGGAAGCCATCGGCGATTATGTCGGCGGCCCGAACCATGTGCTGCCCACGGCGCGGTCGGCGCGGTTTTCCTCCGGCCTCTCGGTGCTCGATTTCATGAAGCGCACCACGATCGCGCGGATGACGCCCGGCGCGCTGCAGACCGTTGGCCCGGCGGCCGTGCGGCTTGCCAACAGCGAGAGCCTGCAGGCGCATGGCCTTTCGGTTCAGGCGCGGCTTGATCGGTTGAACGAACGCCCGCCCGCCTGACCCCGCGCGGCATTCGCTTGCCCGCACACAGGCTACCCGGCTGGCGCTACACGTCCTCCACCAGCATGACGCCCGTCATCGCCTTGATCGCGCCCCTGATCTGCGGCGTGACCGGATAGGCCTCCGGCAGGGTCAGGTCGATCTCGCGCCCCGTCTCATCCGGAATGCAGAGCGTGACCTGCGCCCGCGTCCGGCCCTCGACCTTGCCAAGCAGCAGCGCCAGAGAGCTGACCGCCTCGGCCCGGTCAAGATGAATGCGGATCGCCTGCGCCCCCGCCTGATCGGCCACCGCATCGATGGGCTGGACGGCGCTGGCCAGAAGCTTCAGCGTCTCGCCCTCCAGCTCTGCCTTCACCGTCAGCACCACGTTCTGGCCCGGTTCCAGATGGTCGCGGGCAGCTTCCAGCGTCTCGGAAAACACGGTGACCTCGTATAGCCCCGTCGGGTCGGACAGCTGCACGAAGGCAAAGCGGTTGCCTCGCGCCGACTTGCGCTCCTGCCGCGCGGCGACAGAGCCCGCAATCCTGGCGATCAGCGGGCCGCGTTCGGCCAGCGCCGTCAGTTCGGCAAGGCTGCGGACGTCGCGCCGCCTGAGGGCTGACATGTAGTCGTCAAGCGGATGTCCGGAAAGGTAGAAGCCGATCGCCTGATGTTCCTCGGCCAACCGCTCCACCGGCAGCCAGTCGTCGCGGAAGGGCAGGCGCGGCTCGGGGATATCCGCGCCCGCCTCACCGAAAAGCGAGACCTGATTGGAGGCTTTGGCCTCGTGGATCGCGGCAGAATAGGCGACGAGCGGGTCAAGCGCATCGAACACGCGGGCGCGGTTCGGATCGAGCTGGTCAAAGGCACCCGCCCGGGCCAGCATTTCCAGCGGGCGCTTCCCGATACGCTTCAGATCCACCCTGCGCGCGATGTCAAAGAGATTTGTGAACGGTCGTTCTCCACGCGCGTCGACGATGGTCTGCATCGCATCGACCCCGACGTTCTTCAGCGCGCCAAGACCATAGACAACGGCGCCCTCGCGAACCGTGAAGCTGGCGAGCGAGGCGTTGATGCAGGGGGCGATCGTCTTCAGTCCAAGTTTGTCGATCTCTCGTTTGTAAACAGCCAGCTTGTCGGTAAGATGGATATCGCAGTTCATCACTGCGGCCATGAACTCTGCCGGATAGTTGGCCTTGAGGAAGGCGGTTTGATAGCTGACCACAGCATAGGCCGCGGCATGCGACTTGTTGAACCCGTAGTTTGCAAATTTCTCAAGAAGATCAAAGACCTCTCCAGCCTTCGCGGCCGAGATTCCATGCGTGGCCTTGGCCCCTTCGATGAACTTCGGCCGCTCTTTCGCCATCTCCTCGGGGATCTTCTTGCCCATCGCGCGGCGCAGCAGATCGGCACCACCGAGGGAATAGCCGGCCATCACCTGGGCGATCTGCATCACCTGTTCCTGATAGACGATGATCCCCTGGGTTTCGGCCAGGATATGGTCGATGGTCGGGTGGATCGACTCCAGATCGCGCAGCCCGTTCTTCACCTCGCAATAGGCCGGGATATTCTCCATCGGACCGGGCCGATAAAGCGCGACCAATGCCACGATATCCTCGATGCAGGTCGGCTTCATGCGCCGCAGCGCATCCATCATCCCCGAGCTTTCCACCTGGAAGACCGCCACGGTGCGGGCGCTGGCGTAAAGCTCGTAGGAGGGTTTGTCGTCCAGCGGAATGAGGTTGATGTCGAAACTCACGCCCCGCAGCGCCAACAGATCCATCGCATTCTGGATCACGGTCAGCGTCTTCAGCCCCAGAAAGTCGAACTTCACCAGTCCCGCCGCTTCGACCCATTTCATGTTGAACTGGGTCGCGGGCATGTCGGACCGCGGATCCTGATAGAGCGGCACCAGCTCGTCCAGCGGCCGATCGCCGATCACCACGCCCGCCGCATGGGTCGAGGCGTTGCGCAGCAAGCCTTCGATTTCCTTGGCATAATTCAATAACCGCCCGACCACTTCTTCCTTCGCCGCCTCGCGCAGGCGGGGCTCGTCGGCAAGCGCCTTGGTGATCGAGACCGGCTTCACCCCCTCGACCGGGATCATCTTCGACAGCCGGTCTACCCGCCCATAGGGCATCTGCAGGACACGGCCAACATCGCGCACCGCCGCCTTGGACAGCAGCGCGCCGAAGGTGATGATCTGGCCGACCCGGTCGCGACCGTAGCGGTTCTGCACATAGGCAATCACTTCTTCCCGCCGGTCCATGCAGAAATCGATGTCGAAATCGGGCATGCTGACCCGTTCGGGATTGAGAAAGCGTTCGAACAAAAGCGCATAGCGCAGCGGATCGAGGTCGGTGATCGTCAAGGCGAAAGCCACCAGCGAACCGGCCCCCGACCCGCGCCCCGGACCTACCGGAATGCCGTGATCCTTGGCCCATTTGATGAAATCGGCAACGATCAGGAAATAGCCGGGAAAGCCCATTTTCTCGATGATCCCGATCTCGAAATCAAGCCGCGCCTGATATTCCTCGGGCGTTCCTGAACGGCTGATCACTTTCAGCCGCGCCTGCAGCCCCTCATTGGCCTGACGGCGCAGTTCCAGCACCTCGTCATCGGCGAACTTCGGCAGGATCGGCGCATGTTTCTTCGCCGCAAAGGCACAGCGGCGGGCAATCTCCAGCGTGTTCTCCAGCGCCTCCGGCAGATCGGCGAAAAGCGCGCACATTTCTGCTTCGGATTTGAAATAGTGCTGCGGCGTCAACCGTCGCCGCGGTTGCGGCTGATCGACATAGGCGCCATCGGCGATGCAGATCAGCGCGTCATGCGCCTCATACATCTCGGGCTTCGGGAAATAGACGTCATTGGTCGCCACCAGCGGCAGGCAGAGCTCATAGGCCAGCTCGACCGATCCCCGCTCTGCCGGGGCTTCCGCCTCGGGCAAATGCCCCCCGGGTCCGGGATGGCGCTGCAGTTCGACATAAAGCCGCCCGGGAAAGATCGCCGCCAGCCGTGTCGCCAGCGCCCGCGCTTTCGGCATCTGCCCAGCCGCCAGAAACCGGCCGAGCGGCCCCTCCGGCCCGCCGGTCAGGCAGATCAGCCCCTCTGCCGCAGCCGCCAGTTCCGCCAGCGTCACCTGAGGCAGATGCCCGGCCCCCGCCATCTCGCCGTCGATGTAAAGCCGGGTGTTCAGCTTCATCAGGTTCCGATAGCCCGCCTCGTTCTGCGCCAGAAGGACGACGGGCGCGGGCGCGCGAGGCCTTTCGCCCGCCTGCGCCGGATCATGTGCGAGCGACACCTGGCAGCCGATGATCGGCTGCACCCCGGCACCCGTTGCCAGCACTGAAAACTCCAGCGCGGCAAACATGTTGTTGGTATCGGTCACGGCAACGGCCGGAATCGCGGCCGCCTTGCAAAGGTCGACCAGCTTTTTCACCGGCACCGCGCCTTCAAGCAGCGAATGTTCGGTATGCAGGCGAAGGTGGATGAATCGGGGAATGCTCGACATGGCCGAAGCCTAGACCAGCGCTCGCGCCGGCGAAAGCCCGCCGTTCTTTTTGGCAAAAGACGAAACTCCTTTCGTCAAAGCGGTGAAGCCGGGCCTTGCCATGTGGCATCCTTCTGCGCTTCATGATCTTTAGGGAGAACGGGCAGCATGTCCCGGGGGTGCGTGACCCGCTTTCCGCCGCATCGGGCGGGCACGCGCATGACCTCGAACGAGGAGACCGCGGCAGGTTGACAGATGTCGGAGATCGCGTTTCTCCTGAACGGAACGCCGGTCCGTGTGGCGGATGATCGCCCGACGCGGACGCTGCTTGACTGGCTGCGCGAGGATCGTGGCCTCAGCGGAACGAAAGAGGGCTGCAACGAGGGCGATTGCGGCGCCTGCACCGTGATGGTGACCGATGACAGCGGCAGCCGCGCCCTGAATGCCTGCATCCTCTTTCTGCCCCAGCTTCACCGCAAGGCCGTCCGCACCATCGAAGGTATCGCCGGGCCCAACGGCGCGCTGCATCCGGTGCAGGACGAGATGATTGCCCATCACGGCTCGCAATGCGGCTTCTGCACGCCCGGCTTCATCGTCTCGATGGCGGTGGCGCATCTCAACGGGTCCAGCGATCACGACGATAACCTTGCGGGCAACCTTTGCCGCTGCACCGGTTACGCGCCGATCGTCCGCGCCGCCGAAGCCGCCGCCCATCGCCCGGTGCCCGACTGGATGAAAGCAGATCAGGACCTTTCTCTTCCCCGGATGTCCCCGGAAGGGTCCGGGGAGACGAGCGGCCTTCCCGGCGCGTTCCGCCCGCGCGACAGTGATGCCCTGGCGGCATGGTACCTCGCCCACCCCGATGCCACGCTGATCGCGGGGGCCACCGATGTCGGCCTCTGGGTCACCAAGGGGCTGCGCGATCTCGCTCCCGTGGCTTTCCTCAACGGCGTGACCGACCTTCAGCAGATCGAACAAAGCGGCGATCAGCTGCATATCGGGGCCGGCGTGACAATCACCGACCTCTTGCAGGCCATCGGGCCGCTTTACCCGTCGTTTGCCGGGCTCTTGCGGCGCTATGGCTCGGTTCAGGTGCGCAATGCCGCCACCATCGGCGGCAACATCGCCAACGGATCACCCATCGGCGACGGGCCGCCCGCGCTCATCGCATTGGGGGCGACCCTGCATCTGCGGCGGGGGGACGAGATGCGCAGGCTGCCGCTGGAGCAGTTCTTCCTCGACTACCGCAAGCAGGACCGTGAGCCCGGAGAGTTTGTGGCCGGGATCTCGCTTCCCGTCTCGGCCCCTGCCTTACGCTGCTACAAAATCTCCAAGCGCTTCGATCAGGATATCTCGGCGCTCTGCGGCTGTTTCAACGTCACGGTCGATGCGGGCATCGTCACTGCCGCCCGTGTCGCCTTTGGCGGGATGGCGGGGATCCCGAAACGCGCCAGCGCCACCGAAGCCGCCCTGATCGGCAAGCCCTGGACGCGCGCAACCGCCGCGGCCGCAGCCGAGGCGATGGCGCTGGATTTCTCGCCGCTGAGCGACATGCGCGCCTCGGCCCTTTACCGGATGACCGCGGCACGGAACCTCGTGATCCGCTATTTCCACGATCTTGAAGGGCTGCCTGTCTCGGTGCTGGAGGTCGGCTCATGAGCCTTGGCAAACCCCTGCCACATGATGCGGCCCCCCTGCATGTGACGGGGGCGGCGCGGTATGTCGACGACATTCCTTTGCCCGGCCCGGCGCTGCATCTGGCTTTCGGCCTTTCCACCATCGCGCATGGTGAGATTTCGGCGATGGATGTCTCTGCCCTGCGTCTGGCGCCCGGGGTGGTGGCCGTTCTCACCGCCGCCGATCTTGATCCGATGCCCGATTGTTCGCCCTCGGCGCATGACGAGCCGCTGCTGGCGACGGGCCATGTGCACTATCTTGGCCAGCCGGTGTTTCTGGTGATTGCCGAAAGCCACCTCGCCGCCCGGCGGGCCCTGCGGCTGGCGAAGATCAGCTATACTGCCCTGCCCGCTGTTCTGACGGTGGAGGAGGCGCTGGTGGCGAACAGCCGCTTTGAACCGGGGCCGGTGATCTGGACGAAGGGTGACGCCGCTGCCGCCATCGCCGCGGCACCCCATCTTGTCGAAGGCGCCTTCGATGTCGGCGGGCAGGAGCACTTCTATCTGGAGGGCCAGGTCGCCGCCGCGATCCCGCAGGAAGGCGGCGACATTCTGATCCATGCCTCCACCCAGCACCCCACCGAGGTGCAGCACAAGGTCGCCCATGCGCTGGACCTGCCGATGAGTCGCGGTGCGCGTCGAGGTGCGGCGGATGGGCGGCGGGTTCGGCCG
>JAAURK010000165.1 GCA_012032275.1 Tabrizicola sp.
GGCGGCCAGCTCGGTTCGCAGCGTCGGGGCATGGACCAGCCCCCGGCGTTCCAGCGGCTTGAGCGCCGCGGTCAACGAGGTCCGGTCCATCGCCAGGAACTCTGCCAGCCGCCCGATGGTCGGCGGCTCGGCCCCGTTCAGCGCCATCATGAGCGAGAATTGGCCGTTGGTCAGCCCATGCGGCCCGAGAGCGGTGTCAAAGAGCCGGGCCAAAGCCCGCGCCGCGCGCTGCGTGTGCAGGCAGAGGCAGGTTCCCGCCACATGGCGGACAATGTCAATCTGAAGGCGTTCGGGGGTGGACTCGTGCATATTACGTTGGTATCAACTTAAATGACGCGCCGCAATAGATTGCGCTGCACCCTTCTAACCAAGGAGGTACCGATGGCAGACACGCCCCCCGACCCGGCGGTCATGTCCGGGGTCCTTCCCTTTCTCAGCCTGGCCGGTCGCGCGGCTGGGGAATCAACCAACAACCGGCAGAAGTCGCCGACATGAGCGGGCGATCATTGTCCAACCCCCATGTCGGGCTCGCCGTCCTTGCCTTGCCAACCATGCTCGTGGCGATGGACATGACGATCCTTTATCTCGCGACGCCGTCGCTGAGCGCCGAATTGCGCCCGACTGGGGCGCAGCTGCTTTGGATATCGGACATCTACGCCTTCGTTATTGCAGGGGCCTTGATTCCTCTCGGCGTCCTTGGCGACGGGATAGGTCGTCGGAAAATCCTGCTCGTCGGCGCAGGGTTCTTCGGGCTCGCTTCGATCTTCGCGGCCTTCGCGCCCACAGCAGAGATGCTGATCGTGGCGCGCGCCCTTCTTGGCCTTGCGGGTGCGACGTTGTTACCCTCGACCCTGGCCCTTATCGGAGTGCTGTTCCCCGATCCCGAGAGGCGCGGCGCTGCCATTGGCATCTGGGCGATGTGCTTCACTCTTGGCGGAGTGATCGGTCCATTGTTCGGCGGCATCCTCATTGAAAGCTTCTGGTGGGGTTCTGTGTTTCTGGCCGGTGTGCCGATGATGGTTCTCTTGTTGATCCTTGGGCCGTTCTTTCTTCCTGAGTACAAGGATTCCGAAGGCCATCCGCTCGACCTGTTGAGCGCGTCGCTCCTGCTGACGGCCATTCTGGCTGTCACCTTCACGATGAAGAGCACGGCACAGGACGGCCCAAGTCTGGCTGCCGCAGGAGCCTTCGCCGCAGGTCTTGTAGTCGGTTTGGTCTTTGTCCGGCGGCAACGTAGCCTCGCCAGTCCAATGATCGACCTGTCGCTATTCTCCAGACCAGCGTTCGTCGGCGCGCTCGGGGCCAACATGATGGCGCTCTTCGCCTGGGTCGGCGCATCGCTGCTTGTTGCCCATTACCTGCAACTGGTGCACGGGCTCTCGCCCTTCGCTGCCGGACTATGGACGATTCCGCCCGCCATCGCGTCGATGATTGGCTGCCTGGGCGCACCACTTGTCGCCAGAAGGCACAGGCCCGCCCTTCTCGTGCTGGGCGCCTTGACGCTTGTGTCGCTCTCACTTGCGGCGCTTGCGGTATTCGGAAAGGCAGGCGGCCTTGCGACGATCATCACAGGAATGGTCGGGCTTGGGCTCGGTGTCGCGACGATCGTCACCCTTGGCACGGACGTGGTCCTCGGCGAAGCGCCAGAAAGCAAGTCGGGGGCCGCAGCCGCCATGTCGGAAACCGGAGCCGAGCTTGGGGCTGCCCTTGGCGTCGCGGTCCTGGGGAGCGTCAGCATTGCGCTCTATCGCGCCACGATAGTCATACCGGAGAGCATGGCGTCCGATCTTGCCGCTGCGGCTCGCGATACGCTCGGGGCCGCTGCCGAGGTTTCGACACAAACTGGCAGCGCAGGTGAGGACCTGCTGCGTTCCGCTCAGGATGCCTTTGTGCATGGGTTCCAGGCCGCATCTGGCGTTGGCGCGGCTTTCCTTCTCGCAACGACAGCGCTGTTTGCGATCGCAGTGGCGCGCAGAACCGCGCCAGAAATGGATCAGAGGGTATGAATAAGTCGGGGAGAAGCAAAATCGAGCCCCTGAAGCGGAAAGGGCATGCTGTGGAAGTTGACCTGCACAGCGGATCCGTGGCCGAGGTCGAACACCTGATCCGGGATTGGGAGGCGGCCATCTGTCGTGGCGACATGGATGCCATCCTTCGTTTCAATTCGGCTGATGTAAGGATGTTCGATGTGCCCGTGCCCCTCGAAGTCGGCGGACTGCCAGACTACCGGGCGACTTGGGAGCTGTTCTTCCGGCATGTACCGAACCCCGAAGGCAGGTTCGTGATCGAGACCTTGCAGATCACTGCCGGTTCTGAAGTCGCCTTTGCAAGCGGGCTCTTGCGGATCGGCGGATCGACCGAGCCAGTCTGCCGCCTCACAATTGGTCTCGAACGGCGCGATGGCACATGGATGATCATCCACGAACATCATTCGATGCCGCATGTGCTTCCGGCCGACGACACCCAAGCATGATCAGCGAGCAAGCGAAGACATGATCACCCCCGGCAAGAACACCGCGATCAAGGTGCCGCTGCACAAGTGGCAGGAGACCGTCGCCTTCTACAGGGACCGGGTCGGCCTGCAACCGATCCGCGAGACCCCCGACACGGTCGCCTTCGCCTTAGGCTCGATGACCCTCTGGATCGAACGGGTCGAACGGCAGAGCCAGGTCGATGTCTGGCTGGAACTGTTTTCGGACGACGCCGATCAGGCGCTCACGCATCTCGGCAGCCCCAGGCGCGATGAGCTTGAGCCGCTTGACGGCGTGAACGGGCACTGGACCTCAGACCCCTCCGGTGTCGTGCTGCTGCTGCGCAAGGAATAGGGAAGGAACCGTCAATGCCTGAAGACAAGATCGAGATCGAGAACGTCACGTCGCCCGGCCGGACCGAACGGGTGAACCGCGCGAAGTACGAGGCGATGCGGGAGGCGCTGCTGGCCGTCCTGCCAGATACCGCGCCGGGGCTCAAGGTGCCCGACGCCAAGGCAGCACTCCTGCCCCTGCTGCCGGAGGCCCTGTTTCCGGGCGGCGAGAAGGCCGGCTGGTGGCTTAAGGCGGCTCAGCTGGACCTCGAGGCAAAGGGGACTATCCGGCGCGCGCCACGAAGCCGGTTCAGCTTTATCGCCCGAAATCCGCAGATTGATTTCCCCTTCGAGGAAACTTGAAGCCAAGGAGGAAGACCGATGCCCCCCCATTCAAGAGTGCGCACTTGCCTTTGGCTGGAAAAAGACGGCCTTGAAGCCGCGCGCTTCTACACCGGCCTTGTCCCGGGCAGCGCCGTTGAAACGGATGCGCCAGAAGGGTCGAATCCGATAATCGTTGCCTTCTCCCTGGGTGGCGTCCCCTACCAGATCCTGAACGGTGGTCCGCATCATCGTCTGACGCCCGCGTCCTCAATCGTTGTATCCACGCGCGACCAGGCCGAGACCGACCAGCTATGGGATGCCCTCACCGCGGACGGGGGTGCGCCCGGTCGGTGCGGCTGGCTGACGGATCGCTGGGGCGTGTCGTGGCAGATCGTCCCCGAGGCGCTGCCGCACCTTCTTGCCGCGCCCGACCGCCAAGCCGCATCCCGCGCCCAAGCGGCCATGATGCAGATGGACAAGATCGACATCGCGGCACTTGAGGCCGCTTTCAACGCAACCTGAAGGAGATTGGACATGACCTACGTCGATGGTTTCGTGGCCGCCGTGCCGACCGCGAGCAAGGAGGCCTATCGTAAGCACGCCGAAACGACTGCGGCCATCTTCAAGGAGCACGGGGCGCTCAGTATCGTGGAATGCTGGGGCGATGATGTGCCGGAGGGCAAAATCAATTCTCTGCACACGGCCGTGATGCGCAAGGAGGACGAGACCGTTGTTTTCTCCTGGACGCTCTGGCCGGACAAGGCGAAGCGGGACGCGGGCTGGCAGAAGATCATGGCCGACCCGCGGATGCAGCCGGACGTCAACCCGATGCCCTTCGATGGCAGCCGGATGATCTATGGCGGCTTTGACATGATCGTCGGGCCATGAGCGAGGCAGGCAGATTGGGCAGGCAGGACGGGCAGGAAATGTCCTGCGCCTGTGGGGCAACACGCTTTTTCTGTACGGGCAGGCCGATCATCGTTACCGAATGCTATTGCGACAGTTGCCGCAAGGCGGGCGCGATCCTAGAGGCGCTGCCAGGCGCTGAACCGGTGCTCGAGTTATCTTCCGGAACACTGTTTGTCTTGCAGCGCAAGGATCGGATAGCCCCGGTGTCAGGCACCGAGCATCTCCGCGAATTCCGGCTGACTCCTGCGTCTTCAACGCGCCGGGTCGTAGCTGTATGCTGTAACTCGCCGATGTTTCTGGATTTTGCCCAAGGACATTGGTTCAGCATATACGCGCGCCGGTTTCCCGCCGATGCCGTGCCGGTTCTCGAGGAGCGGACGATGCTGAAGGACATGCCCAAAGCCTTCACGCCGCCGCGCGATGCGCGCAATTCACGGAGCCAGTCATTGCGGTTTTTTGGAGTGCTCTTTGCAGCCTGGGCCGCGATGCGGTTCCGCACGCCGACAAATGACTGGGGGAAGGAGCCGCTGACATGAGCCGAAACTGTGTTCTCTGGATGGTTGTCAGCGTCGATGGCTATACCAACGGGCCGGGGGGCGAGTTCATCCCGCCCGCCTGGAGTGCCGATCTCGACGCCTGGGCCGCCCAATGCGCCGTGCGCTTCGACACGCTACTGTTCGGCAGGTTGGCCTGGCAGGGCATGGCGGACTACTGGCAGTCAGCGGAGACTGCCCCGGAGGCCGCGACGCGCGACATGGCGCGCTTCATGAACAGCACCCGCAAGGTCGTCTTCAGCCGGACGCTGGCCACGGCCGACGCATGGCGCAATTCCGAAATCGCGCAAGGCGATCCGGCACAGGTCATCCCCCGGCTCAAGGCGGAGGGCGGCAAGGACATCGGCCTTCTGGCGAGCACGCGCCTTGCACAGACAGCACTTGCTTCCGGCATGATCGACGAGCTCGCGCTCTTGGTGATCCCCGAACTCTTCGGCCATGGCACGCGGCTGTTCGAGGGGCACGGCGCGCGACGCAACCTGCGCCTGCTCGAGACCCGTGCCATGGATACCGGGGCGATGCAGAAACGCTATCGCGTGACACGACCTGATCGGTCGTAACTGCGGACCTTAATAATCTCCGTGATCAAGGATTTTGGCAGCCCGTTACGGTTGCCGCTTCGTCGGGCTGCAGGAGACAGTAAGATCAGGCGACTTCTACCTCCTACATGTAGACCTTCTTGCCGCGATCATCGTGGCCCCGCGCAGCGGCCTTCGGCTTTGCTTTGTCCATGCCGCCTTGACAACAGACCACGCGGCGCCACTGATCGAAGAGGGTGCAAAATATCCGTCACCGCCTTGAGGTTGCATGGATTAGTTAGATGGTCTGCACTGAAATGGCTTGGGCATGAGGCTTCTCCGTGAAGTTCAGTCGGCGCAACAGCAACCCCGCGACTGCGACCATCCTACGAACTCGTCACAGCAATGACCCCCACCTGTGAGTTCTCCGAACGGTGCGAAGGCGTCGCAGGACCACGGCTATCTGCCTGGCGCGGATCTTCGGCGTCAGGGATTGATGTTCTGGTCGACGGTGCACGGCGCCGTCAGCCTCAACCTCGAAAACCAGGCGATGGACCCGGCCGCCAAATGGGACGCGACGCGGGACGTCATCGATACGCTGATGGAGATGATCGCGGCGACCGGGCGGCGCCATTCATCGGCTGATTCATGACCGGGGTTTGCGGGAGCGGGCGAAGCCCCGGTCCGTGGCCATGAAGCGCTCGAGCATCGGCACGATCAGTTTGACCGGATCCGCGACTGGCTGGCCGGTTTCCCGGGCCAGTACCTCGGCATAGGCGAGAAGATCGCGATGCAGCGACCCGGGCAGTTCAACGCTCACCTTCACGGGCCTGTCGTCGACGAGAGGACCGAGTTTCAGCTTGGTCATGTTCAGTTCCTGTATGGCTCGAGGACGAGGTCGCGGGTGACGATCACCCGGACCGGAAAGCCCGGCCGGATGGTCAGCGTCGGCGCGACCTGCAACTGGCGCTGGACGATCGCCTGCCCGGCCTGATTGATCGTGTCCTGCGCCCCGTCGCGCAGGGCGCGGATCAGACGGTCCTCTTCATCGGCGGCAAGCTCCGCCCCGACGGCGAGCAGCGTGGAAAGCCCGGCCGCCTGCAAGAGTTCCGCCCAGTGATAATCGACGCCGTCCTCCAGACCCGCGAAACCTGAAGCATCCGCACCAGGCTGCCGTTCCAGCACGATGGAGCGACCGTTGGGCAGTATGAGGCGGTTCCAGACCAGCAGGACGCGGCGCTGGCCGAAGGTCACGCCCGCATCGTATGCCCCGATCAGGCGTGTGCCCTGCGGGATCAGCAGGAGGCTTCCGGTCGGGCTGTCATAGACGTTTTCGGTGACCTGGGCGGTGATCTGTCCCGGAAGATCGGACCGGATGCCCGTGATCAGCGCGGCGGGGATCACCGCCCCCGCCTGCAGGATATAGGGCGAAGCCGGTGCCATGACGCGGTCCAGCGCAACAACCTGCCGGTCTGCCGGGCCGGTCAAGAACGCAGTCTGGCGGTCCTGCGCGGGCGGCTGACCCGGAAGCCCGGCAAGCCCGAAGTCGGCA
Organism: Tabrizicola sp.; assembly: GCA_012032275.1. Classification (GTDB taxonomy): domain Bacteria; phylum Pseudomonadota; class Alphaproteobacteria; order Rhodobacterales; family Rhodobacteraceae; genus JAAURK01. The sequence continues at coordinate 6,661 of JAAURK010000165.1, forward strand.
AGCCCTGGAGCGGTCCCAAGACCCGCACCCGGCCTTGGGCCCGACTGGAAGAAAACCGTGCTCAGGCGCGCGGCCTCCTCCTCGGCGCGGCGGCGCTCTTCGTCGGGATCGACGGCAGGCATCGTCATCGCCGGAGGGGCAATGGGCTGCCCCCGGTTCTGGGCATCGAGGATCGGCCCGCCCAGATCGCCGGGAAGCGGCGGCCCGAGGAGCGGGCCGGTGTAATCGCGCGGCAGGCCGGTCAGCCCGTCGGCAGTGGGGCGGTTGTCGATCGAATAGAGCTCTTCGCCGCCCGGCTCCGGATCGCGTGTCTGCAGCGCATAGATCAGCGCCCCGCCGATGCCGAGGAGTGCAGCGGCGCCGACACCCGCTAGAACCTTTCGCGACAGGCGTGTCACCCGCGGCGTTTCCGCGCGCAGGCGCATGGGCTCGACACTTGCGTTGGTGTTGTCGGTCATGTCGGGGCCTCCCCGGTCACTGCTGGGAGCACCTCAGCCTGCTGCGGCTCGATCCGCAGGATGCGGACGACCTGCTGGCGCTCACCACTGCCGAGGCGCAGTTCCGCGACCCCGAACAGTCGATCCACGATGAGGATGTTTTGGTGAATGCGGCTGTTGACGATCTGTGTCTCGCCATCTGACCCGATGACGAAGAGCGGCGGCATCTCGCCCTGCACGATGCCCCGCGGGAAGACGACATAGACCCGCCTCCCGTCATCGAAGACCAAGATCGGTCGCCAGGGCGGGCTGTCTCCGGTCAACCGGTAGCGGTAGTTGCGCGCCGCCTCGGCCGGAATCTGGGGCGCGGCCGGCACGGTGTGGCGCTGCCCCGGCGGAGGTGCCGGATAGGCCCAGGCCACGGCGGGCATGTAGAGCGCTTCCTGCGCCCGAAGCTCAATCATGTAGGTCCGCCGGTCGGTGGTGATGACAAGGTTCGTCGAGATGTCCGGGCGGGTTGGTTTGACGAGGATGTGGACGCGGCGGTTGGCGCCGCTCCCGCTTTCGGTGTCGCCGATGATCCAGCGCGCGGTATCGCCCGCTGCGATCGGCCCGGCGCCGGTCAGGCTCTCCTCTGGTTCGAGCGCGATGTTGGTGATCTGCCCGGGCGCGGCATAGACCTGATAAAGGGCACCATCGGACCAGGGATAGATCTGGATGGCGTTGTAGTACCCCTCGCGGCGCGGCTCGACACGCGCGGCGGCATTGGCGTTCTCGACGCGACCCGCGGGTGTTCCGGCCTCTGGTCCACCCCGCGCGACCGTCCAAGCCGGAGGCACATGGAGGGGGCGAGGGCGATCATCCGTGACCGCCGCAGGAACCGTCGGCAAGTGCGGAACGTCGGCATCATAGCTGAACTGCGGGTTCGGCCGGGATGCGCAGCCTGCAAGGGCGGTCGCGGCCAGCAAAGCCGACACTGCGGGGATGCGCAGAGCCAGAGGCCGGGACATGCGGATCGTCGGAACGGTCATTGGCTCATCTCCCGTGACCAGTTGATGGCGTTGACGTAGATGCCCAGCGGATTGACCCGCAGCCGTTCGGCCGTGCGCGGGGTCTGGACCACGATGGTCAGGATCGCCGTCCAGCGCTCGGTCGTGGCCAGTTGGCCGTTCTCGAAATGCCGTTCGATCCAGGCGACGCGGAAGCTGTCCGGTGAGGCGCGGATGACGCTGGAGACCTCGACGGAGACCTGCTGCCGTCCGACGCGGCTGAAGGGGTCACTGGCGCGGGCATAGTCGTTTAGGGCTGCAACCCCGCGGTCCGTCGTCCAGTCATAGGCCCGCAGCCAGTTCTGCCGCACGATGATCGGATCGGCGGGAATGGCACGGACCTGTTCGATGAAGCGGCCGAGATGCCAGGCGATTTGGGGATCGGTCGGTCGGTAGTCGGCTGCCGCCGGGGCCACAGTCTGCGCCTGCCCCAGATTGTCGACCTGCACCACCCAGGGCACGACGGTGCCACGCGCGGATTGCCAGACGAGCGCCGAGGCGAAGCCGCCTGCGAGGATCAGGCAACCGAAGGCCATGTATCGCCAGTTCCTGGCCTGAACGCGGGCGGAACCGATCCGCTCGTCCCAAACCTGGGCGGCCTTCTGATAGGGCGTCTCAGGCTCCGGGGATTTCCCGTAATGGGGGCTGGGTTTCTTGAAGATGTTCATCAGCGATTGCTCTCGGAAAGATTGATGGTGGATCCGGCGCCCTGACCGTCGCCGGAGCGGATGGCATGGGCCGCCATCGTGGTGCCTTGGCTGAGGGCCTGCTTGCGCTGCATCCGCTGCGCCCAGGCGGGAACACCACCGGCCGCGTTGGCCACAGGAGCGGTTGCCTCCGGTGTTCCGGCAACCGTTCCCATCGAGGACGATCCACCTGTGGCGCTGAACCCGCCCCGCGCGCCTGCGGCGAAGCTGGAACCGATACGGTCAACAGCACGGGACGTCGCGCGTTCAGCGAGAGG
>JAAURK010000166.1 GCA_012032275.1 Tabrizicola sp.
GGCGCAGGACCAAAAGTCCTGTGCTCGTCCTGCCAAGCGATATCCGCGCCGGGAGCCGCGCGCAGGCCCCGGATCAGATCCTCGACAAACCAGGCGGGGGTCAGCGGCGCATCGCCCTGAAGGTTCACCAGGATCTCGTATCCCGGCAACTTGCGGGCGACCTCGGCACAGCGCTCGGTGCCGTTGCGGCAGCCCGAGGAGGTCATGATGACTTCTGCCCCGAATGCTTCGGCATGATCGGCAATTCGCCGGTCATCGGTGGCGACGACAACGCGGTCGACACCGCGCACCGCATTGGCCGCCTCCCAGCTTCTGCGGATCAGGGTCTTCTCGCCATCCGGGCCGGCCAGCGCCACGAGGGGCTTGCCAGGATAGCGGGTGCTGGCATAGCGCGCCGGAATGGCGATCAGCACACTCATCGGGAAAGCTCCACCCCGGGGCTCAGCGCGATGAAGAACGGGTTCTCCCACCCCGGTTTGCCGTAGTCGAGCGGACTGTGATCATCGAACCGCACGACCATGCCGCCCGCGCCCCGCAGCACCGCATCACCTGCCGCAGTGTCCCATTCCATCGTGCGCCCAAGCCGGGGGTAAAGATCGGCCTCGCCCGTCGCCACCAGGCAGAATTTCAGGCTGCTTCCCGCGCTTGTCAGATCCCTGACCGCATAGTTCGCGATATAGTCATCGGTCGCCTGATCGCGGTGGGATTTCGACGCCACGACCATCAGGGCCGCATTGTCGGGCCGCGAGACGGCAAGCCTGCGGGTCTCGCCCGGCCTGTCCTTGTCCAGCGCCCCGGTTTCCTCGACAGAGGTGCCATCGGGCAGGGAATAGAACATCCGCCGCCTGGCCGGGGCATAGACCACGCCACGCCGCGGCGCGCCCTCTTCGACATAGGCGATGTTGACCGTGAAATCCCCGCGCCGCTGGACGAATTCCTTGGTTCCGTCCAGGGGATCGACGATCAGAAAGGTCCTGGCCCGCAACGCATGGCTCGCCGCCTGTTCTTCGGTGATCAGCGGCACATCCGGAAACGCCGCGCGCAGGCCCGCAGAGATGATCGCATCGGCGGCCTCGTCGGCTTCGGTGACAGGGCTCGCATCGCCCTTCAGCCGCACCGCAAAATCCGGGCCGTCATAGACCTCCATGATCCGGTCGCCGGCGTCGAGGGCTAGTCGGCGCATGACAGAGGTAAGTCGCGCGTGATCCATGGGGGCTCCCGTTCCTGGCTGATGGCCTGGTTGATTATCAATTTTCGCCCCTTATCGTTTTGTTGTAAGCAAACGGCAAGGTTTCCCGGGCATGTGTAGAACCATGCGCGAAAGGACAAGGGATGTTTCAGCCACAGATCAGGCACAGTTCGCGGGTCCGGTCGGCGTATGAGCTGCTGGAGCGGATCTTTCACGCCTCGGTCCGCGACATTCGCAAAAGCAGCGGCAACGCCGTACTCGGGCTGATCATGGCAATCGTGCAATCGATCGTCATGGTGCTGATATTCTACGTCATCTTTGTCGTGTTCGGGCTGCGCGGCAATGCCATCCGCGGGGATTTCCTGCTTTATGTGATGTCCGGCGTCTTCATGTTCATGACCCATACCAAGGCCATCGGCGCGGTGGCCGGGGCCGATGGGCCCACCTCCAGCATGATGATGCACGCGCCGATGAACCCCATCGTCTCCATCGCCGCCGCCGCGCTGTCCTCGCTTTACATCCAGACGCTGTCGGCCTCGGTGATCCTGTTGTTCTACCACACCGTCTTTTCGCCGATCACGATCGATCAGCCGGTGCCGATGATGGGGATGTTCCTTCTCTCCTGGATTTCGGGTGTCGCGATCGGGATGGTGTTCCTCTCGGCCAAGCCATGGCAGCCGGAAACGGTGGGGCTCATCCGGGTGATCTATCAGCGGGCCAACATGATTGCTTCGGGCAAGATGCTGGTCGCCAATGCCACGCCCGCCAATATCCGGTCGCTGTTCGACTGGAACCCGTTGTTTCACACGATCGATCAGGGGCGGGGGTTCATCTTCCTGAACTACAATCCGCGATATACGTCGATCGAATATCCGATCTACATCGCGCTGATCTGCATCATGATCGGCCTGATGGGCGAGTTTTACACACGGCAGTATGCGTCGGCCAGCTGGGGCAAGCGGCGCTGATCCGCGGCCTTCCACCCGGCGGCCGAAGCCTTATGCGAACGTGACGAACTCTTTCAGCGGCAGCCGGCGATACCGCTGTCCGGTCAGCGCGAAGATCGCATTGGCAAGTGCTGGTGCGGCGGGCGGAGTTCCGGGTTCGCCGATGCCTCTGACATGGTCTCCGTTCTCCAGGATGCGGACGGCGATCGGCGGGCACTGGCTCAGCCGCATCGGCTCGTAATCCCAGAAATTCTGTTGTTCGACCATGCCATCCGCAAAGGTGATCTCTCCCGTCATCGCGGCGGAAAGGCCGTAGATCATGGCGCCGGAAAGCTGCGCCTCGATGTTTCGCGGATCCAGCGCGATACCGGGATCGGCGGCGATCCACGCGCCGGTCAGCCGGATGCCCGCATCGGTATTCTCGATCTCGATGACCTCGGCGACCGGAACGCCGAACGACAGGCTGAAAGCCACGCCGCGCGCCCGGCCAGCTGCAACATTGCCCCAGTCCGACATCTCGGCCACCGTTTCCAGAACCTTGATCGAGGGCAGGTGGCTCATCTGCGCATGCGGAAGAGCATGGGGTCCACCCCCGCCAGATGGGCAAGTTCATCGACGGCGCTTTCGTGGAAGAAGGCGTTCTGCGATGCCCCGACCGACCGCCAGAACCCCACCGGAACCGCATCCGGCGCGCGGTAACCCGTGACCCTGTAGTTGGGAAAGGCATAGGGTTGCTCCCAGGCCGCCTGCAGGATGGTCGCATCCGGCCCCATCGCCGGAAATCCAAGCCGCCCCGCCAGTGATGCGATGGTCGAGGTTGCGGCAGTGGCAAAGTCGAAAGCCGCAATCGCGCCATCGGCGAGCGTGGCCCGCACCCGGCCCATGGCCATCGGGCGATACATGTCATGCGTCATGTCTTCTTCGCGCGTCCAGCTGACCAGAACCGGCGTTCCTTCCAGCGCCTTGGCGACATGGACGGCCTGGCGGACCGCATCCACCTCGGCCCGCCGCCCGAAGCCTCCGCCCATCAGCTGGGTATGCACCGCCACCTTCTCCGCCTCCAGCCCGGCGATTTTCGCGGCGGCGGATTGCGCCATGCCGGGCGCCTGGGTGCCGGTCCAGATCTCCAGCATGCCGTCATGCAGCCAGGCGATCGCGCTCATCGGCTCCATCGTGGCATGGGCGAGGTAGGGCACGACGTATTCCGCCTCAAGCGCCACGGTGCCGGTCAGCGCGGCATCGACATCGCCGTCATCGCGGCCGCGCGCATCCTGCATGTCCGGTGTCAGCGCGGCGGCAAGCTGCGTCTCGATCTCGGCCGAAGTGGCGGATAGGGCGCCGCGCCCCAGTCGAAGGTGATCGCATTCGCCGCCTGAATGGCGAGCCAGGTGTTGGTGGCGACCACCGCCACGCCGTCGGGCAGGGCCACAATCCGTTCCACGCCGGGCAGGGTTTCTGCGGCGGCGGCGTCGAAACCCACCATCGGGCCACCAAGCCGCGGATTGGTGCGGACGGTGGCGAACTTCATCCCCGGCAGGCGCAGGTCCTGGGTGAAAAGCGCGGTGCCGGTGGATTTCGCCGGAACATCCTTGCGCGGCAGGGATTTGCCCAGAAGCTTCCACCCCGCCCTGTCGCGCAGCGTCGGCTCTTCCGGCAGCGCGACCGCTGCCGCCTCGACCGCAAGCTCGGTATAGGGCAGGCGCGTGCCATCGGGGGCGATCACTGCCCCGGCTTCGGTCTTCAGCTGGGCCAGGTCCAGCCCCAGACGCCGTGCGGCAGCGCCGATCAGCGCCATCCGCGCCACCGCCCCGGCCACCCGCATCTTCTGGAATCCGTCGGGGATGGAGGTCGACCCGCCGGTGACCTGCAGCGCCAGGAATTTCGCGGGCACCTGCATCGCGTCGCGCACCGTTCGCGCCATCCAGCTGTCGTCGGTGGGCGCAAAGGGAACGCCGTCCTCAAGCATTGCGGCGTTGTAATATGCCTTGGCGGCGGGGCCGTGCATCACGCGCACATCCTCCCAGGCCAGGTCCAGCTCTTCCGCCACCAGCGCGGCGAGCGTTGTGTGGACGCCCTGCCCCATCTCGGCCCGGGGGGTGATGATCGTGACCCCACCGGTTTCGATCAGCACATAAGGCGTGAGCGCGGTACCGGCCTGCCCTTCGATCGGGTTCGGATAGGGCTTTCGGTAGAGGTACCAGCCGAAAGCCGTGCCGCCGATCAGCGCCGCCGACCCCACAAGAAACGTCCGGCGCGCGATGGTTCCAAGCCGCGACATGTCAGGCCTCGCTCAGCAGTGCGGCGGCAATGCCGATCGCGTTTCGGATGCGCGGATAGGTGCCGCAGCGGCAAAGATTGCCCGACATCGCCTCGTCGATCTCGCTTTCCGTCGGCGCCGGGTTGGCCGCCAGCAGCGCTGCCGCCTGCATGATCTGGCCGGATTGGCAAAAGCCGCATTGCGCCACCTGCGCCTCGATCCAGGCCGATTGCACGGCATGCAGGGTTTCCGGCGTGCCCAGGCCCTCGATCGTCGTGATGCTGGCACCCTCGGCATCGGCGAGCGGCACCTGGCACGACCGGACCGCCTCGCCGTTCAGATGCACGGTGCAGGCCCCGCAGGCCGCCACGCCGCATCCATATTTGGTCCCCGTCAGGTGCAGCGCGTCGCGCAAGACCCACAGAAGCGGCACGTCGCCCGGCAGATCGACCGTCGCGGCCCTGCCATTCACGCTGAAGGTTGTCGGCATCGCATCCTCCACTACACGTTGACAAAATATGTCAAAAATGTCAGTCCGTCAATGATCGCCGGGAGAGTATCAGAAGCGCGTCGCCATGGCCCAGAATGAAACCACAGCCGACAGGCAGGCAACGATCCGGGCTGCGGCCTTCCGCATGTTCGGAACCTACGGCCTGCGCCGGACGACGATGGATGACATCGCGAAAGCCGCCGGTCTGTCGCGCGGCGCGCTCTATGTCCATTTCCGCAACAAGGAAGACATTTTCCGTTCACTGGCAGAGCAGCATTTTGCCGAAGTCACCGGGGAGGTCGCGCGAGAGCTGGAAACGCCGGGGCGCGATGTTGCGACGACGCTTCTGGCGGCCTTTGTCGCCAAGGATGGCAGGTTCATGGATATCGTTCTGGAGACGCCGCATGGGCGCGAGATCCTCGATGCGGGTCTGAGCCTGTCGAAGGATTTCGCGGCACCGGGCGAGGCCCGGATCATCGCGGCCTTCGCCGCATATTTTGCGCCCCTCCACCCCTCGCCGGAGATCGGACCGCCCGAAGCCCTGGCGCAGACGGTGATGGACGGGCTCGTCGGGTTGAAGATCGCCGCCACCGATCTGCCGTCCTACCGCGAAAGTCAGGCCCGGTTCGCGCGGCTTTTGGCCATTGCGCTTGCGAGGCCCGGCGGCGGCCAACTGCGGCGACAATAAGGACATTGCCTAAAACCCAAAAGATTAATCGGCTGTAAGCTTTGCACGCCGATACTGGCCATGGGTGTAGAAATTGGGTGATGTGGAATGGCCGGGCAAAGCAATGCCGCGCCAGTCATCATCAAACGGAAGAAGGTCATCAAGGGCGGCGGGCACCACGGTGGGGCGTGGAAGGTGGCCTATGCCGACTTTGTGACCGCCATGATGGCGTTCTTCCTGTTGATGTGGCTGCTGAATGCGACGACGGAAAAGCAACGCAAGGGGATATCGGACTATTTCAATCCGACCATCCCGGTGAACCGGATTTCGGGCGGCGGTGACGGTGCCTTCAATGGTGATTCGGTGCTGTCGGAGGAACAGATGGCCTATTCCGGCGACGCGGCGCCGGACCCCTCGCTCTCAAGAAGGATGGGCGATCAGGCGACGACCGATGCCGATCGTCCGGCGTCGGTCCCGACAGAGATCGAACAGATCGAACGCGTTCTGCTGGCCCGGGGGGGCGAAAGCCGGACGATGGAGCGTCTTTTGCAGCATGTTGTGACCCGGTCACGGACGAGGGTCTGGTGATCGAGATTTTCGATCTCGAGGATATTCCCCTTTTCGGCGAGGACACGGCCGCGCCCGAGAAGATCGCCGTCGCCATCGCCCAATTGCTGGCGGAAGTGCTGAACCTGACGTCAAACGACATCGCGGTGAACGGGCATGTGCGGGCCTATCCGGTGACCCTTGCCGACAATCCGTCCTGGGATCTTTCGGCAGAGCGGGCCCAGGCCATGCGCGGGCTTCTGGAAAGTGAGGGCGTTCCGACCGAACGGATGGAGCGGGTCTCCGGATATGCCGATCGCAAACCCGCGACCACGGATCCCACCGCGATCCGCAACAACCGGCTGGAGGTCATCCTGCTGCGCCGCGACCGCTGAGAAGGTGATTAAAGCTTTAGCTGTTAGGTCTATCTTAATCTCGCCTGTGCAGTTTCGGTCCATCAGGACTCGAAGCAGCAGAAAGGCGCTTTCGGATGACGATTTCCTCCTCGCTCAGTGCGGGCGTGGCCGGCTTGAACGCAAATGCGACCCGGCTCGCCTCCATTTCCGACAACATCGCCAATTCGGGTACCTTTGGCTACAAACGGGCGGCGACCGATTTTTCCAGCATGGTCATCACCAGCTCGCGGGGTTCGGGCACCTATTCGGCCGGTGGCGTAAGAACCAGCACGACCCGCCTGATCGAAGAACGCGGCGAATTGATCGGAACCTCGAACGCGCTTGATATCGCGATCTCCGGCCGCGGGATGCTGCCGGTGATACAGGAGGTTTCGCTGGGCAACTCCTCTGGCGACACGCCGCTTCTCATGACCCGAACGGGCAGCTTCCGGACGGATGCGGATGGCGTTCTGAAAACCGATTCCGGGCTTGTCCTGCTTGGGTGGCCCGCCAATGCCGACGGGGCGATCCCGACCTTTCCGCGCGATACCATTACCGGTCTCGTCCCGATCGTGATCAACACCAACCAGACAGCGGGCGATCCGACCACCGAGATGAGCCTGGGCGTCAACCTTCCCGCCACCCAGACGGTCGCCGGATCCACCTCTGTGCCGCTGCCGCTTTCCGTCGAATATTTCGGCAACCTCGGCACGTCCGAATCGCTTGATGTCACCTTCGTTCCGGTCATCCCGGCCACCGGCTCGTCCAATCAATGGACGATGCAGATCCGCGACTCCGCCTCGAACGACGCGTTGATCGGCGAGTACACGCTGACCTTCGACGATACGCGCGGTGCGGGCGGCACCCTGGCCGCCGTCAGCGTGGTGTCGGGCGGCGGCTATGATCCCGCGAACGGAACGCTGAGCCTCACGGTGGCGGGCGGCCCGATGAGCGTGGGCATCGGCAAACTGGGCGATCCCAACGGCCTGACCCAGCTTTCCGACAGTTTCGCGCCGGTCTCCATTGTCAAGAACGGCTCGCCCGTCGGCAATCTGACGACCGTCGAGGTCGACGAGAAGGGATATGTGAACGCCACCTATGACACCGGGTTCACGCGGCGGCTTTACCAGATACCGCTGGTGGATGTGCCCAATCCGAACGGTCTGATGTCGATGAACAACCAGACCTATCAGGTCTCGCTCGATTCCGGCTCGTTCTTCCTCTGGGATGCGGGCAGCGGGCCGACGGGATCGGTCGAGGGCTATTCCCGCGAGGGGTCGCGAACGGATGTCGCGGCAGAGCTGACCGCCCTGATCCAGACGCAGCGCGCCTACTCGTCGAATGCCAAAGTGATCCAGACCGTGGACGAAATGCTGCAGGAAACGACGAACATCAAACGCTGAGGATACTGAGCGATGAGCATCACCTCGGCGCTTTCCAGTGCGCTTACAGGCATTTCGGCGGCGTCACGGCAGGCGGAGATTCTCTCGTCGAACGTCGCCAATGCCACGACGCCCGGCTATGCCCGGCGCGAGGTGCAGCTCAGCGCGCGCGAGCTTGGGGGAACCGGGCAAGGTGTGCGCGTCGTCGGCGTCACGCGCGAAACGGATCAGTATCTGATCAACGAAAGACGCATCGCAGACGCCAGCAATGCCGATCGGGGAAACCGGTCGGACAGTCTGCGCCGCATCGAGGCGGCCTTCGGAACGCCGGAGCAGCCCGGGTCGCTGACCGCGCGGATCGCGGCCTTCGACCAGGCCCTGATCGAGGCCGCCGGACGGCCGAACGAAGAGGCCCGTCTGGCCAATGTCGCCTTCGCGGCACAATCGCTCGCCCGCGGGTTCAATGATGCGACCGATGCCTTGCAGCAGGATCGGGCCACGGCAGACCGAAGCATCGCATTCGAGGTGGACACGCTCAACACGGCACTTCGGCAGGTTCATGACCTGAACACCCAGCTTCGCAGCTTTGCCGGGGCAGGGCATGACCTGTCGGCGCTGCTTGATCAACGCCAGCAACTGGTCGATTCGATTGCGGCGATCGTTCCCCTGCGCGAGGTTCCCCGGGGGCAGAATCAGATCGCGCTGGTGACGCTCGGCGGTGCCACGCTGCTCGATGGATTGCCGGCCGAGCTTGGTTTCGTGTCAAGCAATACCGTCGTCGCGGAATCGAGTGTTCTCGCCGGCGGGTTGTCGGGGTTGCGCATCAACGGCCAGACTGTCGCCACCTCTGGCGATGCAAGCCCGGTGCTCGGCGGGCGTCTCGCGGCGCTTGTTGCCGTGCGGGACGACGTTCTCGTCCAGGCGCAGGCAAAGCTTGACGGCCTTGCCCGTGATCTGGTGGACCGCTTCGCCGATCCTGCCCTCGATCCGACACGGCTGCCGACGGATCCCGGCCTGTTCACGGATCGCGGAGCGGTTTTCCTGCCGACGGACGAGATCGGTCTTGCCGGACGCATCGCGGTCAATGCGCTGGCCGACCCCGGTCAGGGCGGTGCCCTTCACCGGTTGCGGGACGGTCTGATGGCCACGGCACCGGGCCGGCGGGCGACGCAAGTCTTCTGACCCGGATGCAGGCGGCGCTCGGCGCGCCGCTTCTGCCGGCCTCCGCATCGCTCA
>JAAURK010000167.1 GCA_012032275.1 Tabrizicola sp.
TGCTGGTATTGTGGCGCGACGCCGCCGATGTGCTGATCCCGCTGGTCTACCTTGGCTTTGGCCTGTCGATCCTTGTGCCCGCCTTAGCGAACCGCGATGCCCCGGCGCTGACTGCACTTGGCGATGCGATGCAAACCCGCCGCGCCATGGGCCTGATCGGCGCGACGCTGATCGCCTCGGCCGTGACGGATGCGTTCATCATCTACGACTTTGTCCGCAACGGCGGGCAGACGGCCGGGCATGTCGTCTCGGCTGTGCAAACCGCGTTCGTTCTGGTCATCGGCATCGCCGCCGCTTTTGGCCGGTCCGCGCCCGACACGGCGTCAGAACCGGACGTTTCCCCCGAAGACCTGACCGGGCACGTCGAGGTTCTGGAGCGGCTGGAGGCACTGCTTGCCAAGGAACGGCTGCACCACGCCGAAGACCTCAGCCTGCGCCGCCTGTCGCGCCGCCTTGGGCTGCCCGACCGACGGGTGTCAGAGGCGGTCAACCGCATCCGGGGGGTGAACCTGTCGCAATATGTCAATGAACACCGCATCCGCGATGCCTGCACCCTGTTGCGCGACAGCGATCAAAGCATCCTGCAAGTGGCACTCGCCGTCGGGTTCGCATCCAAATCCAACTTCAACCGCGAGTTTCAGCGCGTCACCGGTCAGGCCCCGTCGGTCTGGCGGGCCGGGGCGCAAGGCACGCCAGCGCACAAAGGACAAACATCATGACAAAGGCCCTTCTGATCATCGACATGCAGCGCGAGATGCAGCGCCGGATCGACGCCGGGCTGGATTGCGTGAATCCCGACGCGCCGGGCCGCATCGCGGCCTTGGCCCGCGCCTACCGCGACCATGGCCTGCCAGTGCTGCATGTCCGGCACGCATCAGATGACCCGAGCGCCGCACTGCACCCCGATGCGCCGGGCTTTCCGCCGATGCCCTGTGCGGTGGAGGGTGAAGGCGAGGCGGTATTCGTGAAGTCAACTTCATCCGCCTTTGCCTCGACCACGCTTAACGCCCATTTGCGCCAGACCGGCATCCGGTCCCTTGCCGTGGTGGGCGCTGTCGCCGGGTTCTGTGTCAATTCCACCGTCCGGGCGGGCAGCGATCTGGGCTATGACATGACGGTGGTGCGGGACGCAGTCATCGGCTTTGGCCTGCCGGGCGCAAACCTGTCGGCGCGCGCGATCTTTGACGTCACACTGGCGCATCTGGAGGCCGATTTTGCGCGCGTGGTCGATTGCGATGACTTGACCCGCGCGCTACCCGCCGGATCGAAAGATGGATGAGATAGCCTCGGCCACAATGCGAACCGCAGGTGAATTCTGCACGTCAGGGTGCATGACCAGCCACGCGACACGGGCGGGCGGCGCCGATAGCTGGGCCCGTCGAAGGGACGGGGATAGCCCGGCAATCCTGTCCGGCAAAAGGGCGATCCCCAAACCCGCCTCGGCGGCGGATTTCTGAACATGCGGGTCGCTGGACATCAGGCTGAAGGGGCGGCCAGCCGCAAAGGCCGCAAGCCATGTCTGGGCAGGCGAATGGGCAAGGTCCGGCCCCGCACCGATGAACCGCCACGCAGCTTCGGGCTGTTCGATGTGACCGGCGACCCCAAACAGCCCGTAGGTGATTTCCCCCAGCTTTCGGGCAATGATCTGCGGCGATTGCGGTTCACTCAGACGGATCGCAATATCCGCCTCGCCCTGTTCCAGCGAGGTGATGCGGCTGTCGGCGACAAGCTCCAGCCGCAAATCGGGGTGGGCCCGCAAAACCCCGGCCAGCCCCGGCATCAGCGTTTCACTCAGCATCGAGGGTGGCGCGCTCAGCCGCACCGTGCCGCTGATCCGGCTGGCTTGCAGCTTGGTCAGCGGTTCGATCTGGCGGGCGCGCGCGGCCATGTCCATGGCCAGATCGGCGATCTGGCGGCCTTTTTCGGTCAGGGGCGTCGACCGGGCCAGACGCCGCACCAGCCCCGCGCCAACCTCAGCCTCCAGCGCCGCGATCCGGCGGGAAATGGTGGCGTGATTGACCCCAAGAACGCGCGCCGCGCCGGCCAAGGACCCTTCTTGCGCCACGGCGACAAGGACATGCAGGTTGTTCCAATCCATCTGATGAATTTCGCACGGCTGCAGTGCACAGACAACGAATTTTCATCAGACAGGCCCCTGATAGGATCGGAAAAAAGGCAAAGGATCAGGCGATGCACACAGGACCCCGGCGGTTTCGCCGCCTTGTGCTGGCGGTTTGCGGACTCGCCGCGCTGCTCGCCGTCACCACAGCCATCCTGCAAAACACCTACAGGCACCCCATGGATATTCACGAACAGCGCATCATCTCTGGCCGGATCGAAGAGGTCTGGCGCGTTTCCACAGACGTCAACCGCTGGCCCGAATGGGACCCGCATGAAGAGGCCGGGCAAATCTCTGGCCCATTCGTCGAAGGCACAAGCGCCTATTCCAAACCCCGCGGCGGCCGGGGGCGCATTGGACCCTGACCGAGGTGACCGAGAACCAGTCCTGGTCGCTGATCAACCCGATGCGGATCGGAACGCTCCGGGTCGAAAACCGCTATACCCAACTGCCCGACGGCCGGGTCTTGTGCGAAAAACACATGCAGGTTTCGGGCTGGATCCTGATATTGCTGTTCAAACTGCATTTCGAGGCGGCAACCCGCAAGGACATGCAGGCGACCTGGGTCGCGCTGGAAGAGCGGCTGGCGGGATGAGCGGGATGGGAAACTTCAGTACAGACCTAGCCACCAGCGCCGCAACGGCCACGAAGGTTGCAATCGGAATGCCCCGATGATCGGTGAAAAACCAACCCTGATCTACGCTCCCGGATCGTGCTCGCTTGCCCCGCATATTGTGCTGGAGGAGCTTGGAAAGCCGTTCGCCCTTCATTCTGTCAGCACGGACAAGGGGGATACAAAAACCAGCGCCTTCGCAAAGACCAACCCAAAAGGCCGGGTTCCTGTTCTGATCGACGGGGATGCGGTCTATACCGAAGCGCCCGCCATATTGCTGTATCTTGCCCAGCAAAGCGGAAATGAGTGGCTGATGCCCAAAGGACCGGAAGAACGGGTGCGGATGCTGGAATGGTTCAACTGGCTGTCCGGCACCGTCCATTCCGTCGCCATCCGCATGATCTGGCGGGCCGAATACTTCTCGGCGGCCGCAGATAACCTTGAACTCATCCGAACCAAGGGGCACCAGCACCTGCACGACGCCTTTGCTCTGATCGAGGAAAGGCAAGGCGGCGGGTGGCTTTTGCCGTCCGGCTACACGATCCTTGACCCTTACCTGTTGGTGTTTTTCCGCTGGGGCAATCGGTTGGGGTATGACATGCGCACCGCTTACCCCAAATGGGCCGATCACGCGCAAAAGATGATCCAGCGCCCGGCCGTCAAGTCAGCCTTCGCAACCGAAAAGATTGACCTCTGGCAATAGGCCGGATGGCCGTTTCGGCGTTTTCTTAGAGAGGACTACAAAATGCAGCACGCCCTTGTCTTCGATTGTGAGTTTCTGACGGCAGAGGGCGCGCCTTCGCGTTTTTGGTGCGGGCCGCGTGATCCCGACCCGGTTGTGGCCCAGATCGGCGTCGTGAAGATAGGCTCTGATGCTGATTTCCCTTTGCTCGAGAGATTGCGGATTCACGTCATTCCCCAAGACCGACACGGCGCGCGCGTCCCGCTCGATCCGCTGTTCACCCGGCTTACCGGTGTTACCGAAGATGCACTTGACACGCAGGGGGTCTCGCTGGCGGAAGCCTTGGATCAGATCAGCGCCTTTGCCTCGGGCGCGAAACTCTGGTCCTGGGGCAAGGACGAATTCAACATGCTCGCCATCAGTTGCTATGTGCAAGGTCTTCAGCCCCCGCTCCCCGCCACACAGTTCGGAAATGCCTGCCAACTGCTTCTGAAGGCTGGAATGCCCTATGACGATATCATGCGGACCAGAAGCAATGCCCTTGCCGACTATTACCAGATCGAACACCCGCCCTTGCGCGGACATGATGCCTTGGATGACGCGCTTTCCATTGCCTACGTTGTTCAGCATCTGCTGAGACAAGGATCCTTGACTCCTGCCGATTGTAATTGACGAGATGAGCAGCCCCGCCGCGCGGGTGAAGGGGTAACTTTGCCAAAAGGATTGGCGCGAAGAATTCGAAGGCTTAATGAGAGATCGAGCGCAAGTCGTCGTCCCCAGGCTCATCCAGCGGATGAGCAAAAAAATGCAGATATTCCGTCTCAATCAATATCGGCTTGATGGGACAAGGCATTGGAAAGAGCCGGTTTGTTCATATGATTCCAGATCGTGAAACAGGCCACCGATCAGGTCAATTGTCACGTTGCCCTTAGAGCCTCAACGAACCACTGCGGTTTCCTTCCCCGACCGGACCAGGTGAGTGCCGCGTTCTCAGGGTGCCGGTATTTCGCCGTTGCCGTTACACGGGAGGATTTCGTCTCGGTGCCGACGAGTTCGGTCAGGGAGTAGCCCAAATCCCGGGCAAGAGCTTCTACCTTGGCGCGGGCTTCCGCCTTCTGCCGATCCTCGAATGTGGCAATCGCCTTGGCGACGTCCTTCTGCATTTTCTTTAGCTCGCTGAGCGACAGTGCCTCGAGATCGTAATCAGCCATTGGTGCGCTCCGTGTCCTGAATGATCCGGTATCGATAGCCCGTCGCGGCAAGGCGCCGCAACTCCCGGAAGGCTGGGGCAGGGGTGGCGGAGGCTGTTGATCGCCGCTTCCGTCGCCAAGGAGGTGCGGAACTGGGGGTCAGGCTGTCCCGATTGGTCGGGTGACAGGTTCTGGCATGGGCTCCCCCCGCATCTCTGTCTCCTGGGCCATCCCTTCGACTGACAATCCCCTAATCCCGTTCGGTTGTCTGCGCGCAACCCCGCGTCAGTCCGGGCCGTGTTGCCCCTTTGGGGCTGCCCGCTCCACCCCGGTCCTCTGGGGGTTTCCCGCGTCCGTTCCGTCCACCGTGCACGCGTCACCCGACGGGCTTTTTCCGGGTCTTGTCGAAGGGACGGTCCCGAAGACAGGACACAGAAGGAAGCTTACCATGCAGAACATCGTCATCCTCGCCGGCAACATCGGTCAGACCCCCGAAGTCCGCACCACCCAGGGCGGCACCAAGATCACCAACTTCAGCCTCGCCACCTCCCGCCCCCGCCTCTCGGAAGGTCGCGTCCTGCGCGACGAGAACGGCTACCGGGTCATGGACACCGAATGGCACCGCATCACCTGCTTCAACGGTCTCGGCAAGACGGTCGCGGAGCATTGCGAAAAGGGCATGAAGGTCCTCGTCCATGGCCGCATCCACTACACCAAGTGGATCGACAGCATGGGGAACGACCGCTACGGCTGCGAGATCATCGCCGAGAAGGTCGACTTCCTGAGCCGCCCGAAGTCGGCCGAGAACGAAAACCCCGAGCTGGTCGACCGCGACGACGAGATCCCGTTCTGAAAAGAACGGGGCCTCCGGGCCCGGCGGGGAAGCCCGCCGGGTCTGTTGGGGAACCGGATCGGACGGACACCCCAAAATCACCGAACCCTCCTTTCAACTGAGGTTTACTTGACACTTTCCGTGCTGCGGTGCGGCGTCAACAGGTTTTGGCAACCCAAAAGGTACCGTTTATGGCCAAGGAAACCCGTTCATTCGCTGTCATCGGCCTTGGGGCTTTTGGCAGTGCCGTCGCAGCAGAATTGGCCCGGTTCGGCAATCAGGTCATTGGTGTCGATCTGGACGAGCGGCGCGTTGCGCAAATGGCCTCAACGCTGTCTTCTGCCGTTATCCTCGACACGACCGACGAAATGGCACTGAAGGAGGCGGGTATTGACCAGTATGATGTCGCTCTCATCGCGATCGGTCGGGATATTCAGGCCAGCATCCTGACAACGATGAACCTCAAGATGCTTGGCATCGGGACAATCTGGGTCAAGGCGTCGAACAGGACGCATCATCGCATTCTATCCAAACTTGGCGCTGATAGGGTGATCCTGCCGGAACAGGAGATGGGACGGCATATCGCTCAGATGCTGAACAATCCAGTTGTTCAGGACTATGTCAGCCTCGGCAACGGATTCAGCGTTGTCAATATCGTCATTCCAGATCGGCTGAAAGGGCGGGAGCTGGCATCTCTTGGGATTGGCAAGACCCATGATCTTCGCCTGCTCGGCTTGATGCGCGGCACCGAGTTTCGCGCTTGCGACACGCCCGACCTGGTGCTGGAGGAGGAGGACAAGCTGATCTTGCTTGGCAAGCGGCCAGAATTGCGTCGCTTTGGCGACGCGCTTTAGGCTGGATCCGCCAAATGAAATCTCTGCTGCACCGTTTGTCGTCCGCGGTATCGGGCATGCCCCGCCGATGATTTTGTCCGCGCTGTATGCATTTCTCATCGTGCTGGGCGCTGTCGTCCTTAAACTGCCCGTCTCCCACACGGTCCCGATCACCTGGTCCGATGCTATTTTCACCTCGACTTCGGCAGTCACGGTGACAGGCCTTGTGGTGCTCGACACCGGGGCTGACCTCACTCTCTTTGGTCAGATGGTGGTGGCCTTTCTGATCCAGATGGGTGGGCTAGGCCTGATGACCTTTGCGGTGCTGATCCTCGGAGCGCTTGGTTTGCCCGTGGGCATTACCGGAAAGCTGTATCTGCGCGAGGACTTGAACCAAAGCTCCATGCACCAGCTGTCCAATCTTGTTGTCACCATCTTCAAAGTCGTGGTGATCTGCGAGGTTGCAGGCGCCATGCTACTGGCGCTGACCTTCGTACCTGAATACGGATGGTGGCGAGGAATCTGGGAGTCGATCTTTCATTCGATTTCGGCGTTCAACAACGCTGGTTTCTCGACATTCCCGAATGGGCTTGTGCCCTACGCGACTGATCCGGTGATCAACATCGTCATTCCAGCGCTCTTTATCGTGGGCGGCATTGGCTACGTCGTGTTGCATGACATTTTCACCCAGAAAAGCTGGCGTGCTTGGTCATTGCATACCAAGATCATGCTGTTGGGCACTGCTGTGCTGATCCCTTGGTCAGTCGGCATGTTCGCTTTGCTCGAATGGAACAACCCAGGCACGTTGGGCCAATTCGACAGCATCACAGCGCGGCTGACCGTCAGCTGGTTTCAGGGTGTGACCACCCGGACAGCCGGTTTCAACACCACCGATATCGGCGCGTTGCACGACAGCACGTCGATGATGTTCATCTCTCTCATGATCATCGGGGGCGGTCCAACGTCGACGGCCGGTGGTATCAAGGTAACCACCTTCGTGATCATGATCATCGCGACCATCGCTTTTTTCCGTCGCCAACAACAGCTTCAAGCCTTTGGCCGAAGCATTGCGCTCGATCAGGTTCTGAAGGTCATGGCTCTGACAGCGATCAGCGTGATCGTTGTGTTTGTTGGTGTCTTCCTCCTTGCCGCGTCGCATGACGGGCATTTTCTCGACATCAGTTTCGAAGTGGCCAGCGCATTTGGCACCGTGGGCCTTTCGCGGGGCTATACAGGCGAGCTTTCAGAATTCGGTCGGGCTGTCATCATTGCCATCATGTTCCTTGGCAGGGTCGGTCCGCTCACGCTCGGATTTTTCCTTGCGACGCGTGTCGCCCCACGCGTGCGATACCCTGAAGGCAAGGTTTATCTCGGGTAACGCTGTTCGATTTGGCGATCACTTCACGCAGAGTGAGAGGAGTGCCGGTTTCCCGGTGACGGGTTGAGGCTCGGGAGAGTGGCTCCCGACGCCCGTTGCGGGAGATAGCCGATGGGCGTTGTGGAAGTTCTGGATCCGGTCGCACCGGCGCGGGCGGGTGGCTGGAAGGTGGATGTGAGCCGGGGTGAACGCAACGGGCGGGTGTCGTCCGAATGGTTCAACCGGCCCGATGACGAGCGGTATCTGTCGCTCGATGATCTCTGGACATCGGTGAAGGGTCGGTCCGAGCGCAGCCGCAGCCGCGTGGTGCAGACGGCGGACATCCGCGTCGAGGCCGCGCGCGACAACCCCGAGCGGCTGCACCTGATGCTGCCGAAGGCACATGAACCGGTGGCGCCCACGCATTGGGCCTTTGGCCAGCTTGCTAGCATCGTTGGCGCACCGGCCTCCTACCTGCGGCAGTTGCCTGCGCCGCTGGCGGGGATCAATCAATATGGTCTGACCAACCACCGCGCCGAGCAGGTGAAGACCTTCGAGACGGAAGATGGCCGCACCGAACTGCGTGCGGTGACCGGCCCCGATTACGGCCGCATCCATGACCACGAGTTGGTCGAGGCGGTGCAGCGCATTGCAGGCAATGGCACCGGCGACACGCGCTGGAAGGTGCCGGGCGTGCTGGACTGGTCGACAGGGGTCTACAACCCCGATGTCGAAATCAGCCGCGATACGACCACACTCTATGCCTCGGACCGCGACGTCTTCCTGTTCCTGGTCGATGATCACAACCCGATCGAGGCGGGCAAGCTGGCGGACGGCTCCCCCGATTTCTACTTCCGGGGCTTCTACTGCTGGAACTCCGAGGTTGGTGCGAAGACCCTCGGCATGGCGAGCTTCTACCTGCGCGCCGTCTGCCAGAACCGGCACGCCCGCCGCTTCGGCAAAGGCGAACCGCGCGCGCACATCGGGTGTCAGCGGGATCAGAAGATCGGTATGGATGCCCCCGACGATCAGGCCGACGCGCAGATTGCCGGGCCGGGCCGTATGGCCGTTGCCCCAGAGACCACCGCCCACCCCGACCGCGAGATAAAGGGTAAGGATCGTCAGGCAAAGACCGATGCCGCGTGCCAGCCACCTGCCGGTGCTGCGGATCACTTGACCTTGGCCGCGTGGCTTTCATGGATGTAACGCTTGTCGCAATAGCCGCATTCGACCCAGCCGCGATCTTCGGGGATCGACAGCCAGACGCGCGGATGGCCCAGGGCGCCTTCGCCACCGTCGCAGGCCACCTTCCACGCGGTGACAACTTCGGTTTCTGGGGCGTTCGTGGCCATGGGATGCTCTCCTGCTGCGTGCCCCGGCAACCTACGGCAGGGCAGGGGGTGCGGCAAGGGTGTGTTGCTATCCGATAACGGCCGAAAGGGGCCGCGATGATTTTGTATA
>JAAURK010000168.1 GCA_012032275.1 Tabrizicola sp.
ATGCGCTCTGGTAGCCTTTTTCAGCAAGGGCGAGCGCGACCACCACCTGCAGCCGCGTCCCGGATCAGTCGTCGATGCCCGCTTCCCTAGGCCGCGGATTGGGCGCAGACTACTCCTCAAAGGAAGTAATAGATGTGGGAGGAACTCATGACGCGGCTCGCAGCGGCAGATGGATACGGACTTGAAAACGCCCGTCATTTCCTACCTCGGCACTGAATTCATGCGCATTCGGGTAGAGCGCCTCTAGGCGTCGCCGTGTGTTGACCAAGCCGATAGGATCACCGCTTGCACCGTCTCGCGTTGGCATCAGATCCGGCAGGTCGTTGTCGAGATGAATGGTCAGAGTAGTGTCATTATGCGGCACGACGATCATCGGCCCCGGGACAGTGACGGCGCCATCGCGCGCGCCGAAGGCTGGACGGACAACCGCCTCGCCTTCAGCCATTTCGCCGTCGCCCGGCTTTACATGGGGTCTGACAGGCGCGCGCGGTCAGCGAATTCTCGGCAGCCGCGGCAATCTATGGCCGCCAGCCCGGAGGCGAGATTCACGTGGCGCATGTCGAGATGCAACTTGCCGCCATCGCCCTCGCCTCGGGCCAGCCCGGCGAGACGATCGCGCTGGTCGACAGTGCGATCCCGGTCGTCCAGCGGTCTGACAACCCCGCACTGATGGCCACGCTGATGCTTTTGAAAGCCGAAGCGCTGGAGCAGACGGGACGGCTTGACGCGGCGCGAGCGCTACGGCTCGACAGTGCGCCATGGGCGCGGTATGGCTTTGGCACGGATGCGGTGGTCAAGACCCGGATGCGCGAAATCGCCGCCGTGGGCGCGCGCGGCAACAACGGCTGAACGGGCGCAACTCCGCCCGCGATGAGGGGCGGAATGATTGTCATCGGCGGGTTTGTTCTGGGCGCTGTTCTCGGTGCGCTCACGGCGCGGCGGCTCGGCGGAAAACCGGCCGATATCGCGCAATATGCGGCAGGCTACGGGATCGCGTTCTGTCTACTCGGCCTGTTTCTGACGATCATTCTGGAACGGATAGTGTCCTGAGGTAACCCATGTTCCTGCCCTTCTTCGCGGCATTGCGGACGGAAGGTGTTCCGGTGTCGCCACGGGAATATCTGGGGTTTCTTGAGGCGATGGCAGCCAATCTCGTGACCTATGATGCCGAGGGTTTCTATCATCTGGGCCGCACCACGATGGTCAAGGACGAACGCCACCTTGACCGTTATGACCGGGCGTTTTCCCATGTGTTCAACGGGTTGGAAGAGATTTCGCCGGACGAGATTCTGGCCGCGCTGGACCTGCCGGGCGACTGGCTGGAGAAACTGGCCGAAAACCATCTGAGCGCGCAAGAGCGCGAGGCGATCAAGGCGCTTGGCGGGTTCGACGCGCTGATCGAGACGCTGCGCCAGCGGCTGGCCGAACAGAAGGGGCGCCACCAGGGCGGCTCGAAATGGATCGGAACGGCCGGAACCAGCCCCTTTGGCGCCTATGGCTACAATCCCGAGGGCGTGCGGATCGGGCAGGGGTCCAGCCGACATCGCCGCGCCGTCAAGGTCTGGGACAGGCGCGAGTTTCGCAATCTGGACGATCGCGTCGAACTTGGCACCCGCAACATCAAGGTCGCGCTGCGCCGGTTGCGCAAATGGGCGCGCGACGGGGCGGTGGAGGAGCTGGACCTCGACGGCACGATCCGGGCGACGGCAGAGCATGGCTGGCTTGACGTGCAGACCCGGCCCGAAAGGCGCAATGCGGTGAAGGTGCTGCTGTTTCTCGACATCGGCGGCTCGATGGACCCTTACGTGCGGGTGATGGAGGAACTCTTTTCCGCCGCGCGGGCCGAATTCAAGCATCTCGTTCCGTTCTATTTCCATAACTGCCTTTACGAGGGTCTCTGGCGCGACAACCGCCGCCGCTGGGATGAGCAGGTGCCGACATGGGACGTGATGCGCACCTATGGCCATGAATACAAATGCATCTTTGTGGGCGACGCGGCGATGAGCCCTTACGAGATCCTTCATCCCGGCGGAGCCAATGAACACTGGAACCGCGAGGCCGGTGCGGTCTGGCTCCAGCGGGCCTGCCAGCAATGGCCGCATCATCTGTGGATCAATCCGGTGCCCGAAGCGGGCTGGGGCCACAGCCATTCCACCCGGCTGATCCGCGAGATCTTCGACGGAAAGATGGTGCCGATGACGTTGGAGGGGATCGGCAAGGGGATCAGGGAACTCAGATGATCAGGCTGTGGCGCGCAAGGCCGGTGCTGACGACGGCGTTTCTGCTGGCCTGTGTGGCGACGCTTTTCTTTGCGGTGCGGCTGGTTGTGCAGGCGGTCTACTGGCAGACTCACCAGGACGAGCCCGTGCGGCCGTGGATGACGGTGGGCTATATCGCGCGGTCCTGGGATCTGAACGGACGCGAGATCGATGCGCTGGCAGGGCTGCCCCTGCCGGAAGTGAAGGGCCATCCCCAGCCCCTGATCGAGATTGCGCGCGACCGGGGGGTGCCGGTCGAAGAGGTCATCGCCGACGTGGAAAGCGCCATCGCCACGCTGCGCGCAGGCCAGACGGAGCCGCGGGAATGACGGCATGGCTGCTGGCGCTGGTGCCGCAATACGGGCTCTGGCTTCTGGCGCTGACGACGTCTTCTCGTCCTGCCTGGCGCTCGCCGATCCCGCGTCATCCTGATGATGACCGCGGGCGGATTCGTGGCTGCGGGCGATCTTGTGCTCTGGCAGACCTTCGCGGCCGCCGCATCGGGCGGGATCGCGGGGGATCAGCTTGGCTTCTGGGCAGGCCGCCGCGCCGGCGCCCCGCTCCTCGCCCGGTTGCGCAAGGATCCCGCACGCGACAGGCTTCTTGCCCGGGCCGTGGCGATCATGGACAGCAAGGGGATCGCCGCGATCTTCCTGACCCGCTGGCTTTTCAGCCCCTTGGGGCCATGGGTCAATCTGACGGCGGGCAGCACCGGCTATGGCTGGCATCGGTTCTCGGTCTCGGGTGTGGCGGGAGAGATGGTCTGGGCCGGGCTTTACGTGGGCGCCGGTTACGCTTTCGCAGGCAATATCGAGGCGGCCAGCGACATGCTGGGCTCGGCGCTTGGATTTGTCGCCGCCGGAGCGGTGGCGCTTGGCCTCGGTCTTTGGGTGTGGTCGTCGCTGAAGGCCAAGGCCTGACCGTGCGGCCTGCGCTTGTCCAGCGGTCAAGGCGCGCCATATTCGGTGCATGATCAAGCTTCTGCCGTTTCTTGCCGTCATCCTTTACGCGATCCTCACGCTGCGCTTTTCGGTCTGGCGCACGCGCAGGATGCTTGATGCCAAGTCGCGCCCGCTGACCGACCCCGATCTTCTGCGCCTGACCGCGCAGATGGCCGACGCGCTCGACATCCCCGCCATTCAGGTCAACCTCTTCGATGTGGAGCCGATCAACGGCCTCGCCGCCCCGGATGGCCGGATTTTCCTGACCCGTGGATTTCTTCAGCGCAAGAACAGCGGCGAGGTGACGGCGGAAGAGCTGGCCGGCGTCGTCGCCCATGAGCTTGGCCATGTTGCCCTTGGCCATATGCGGCGGCGGATGATCGATTTCACCGGCCAGAACGCAGTGTTCGTGATGCTGTCCGCGCTGCTCAGCCGCTTTCTTCCGTTTGTCGGGGCGTGGATCGCCAAAATCATCTCGACCGCTCTGATGGCCCGCCTCAGCCGCCGCGACGAATTCGAGGCGGACGCCTATGCAACCGCCCTTCTGATCAAGGCGGGAATCGGCACCGGGCCGCAGAAAAGCCTGTTTCGCAAGCTTGGCGCACTGACCGCGCATCACGCCGAGGGGATCCCGGCCTGGCTTCTCAGCCATCCCAAGACGGAGGAACGGATCGCCGCGATCGAGGCGAACGAGGCGCGATGGGTTCAGCCGGCGTGAATGGCCTTTGACAGCCGGTGCAGACGGCAGCGTTTCAAAAGCGCCTTCAGGGCAACCGGCTGGCCCGCCAACCTCTCGGCCCGGGTGCGCACCGCCTCAAGGATGCTCTCGACCTTCCCGGGGTGATGCGACCAAAGCTCCCACAGAAAGCCGTCCGGATCGCGCCGGGCGATCCCCTCTGCCGCCAGCACATGGCCGGGAAAGTCGGCGGCGTTGACGGTGATCACCGCGTCGCCGTGGCCCGCGATGGCCGTTGCCAGCACGTGAACGTCATCCGGATCAGGGAGCATCAGCCGCGCCTCGATCTCTTGCCGCTCTGCCACCAGGGCACGCGGGAAATTCGCCCGCACCATGGCAGCCTCGCCCATCGCGACGGCCTGCTCTGCCGGGCCAAGTTTTGCCGTGGCCCGCGTCCATTCCCGCAGGATCCGGTCAGACCACAGCGGCTCGTAAAGCCCTGCCGCGGCGGCCCCCAGCAGGATTTCCCGCAGCACCGTCGGGTAAAGCACGCAAGCGTCCAGAACCGCCTTCACCCGTCAAGCCGGAAGAAGAGCGCCTTCAGATAGGCGCTTTCGGCAAGCTGCGGCAGCATCGGATGATCCGGCCCGGCAAAACCCGTGTGGATCAGCTGCGCGCGCCGCCCGCCGCGCCCTATCCCCCGCGACGACGCGTTGCGAAAGGCTTGCAGATCAACGGCATGAGAGCAGGAACAGAGGACGAGATACCCCCCCGGCGCAACCAGCGGTGCTGCCAGACGCGCGATCCGCTCATAGGCGCGGAGCCCAGCCTCCAGCGCGGGTTTCGCGGGCGCGAAGGCGGGCGGATCGCAGATCACCAGATCGAAGCGCGCTCCCTCAGCCTGCAACGCATCCAGCACGTCGAAGGCATCACCCTGCCGGGTGACAAGCCGGTCCGCCACGCCCGTCATCTCCGCCCCCTGCCCCGCCAGCGCCAGGGCGGCAGCCGAGGCGTCCACCGCCAGCGCCCGCTCTGCCCCCGCAACCAGAGCGGCCAGCGCGAACCCGCCCACATGCGAAAAGACGTCAAGCACCTTGGCACCGCGCGCCAGACGGGCCGCAAAGGCGTGGTTCGGCCGCTGGTCGAAGAAAAGCCCCGTCTTCTGCCCGCCGAGGACATCGGCCAGATAGGTCGCGCCGTTCATCGCAACCGCGACCGGCCCGTCGACCGCGCCGCGCAGGACGGCGGTCTCCTCCGCCAGCCCTTCCAGCCCGCGCGACCGGCCGGTACCGTTCTTCACCACCGTGGTCACGCCGCTCACCCGAACCAGCGCCGCGACAAGCGCCTCCAGATGATCCTCGGCCCAGGCGGCATTCGGCTGGATCACCGCCGTGTCACCAAAGCGGTCGATCACGATGCCCGGCAGGCCATCCGCCTCGGCATGGGCAAGCCGGTAGAAGGGCTGATCGAAAAGCCTTTCGCGCAGCGCCAGCGCCCGCCCGAGGCGCGCGGCAAACCAGGCCTCGCCGATTTCGGCCGCAGGATCACGGTCCAGCATCCGGGCAATGATCTTCGACCGAAGATTGACCGTGACCAGACCCAAGGGCCGACGTTCGCCATCTTCCAGAACGGCAAGCGCCCCCGGCGCCAGTGCAGAGGTCCGCCTGTCGGTGACAAGTTCGTCCGCATAGACCCAGGGAAATCCGTGCCGGATCGCGCGCGCCTCTGCCTTCGGCCGCAGCCGTACCACCGGCAGGCCCCTTCCGCCCGTCACATCATTCATCGGTTGTGCCTCTCTTTCGGCCCGGTCGGGCGATCCGCCTTCCTTATCGCCTTCGCCGGGGTGGGGAAAGCCGACGCTTACTTGAGGGCGATCTCCATCATGACATTGGCAGAGGCATACATGAAATCGGGCTGGCCGGATTGCGGTTGACCTGAGTGGTGACCGAGACCGACACGATGCTGCAGGATTTCGCAAGCGAAGCCAGCAGGATATCGCATTCCGTCACCGATCGGCGATACATCTCTTCGCGGTAGGCCTTGTCCTCGGCGGCGATGCCTTCGGGATCGCTGGCCACCATCGGCGCGTTGATGCTGAAACTGGTGTTGATGGAAAGGCTCGTCGCTCCTGCTGCATCGCTTGAAACGACCTCTTGGCCCAGGGCGGGCTGGGCGACCGCCAGGGTCGCGGCCAGAAGCAGATGTCGCATGTGGTTTCTCCCTTGCCATGATACGATCCCCAGCATCCCGCCGAAGCTGCCGCAAAGCAATGCCCATCGTGGTCCCCCGGGCCGGATCGCACGGGGGCCATTTTCGGGCATGCACCCACGGCGCCCCGATGGTATCCTTGGCCAAACCCCTCGATGGCCTGTTGTTAGCGCTAACAGGGCCTGCTATAAGTGACAAAGCCAAAGCCGGAGCCCGCCATGACCCTGCATCCCACCATTGCCCGCGTCACCGACCGCATTCGCGAAAGGTCCATCGACAGCCGCGCGCGCTATCTTCAGCGGATGGCGGCGGCGGCGGCCGAGGGTCCGGTGAGGGCGCATCTTTCCTGCGGGAACCAGGCCCATGCCTATGCCGCGATGTCCGAAGACAAGGAAGCGCTTGCCGCAAGCCGCGTCCCGAACATCGGGATCGTGACGGCCTATAACGACATGCTTTCTGCCCATCAGCCGTTCGAACGCTACCCCGACCTCATCCGCGCCGCCGCGCGCAAGGCGGGGGTGACGGCGCAGGTCGCGGGGGGTGTGCCCGCGATGTGCGACGGCGTGACCCAGGGCCAGCCGGGGATGGAACTGTCGCTCTTTTCCCGCGATGTGATCGCCCTCGCCGCCGGTGTCGCGATGAGCCACAACTGCTTTGATGCAGCACTCTATCTTGGCGTCTGCGACAAGATCGTGCCGGGCCTGATCATGGCGGCCGCAACCTTCAGCCATGTGCCGACAATCTTCGTGCCCGCGGGGCCAATGACCAGCGGCCTACCGAACGATGAGAAATCCCGCGTCCGCAATGCCTTTGCCGAAGGCAAGGCGACGCGCGAAGATCTGATGCGGGCCGAAATGGCCAGCTATCACGGCCCGGGAACCTGCACCTTCTACGGCACGGCCAACACCAACCAGATGCTGATGGAGTTCATGGGACTGCATCTGCCGGGGGCAAGCTTCGTGAACCCCGGCACACCGCTGCGCGATGCGCTGACCTCCGCCGCCGTCGAACGCGCCGCAGCGATCACCGCGCTTGGCAACGATTTCCGCCCGGTGGGAGAGATCCTGGACGAACGCGCCTATGTGAACGGCATTGTCGGGCTGATGGCGACGGGCGGCTCCACCAATCTGGTGATCCACCTCCCCGCCATGGCGCGCGCCTCGGGGGTGGAGCTTGACCTGCAGGATTTCGCCGATCTCTCCGAGGCCGTGCCGCTGATGGCCAAGGTCTATCCCAACGGCCTTGCCGACGTGAACCACTTCCATGCTGCTGGCGGGCTTCAGTTCCTGATCGGCCAGCTTCTGGATGCGGGGCTTCTGCATCCCGATGCGAAGACGGTGCTTGGCGACGGGCTGACGCGGTATCGTCAGGAACCCACGTTGCGTGATGGCAAGATCGCCTGGCAGGATGGCCCCGCCGCCACGCTGAACGACAGGATCCTGCGCCCCGCAGCCGACCCTTTCGCGCCGGTCGGTGGGCTGAAACAGCTTGACGGCAATCTCGGGCGCGGGGTGATCAAGATCTCTGCCGTTGCCCCCGAACGCCATGTCATCGAAGCCCCGGCCCGCATCTTCCACGATCAGCAGGCGGTGAAACGCGCCTTCAGGGCAGATGAATTCACCAGCGATTGCGTGGTCGTCGTCCGTTTTCAGGGGCCGCGCGCGAACGGCATGCCGGAACTCCATTCGCTGACGCCGATGCTCTCGGTGCTGCAGGACCGCGGGCTGAAAGTGGCGCTGGTCACCGACGGCCGCATGTCGGGCGCAAGCGGCAAGGTGCCCGCAGCGATCCACGTCTCGCCCGAGGCGGCCTGCGGCGGCCCGCTTGCCCGACTTCGCGACGGCGATGTCATCCGTCTCGACGCGGTGGCGGGCACGCTCTCCGTCCTTGCCGCCGATTTCGCGCAGCGCGAACCGGTGACCGCTGATCTTGCGGCAAACGGCCACGGGATCGGGCGCGAGCTTTTCGAGATCTTCCGTACCCATGCCGGCCCCGCAACCTCCGGCGCGGCACTGGTTCTGTAACCGGCAAGGCTGTATGAAGGATCGCAAATCAGGAATCTTGCCTTCGGCGAGGATATTTTAACCAAGATGAAAGGATTTCCGGAACAGGGTCATCGGGCGGTACAGGCGGGGACGCCGATGACCGCCCAAGGTGAAAGCGCTCCGTCTCCCCCGTGCAAACGGCCCGAGATGGGGCGCGACCCTCTTCGCTCCCTTCATCTTGGCGGCAAATATCCCCGCCGGAGGCTCCCGCATCCGACATCCCTCGCGATGCCGCAGAAGAAGGAGCTGACATGACCCCCGCCGACCAATCCCGCGCCGCCGAGACGATCTGCCGCCTCGCGCCGGTCGTTCCGGTTCTCGTGATCGACGATCGTGCCCAGGCGGTGCGCTGGCGAGGGCACTGGTCGCGGGCGGGCTTCCCGCGCTTGAGGTCACATTGCGCACCCCTGCCGCGCTGGACGCGATCCGCGCCATGGCCGAGATACCGGGCGGACATGTGGGTGCGGGGACGCTTCTGACGCCTGCGGATGTGAAGGCGGCCAAGGCTGCGGGCGCGACGTTTGGCGTGTCACCCGGAGCGACGGACCGGCTGCTTGACGCCTGCGCCGAACAAGGCCTGCCGCTGTTGCCCGGTGCGGCCACGGCCTCCGAGATCATGGCCCTGCTGGAGAAAGGCTATACGGTCCAGAAGTTCTTTCCGGCCGAACAGGCGGGCGGGGCGGCCTATCTGAAATCCGTCAGCTCGCCGATCCCGCAGGTCCGGTTCTGCCCCACAGGCGGCATCAGCCTGAAGATCGCACCGGAGTATCTTGGCCTGTCCAATGTCCTTTGCGTGGGCGGAAGCTGGGTCGCACCGAAAGACCGGTTGGCCGCGGGCGACTGGGCGGCGATCACCGCACTTGCGGCCGAAGCCGCCGGTCTGCGCCGCGATTGACCGGGATCACGAGGC